>CALQIY020000006.1 GCA_943330755.2 Opitutus sp. GAS368
CCAGCCGGTCGGTTGCGGATCGGCGGGCGGGTGCGGGTACTCGAGGGCCAGCGCCGAAGCGGCGCCAAGGCAAAGGGCGACGAAGGAGGGATGCATGCGGGGTGCGAAGACTTCTAGTAACTTATCCCTGCCCGCCAATCCCCAATCCCCAATCCCCTGACTATCCTTATTTAGCCGGGGTGGCGGGCGGGATCTTGCAGGACTGCCAGGCGAGGAATTTCCATTGGCCCTTTTCCAAGCGCCAGACGGCGAGGTAACTGATGCCGGTGGTCATGCTGACGCCGTCCACGATGGCTTGGACTTCCAGTCGGCCGGCCATGGTGGCGACGTCCGGGGCAGGGAACTTGAAGGTCCGCTCGGTATACTTATAGCTCACATACTTGGCTTCGCCTCCGAGCAAGGACGCCGTGAGGGAGGCCTTGGTGTCGACCTTACCATTGGAATGGGCGTACCGGAGGTCGTCCGAGAGGACGGTGTCGAGGGTAGCCTTGTTGGGTTTCAGCATCGCCGCTACCCGGGCGTCATCGGCGGCCGCGAGGGCGGTGCTGTTCGGCTCTTCGTAGGTTTCGGCGTAGGTGAAAGCGCCAAACGTCAAGGCGACGAGCAGGGAGAGGAAGCGGATCGTCATGGGCAAGGTTCTTAGCGGATTTCCAGTTGGGTCAAGGTCCCGCGGAAGGGTTCAGGCTGGGCGTATTTCGCCGCTGGGTTGGCGGCGTCATGTCCCACGCAGAAATCCTCCGCCGGTTGCTTGCCGATCAGTCCGGTCCCCTTGGCGGCGACTTCGGGTTGGTCGTCCAACTGCAGCAGGAGTTTGCCATCTTTGGTCAGGCCCGCACGGACCCGGTGGGGTTGGCCATCGGTTGGCGCCGGCAAGGAGACCTCGCTGTTGTCGTCGGTGGCGCGGCGGATCGAGAAGGTCAGCTTGCCCTCGCGGATATGCAGCGCATAGCCGACTTGCACGCCGCCGTGGGCGACCAAAACCGTGTTGGCTTGGGTGGTGGCAAACGTGCAGCTGAGCGTGAAGGCGCGTCCTCCGACCTGCGGGGCGGCCGCGGCTTTAAGTTGGGCGCCCGGCTTGAGGTCGGACAATTTCACCGGCGACTTGCTCGGGGTCTCCCCGGCGGTCGGCTCGTCGCTGAGTTTCCCGATGGGTCGCTTGTGGGCCTCGATTTCCGCCAGGCGTTCGGCGGCTTCCTTCGTGAGTCGGGCGACGATGTCGGCATGTTGCCCGGCCCGGTTGGTGAGCTCGGCAGGGTCGTCGACCAGGTTATAGAGGGCGGGGGCGGTCCGGACCGGCTCGCCTTTACGTTTCGCGGGGTCGAGCAGGAACAACTTCCAAGGTCCCTGTCGGATGGCTTCCAGCTTCTGGGCTGCGGTGAAGTAGAGGTGCGTGTCGCGCACGGGTGCGGCGTTGGGGTCGGCCAACAAGGGCCCGAGGTCGCGTCCGTCCAGGATGCGGTCCTTCGATGGGGCCGTGCCGAAGACCGTGGCCAGCGTCGGCAGGACATCGATGTTGCCGGCGATGCGGTCGCACGTCGTGCCGGCGGGGATGCGTCCCGGCCAGCGCATGAGGCAAGGTTCGCGGACGCCGCCTTCGAGGTTGGTCGTCTTGTTGCCCGAGAACGGCGGGGCCGCACGGCCGGCGGGGCCGTTGTCGGAGGTGAAGATCACGAGCGTGTTTTCATCCAAGAGCTGCTCGCGCAGGGTGGCCATGATTTGGCCGACCGACCAATCGATCTCTTCGATCGCATCGCCGATGGGGCCTTGCGCGCTCTTGCCCTTGAAGCCTTCCGAGGCCGCCAACGGGTCGTGGATCATCGTGTAGGGCAGGTAGAGGAAGAAAGGCTTGGCGCGTTTGGCGCGCAGGAACTTGACCGCCTCCTCCGTGTAGCGACGCGTCAGCTGCGCTTGGTCTGGCTCGGTCTCGATGACCTGTTCCCCGCGGTAGAGCGGGAGCGGTGGGTAGCCCGCGCGGCTCTGCTTCATGTCATTGCTGTAGGGGAGCCCGAAGTAGTGGTCGAAGCCCTGACGCGTCGGCATGAATTCCGGGAAGTGTCCGAGGTGCCACTTGCCGATCATCATGGTTTCGTAGCCACGTGACTTGGCGACTTCGGCGACGGTCACCTCGTCGGGGTGAAGGCCGATCCGGTTCGAGGGGAAGAGCACGCCGGGCATGCTGACGCGGGCGCTGTAGCTGCCGGTCAGCAGGCTCGCCCGGGACATGGAGCAGACGGGCGTGGCGTAGAAGTGCGTGAAACGCATGCCCTCTTGGGCGAAGCGGTCGAGGTGGGGCGTGCGGAGGGCTTTGTTGCCGAAAGGTCCGATGTCGGCGTAGCCCATGTCGTCCACGAAAAGGACGATGACGTTCGTCGGCTTCGGCGTGGCGGCCGAGGCGGCGAGGGTGGCGCAGCAAAGCGCCCAGAAGAGGGAGAGTCGTCGCATGTCGGTCAGCTGGATCACTGTTTCGCGGCCAGCTCGATGGCTTCGAGCAAGTAGCGGCCGTGGATGAAGGTGCCCATGTTCAGGGGGTGCTTGACCGTGGTCGTCGTCATTTCAGTCGTGACCTTCTCATCATGGTTCAGGCGTTGGAAACACATGCCTACGATGAGCGGTTTGCCTTTCGGGTCAGCGATGACCCCGGGGCCGCCGCTGTCACCGGCGGACGCGGGAAAGTCGGCTTGGAAGGTGGGATAGGCTTCCGAGGAGAGGAGCGGCGGTTGGGCGAAGACCGCTTGACGGACCACGGGGAAACCTTGGCGGATGGATTCGACGCCGCGTGGGAACGTGAAGAGCAGCAAGGGCGAGCCCACGGAGGGCTGGGCCGCCTTGAGGCGTTCGTCGTTGGCGATGGCGCTGGTGGGCAGGGTGGCGAACGTGCCAGTCGGAGGCGTGGCGAGGCGGAGCACGGCGAGGTCGAACTTCGGGTGCTTCACCCAAGTCGGTTTGCCGTCGATGCGCGTCACGACCTTGAAGTCATTGCGCTTGTAGGAACCATCGGGCTGCGGTTCGCGCAGGACCAGCTGGCAGTAGTCGCCCTTGGATCCTTCCAGCTGGTGCTGCGTCGTCACGAGGTAGACCGCGGTGTCGGGGGCCGGTCGGCGGTAGAGCGAGCACGTGCCGCTCAAGGCCGAGTTATAGAGCTTGAACGTCGCCGCATAGGCTTCGTCAGCGTAGTTTGCATGGCCGACGGTGGCGGCGAGCAGCAGGGCGAGCAGGGGGCGGAACATGGATTTAGAGATTTTGGAGCCAGGCGATGAAGGAGTCCTCCTCGGCCACGAGGATGTGCAGGAGGTCGCTGCGTTCGTCGGTCCAGGGGCCGATGCCAGCGGCGGGCGGCTTGGGCACCGTGCCGTGTTTGGCGAGGCTCGTCTGGCGCAACGTCGCCGGGTCGTCGGAGAGCAGGATCCAGTCGGACGAGTAGGCGTCCTCCGCATCCGCGGCCTCGGGGACTTCCCCGGAGTTATTGAAGTAGAGGGCGCTCAGTTTGCCGTGTTCCGCCGCCCGCATCACGACCGGTTCAAGGTCGAGGTAGCGGTTGGAGATGTGGACTGCGATGACCCCGCCGGGGCGCAGGTGTTTGCGGTAAGTGGCGAAGGCTTCGAGGGTCAGCAGGTGCACCGGGATGGCGTCGCTGCTGAAGGCGTCGAGGACGATGACGTCGTAGTTCTGCGGCGGCAGCTTCTCGAGGGTCAGGCGGGCGTCGCCCATGCGGAGCTCGATCTGGGCTTGGCTATCGCGGAGGTAATGGAAGTTCCCTTGGGCGAGGCGGACGACGTTGTCGTTGATTTCGTAGAAGTGAAACGCGTCGCCCTTGCGTCCCCATGCGGCGAGCGTGCCGGTGCCGAGGCCGACCGCCGCGACCTTGCGCCCGTGGACGGGGCTCGGGGTGGCGAGGATGCGGCCGACCCCGCTGCCCGCCGTATAATAGGTGGTCGGCGTGGTCCGTAGTCCCGGCGCGAGGTATTGCATGCCATGGATGGTGCCACCGTGGAGCAGGGTGAGTTTATGTCGTTGCGGGTCTTCCGGCGCTTCCTCGGTGATTTTGAGCACGCCATAGAAGTCGCGGACGGTCAGTTTGGTGTAGCTCAACGAAGCTGCCGCCGTCTGGAAGAGGCCGATCCCGTAGGCTGCCACGATGAGCAGCAACGGCACCCACGCCCACCGACCGGCGCCGCGGCGGAGGAAAGCCGTGCCTTCACTGGCCAAGACGGCCAGCACCAAGGCGACCACGAGGAAGAGCCCCACGTGCAGTTCGAAGTAATGGGGGAAGATCATCGGGGCGAGCAGGGCCACGAAGATGCCGCCGGCGGCGCCCCCGGCGGAGAGCGAGAGGTAATAACCCGTGAGGCGATTGGCTTCGGGTCGGAGGCGGTAGACTTCCCCGTGGCAGACCATGCAACCGACGAACAGCGTGCCGAGGTAGAGGCTGCCTTCGCCGGCCATGCTGGGGAAATTCGCGGCCTCATGGAGTTTCCAGAGCACGGTGCCAAGCAATGCCACCAACGCCGGCCACCATAGCCAGCGTTGATACCAGCGCGGGCTATCGAAGCTGATGATGAAGGACAGCAGATACAATCCCAGCGGCAGCACCCACAAAAAGGGGACGACCGCGATGTCTTGGCAGAGTTTGTTGGTGATCGCGAGGAGCAGGACGACTCCGCAGGCCGGCAGGGCCAGCCAAAGGCAGCGGTGCATCCACGCAGGCGATCGGGCGGGCGCGGCTTGGCTGGCCGCCTGCGCATCGACCGTGGCCTCGCCGCGGCACCAGACCGCCCAGCCGCACCAAGCGGCGAGCGCGGCGTAGCCCGCGAGGCCGACCGACCAGCCGAGGGATTGGGCTTGGCGCGTGAGGTGCGGTTCGATGCCGAAGGGATAAGCAAAGAGCGCGAGCAGTGAGCCGATGTTCGACAGCGCGTAGAGACGGTAGGGCGAGACGCCGGGGTGGCTGCGGCTGAACCATGCCTGCAGGAGCGGGCCGGTGGCGGCGAGCACGAGGTAGGGCAGCCCGATGCAGGCAAGGAGAAGCCAGAGGATGTGGCCGGTCGGTTGGGCGTTCCCGACGGGTTTCCACTGTTCCCCTGGGGCGATCGGGAGGAAGCAGACGGCTAGGACGAGCAGCGCCAAGTGCAGCAGCACCTGTTGCCGCGGACGGAGCCACGTGATGCTGCAGTGGGCGTAGGCGTAGCCCGCGAGGAGCATGACCTGGAAGAACAGCATGCAGGCGGTCCAGACCGCCGGCCCGCCGCCAAACCAAGGCAGGATGAAACGCGCGATGAGCGGTTGGACGAGGAACAGGAGGAACGCGCCCCAGAAGATGGTTAGGCCGAAGGCAAGCATGGGTGGGGCGGGGAAGGGGTGGGGTGGGTTAAATCAAGCCAAAGCGGGACCAAGGGCGAGGCAAATGCCCTCACCCTTGAACCCCTGTCGACCCGCGAAGGTTGCGGTCCAGTCGCCCTTATAGCGTATACCCGTCGCGATACTGCCGGTGTACGAAGGCATTGGCCGCCTTGTCGTTCGTCACCTGCATTTTCTCGCCATCCCAGAGCAGTTTGCGGTCGGGGAAGCGGATGGCCAGGTTGCCCATGAGCACCATTTCGGACAGCGGGCCGGAATAGTCGAAGTTCGAGCAGGCCGCGACGCCGCCCTTGCACGCGCGGATCCAGTCCTTCTCGTGGCCGGACGTATTGCCCGGAATGCGCGGGATGGTCTTGGCCAGGGTCTTGACGAACGCGCGTTGATCGGCGTCCAGCAGCCGCGGCTTGGAGCCGTAGCAACCGCAGACGATCTTGCCCTTGGTGCCCACGAAGAGGCAGCCACCGTCGCTATCGCCGAAGGGCATGTCATCCTCGAGCTCGACCGGACGCGAAGGCATCAGGCCGCCATCCCACCACGTGAGTTCCACGGGCGGCATGGCGCCGCGGGCGGGGAAGCGGAAACGCGCGATGGCGGAGCGCGGGTAGCACTCGTTCTTCGGCACGCTCTTCTTGCCGAACTCTTCGAAGGTCGTGGAGACGTTGCCCTCGACGCTCGTCGGATAAAGCAGCTTCAGCGCCTGGAAGACCGGGTCGATGATGTGGCAACCCATGTCCCCGAGCGAGCCGGTGCCGAAGTCGCACCAGGCGCGCCACTTGCCTGGGTGATAGGCGGCGTTGAACGGCCGCAGCGGGGCGGGGCCGCACCAGCGGTCCCAGTCCATGCCTTCGGGGGGAGTCGCTTCTCCTTTCGGGCGGTCCATGTCGGAGCTCTGCGGCCAGATCGGACGGTTGGTCCAGGCATGCGCCTCGCGGACTTCGCCGATGATGCCCGCGTCGATCCATTCGCAGATCTGGCGGATGCCTTCCCCCGAGTGGCCTTGGTTGCCCATCTGGGAGACGACCTTGAATTCGCGGGCGCCTTCGGTGAGGCGGCGGGCTTCGAACACCGAGTGGGCGATGGGCTTCTGGATGTAGACGTGCTTGCCTTCGCGCATGCACGCCATGCCGATATAGGCGTGCGAGTGATCGGGCGTGGCGATGATGACGCCGTCGATGTCCTTGCGCTTCTCGAGCATCTTGCGGAAATCGGTGAAGAGCTCCGCCTTGGGGAACTTCTTGATCGTCCCGGCACAGCGCTTAAGGTCGAGGTCGCACATCGCGACGACGTTCTCGTCGGCGCAGTTGCTGATGTTGCTCCCGCCGACGCCGCCGAAGCCGATGACGGCGACATTGAGCTTCTCGTTGGGCGAGACGGTCCGGGCGGAGGCGCGGGCGAACGGGCGGAGGGCGGCCACGCCAGCGGCGAGGAGGCCGGCGTTCTTGAGGAAGGTGCGACGGGGGAGCATGGTGGGGTGGGGTCATTCTTAAACACCCGCCACGGTCAACGGTTCCTACCGCCGCCGCTTTTGGGCTATTCTTCGACGCGGGCTTCGCGGGCCGCATCGCCTGCCCAGATCAGCACGAAACAGCCGATGGCCGCGTAGCAGATGGCCGAGCCCAAGAGCACGTGCCGCAGGCTGAAGAGGTCCGTCATCCAGCCCATCGCCAACGCGGCGAACGGCAGGATACCGAAGAAACTGAGTCCCGCCACCGCGGAGACGCGGCCCCGCAGCTCGGCGGGCGAGCGTTCCTGGACGATCGTATTGGCCAGCCCGACCAGCGTCGAGACCCCCACGGCCAAGGTAATCAACGAACCTCCGGCCCAGAACAGGTCATGGGCCTGGCTGAGGCTGAGGAGGGAGCCCACCGCCAAGACCATGCCGACGGGAATCGCCCAGCGCCGGGCCCGTTGGGCCATGGCCATGATCCCGAGGGAGCCAGAGACGGAGCCTAACCCCGAGCAGAGCATCAGCAGGCCCATCTGTTCGGGCGAAGCCCCGAGGTCTTTCTTGGCGTAGAGCGGCAGCAGGACGATGATGACCGGGAAGACAAACAAGGTGTTGGTGGCCAGTAAAGCGACCATCGCCAAACTGGGTTTGTCCTGGCGCACATGGCGGAAACCTTCGCCGGCACCACCCTGGCGTTTTTGTTCCTCTTCCGGCGTGCCTTGGGGACGTCGCGGTAAGGTCGCCAAGGCCGCCATGAGGGCCAGGAACGAGGCCGCGTTCAGGTAGAAGGCCCATTCGGCGCCGAAGCGACCGACGAGGTAGCCGGCGGCGGCGGGGCCGACCAGGCGGGTCGCATGGAAGACCGCGCGGTCGATGGAGATGGCGCGGGCTACGTGCTCCTTGGCGACGAGTTCGGGGACGATCGCGGCGGCCGCGGGCATCTCGTAAGAACTAGATACGCCCAGCAGGGCCGCGGCGACGATGAGATGCCACGCCTGCAGGGCGTTGGTGGCCACGAGGTAGCCAATCGCCAAGGCGAATCCAATCTGGGCGATTTGGCAGGCTTGCAGGATGAAACGTTTGTCATGCCGGTCCGCGCAGGCGCCGCCGATCCGGAAGAGGAGCAACATGACCACGCCGCTCGCGAGGTGGGGAGCGGCCTGAAGGATGCCTTCAAAGCGTTGGAGGCCATCGCGGACCACCACTTCGGTCATGACCCAGCCCAAGGCCATGCCTTGCATCCAGGTGCCGGTCATCGAGATGCCCTCGCCGACCATGTAGCGCACAAATGCCGGCGGCGGGAACTTCGCCGGAGTCGCCGGGGATTCGGTCTGTTCGGCAGCGTCGGGCATCGCCCGGAAAATGAGGACTATGTCCGAAAGTGCAAAGGGAAAGGGGGGCGATGCAGCTGCGCCGAGGGTTGAGGGTGTCGGGTTGAGGGTTGCGGAAGTGGTAGGGGCGCGACGGCGTCACGTCCGTTCGCCGATCGACGTGCGTCCTCTCTGCATCGGGTAGGGTTGGCACTGCGTGCCAACCTAGCCGCATCTGAACAATAGGGGACACGTTGCCCCCTTGCCCCCTCTGCCTTACTTTCCCTTGAAGGCCGCTTCGGTCGCCTTCCAGGCCTCGTCGACGGCCGGACGGAGCACCTTGGCGATTTCCTTGTAGCCGAGTTCGCTGGGGTGGAGGTTGTCCTTGAGGTAGTGACCTTCCTTGCCTTCGCCGTTGGCTTGATTGAGGGCGGGGTTGATGTCGACGAACCAGGTGTTCTTTTCCTGTTTCGCCAAGGCGGCGAGGTCGCGGTTGAACTGGTCGAGGTCAACCCACTTGGCCTTGCGCGACGGGGCACGGGTGGTGGCCATGAAGACCACGGCGGTGTCGGGATTCGCCTTGCGCAGGCGAGCGAGGTATTCCCGGATGCGCTGGATGGGGGCTTCGGGCGGATCGCCGGCGTTGATGTCGTTGCCACCGCAGTGGAAGACCACCACGCGCGGGTGGTAGGGCAGGGTGATGCGGTCCATGTAGCCGAGGACCTCGGTGGTGTAAGAGCCGCCGAAGCCGCGGTTGATGGTCGGGTAGGGCTTCATTTCTTCGGCGACGTTTTTCCACATCCGCAGCGAGCTGGCGCCGCTGAGCAGGAGCGCGTGTTGCGGCGGTGGGTTGGCCTTGTCCTGCTTCTCGAAGGCTTCGATGTCCTTGGCCATGCGCAGGGGCTGCTCGGCGAGCGGCTTGCGGACGGCGGCCTTCTCGGCGGGCTTGGCGGCGGCCTTTTCGGTGGGCTTGGGGGCGTCCGCGCCGAAGAGCGCGGCGGCAAGGAGGAGGGGGAGGAAGACGCGCATGGTGGGGAGGGGTGACCATGATGCAGGGGATACGCTGAGGACTGTAAAGGGGGAAACATCGCCGGCGTTGTCCCCTTGCCAAAGGGTCCGCTGTTTCTACTTTGCGGGCATGCCCAACGTCCCTGGTCTCCGCAGCCCCTATGAAGCCGTCCGTGGCTTCGTCTACCTTCCCCGGATGCTCGATAAACTCCGCCTGCATGCCCGGGGCGCGTTGCACCCCGACTTCGTCAACAACCTCGGCAAGGCCTTCGATGACCGTTGCTGCCAATACCTCGGCATCAAGTACGACGAACTGCGCATCTGGGTCCTGGGTAATCCGGCCGTCACCGACGAGGAAGTCATGGTTTGGGCCGAAGCCCGTGGCCGCAAGTTGAGCACGAATGACATCGAGATCTGGAATGGCTTCATGACCAAGCGGGGTTGGCGCGACGAGGCCAACGAGGTGCTCCTCCGCCGCCTCAAGGAGAACGCCCTCGGGCCCGAGGCGGGCGTCGACACCATGTTCGACTACATCGAGGTCGATGAGGGTCGCCCGGCCCGCCGCCAGGCGCTCTGAGTCGTGGTTGGGGATTGAGTCGGGGCGGGCGATTCGTATAAATCATTGGAGTCGACTGGTCTGCCTTGGGCGGAATGGTTGCCTCCCTCCTCGCGTGCTCGCCCCTTGTTTCATCCTTACGTCCGCTCCGGACCACGCCGTTACGGCTAGAGAGGTGGCCGTATGGTGACGTTGGACGTCATTTTGGCGGATGCCGCCGTCGAGGCGGTCAAGGCCGTCAAGGACCCGAATGCGGTCACGAACAATTTCCAAGGTGCGATCCTCGCCTTCAAGAAAGGCGGTTGGATTGTCTCCCTCATCGGCGCGGCCGCGATGGTCGGCCGCCTCTTGATCGACGACGCCGCCGACGCGAACTGGCGCCGATCCGCGAAGCACATCCTGGCGGCCGCTCTCTTCGCCATCATCGCCTTCTTCGTGACCTACCAGTGGGAGATGTCCGCGATCAACAAGGCCATCATCCAAGGCCTGACGGGAGCGCTGGCCCCCGAGCTCGTCGACTGGATCTCCGCCAACATCAAGGCCAAGCTCGGCATCAAGGACAAGAAGTCCAAAGGCCGCGGTCGGAAACGCTCCTCGGGCCGGAAGCGCTCGAAGCCCAGGAATCCGGACGCCGCGGTCCCGGCGCCGAAGCCATCCCGACGCAAGCCGCGCTGAACCCCTTTAATATGAAACCCACCCAACTATGAGTGCCACCCGTTCCCGACGTCGAACCGCCAAGACGGGCCTGGTCCAGGCCGAAGCCGGCATCGTCGGCATGACCGTCGTGACCTTGCTCGTCTCCCTCGCTGGCCTATGGTTCAGTCACGAGCTCAAGGACACCACCGAGCGCGTCCGCGGCGCCACCGTCAACATCCAGTCCTCCGTCGATGCGTACAAGAAGGCCATGAAGTCGACCGAGACGGCGGTGGTCCTCATCACGGACGAGGGTACGAAGTCGGACAACAAGAAGGTCGAAGAGACCGCCAACAAGGCCGTGGCCGCGCTCATCAATGCCGAACGCGACACCAAGGACTGCATCACGCTGCTCGATCAGGTGCTGAAGCTTCTGGCCACCTACGAGACGACCACGGTCACGTTCGCGGGTTGTTCGCTGATTTTCGCCCTCTTCGTCATCATCCGCCAATTCAAGCTCTAGCGGCCGAGCCCGCGGCTTAGCCGAAGTGGCTGAAGCCTTGGGCCTTGATGGGCTGCTGGTCGGCGGCGTCGCAAAGCCTGCCGCTGCCCTTGGCAAGGGTACCGATCGCGGTCAGCGGGGTGTTCGGGAAGGTTTTGGTGAACGTCGCCGCCAGGAAGTCGGCTTGGTCGGCGCTTACGGTGAAGAGCAGCTCATAATCCTCGCCGTCTTGGAGGGCGTGTTCGCGGGCGGGCTTGCCGTCCTGACGCGCGAGCTTGGTGGCGGCCTCGGAGATGGGTAATTGCGGCAGGTTCACGAGGCCATCGAGCTTCGGGCCGAGCAGGCCAGGGAGATCCTTGGCGAGGCCGTCCGAGAGGTCGGTGCACGCGGTGACGGCACCTTGGGCGCAGAGCCATTCGCCTTCCGCGAGCCGCGCCTGGAAGTTGAGGTGGTGTCCGTAGATCGAGCCACCCAGGTGCCCGGTGACGAAGAGCACGTCGCCGGCTTGGGCGGTGCGACGGGTGAGGATGCGGTAGGCGAAGCCTTGGACTGCGAGCGTGGCGCTGAAAGTGCCGGGAGCGGTGCGGCAGACATCGCCGCCGACGACCTTCAGGCCGGCGCGCGCGGCCGCGCGGCCGGCGCCATAGGCGAAGTCTTCCAGCCATTGGGCGTCGACATCCGGCCCCATGAGGATCGAAAGCAGCGCGTCGCCCGGGGTCGCCCCGGCGGCGGCGAGGTCGCTGAGGTTGCGTTGGATGAGTTTGGCGCCGGCCTTCTCACCGGAGCAAGAGAGGTCGAAGTGCCGACCGAAGACGACGGAGTCGATGGTGGCGACGCGGAAGGGGCGCTCCTGGCTGGCAGGGAGGATCGCGCAGTCGCCGCCCGGGCCTGCGGGGAAGGGAGGGCAGGCGTCGGCCAGCGTGGTGACGAAGCGCTGGATGATCTCCCCTTCGGTCAACTTGCCGACGCTGAGTTCGCTTTGCTTCGTGAAGACGCCCATGGTGCGTCCTTCATGGAGGCATTTCCCGCCCTTCGCAACCCTCCGCTCAAGGAAACGCGTGGTCCGCGCTTAGAACTGCGTCGCCGCGTTCGGTGCGATGTTCAACCAGATGAAAGTCACGAAGTTGAAGAGCATGTGGACGCCGATGCAGGTCAGCAGTCCGTAGCGGTCACGGAAGATGCACTGGACGGCGCCGAACGCCGCGAGGGGGAGGAAGGCCGAGAGACTGCCGTGGATGAGGCCGAAGACCACGCCCGTCAGGACGATGGCGTAGCCGCGGGGCAGCCAGCCTTTGAGCAGCGGGTAGAGGGCGCCGCGGAAGGCGAGTTCCTCGGCGATGGGGGCGCCGATGACGATGGACAGGCCGAAGAACAGGATGGGTGACCAAGGTCCCGACCAATCGTAGTCCACGACCATTTTGACCACGACCTGGGGTTCTTCGGGCAACGCCTGTCCCTGCAATTCGCAAAAATAGTAGAAGAGTTTCCAAATCAGCCCGGCGGCGATCGTAAGCGTGATGATCGCCAGGTAGGACTTGAGCCAAGTGCTCACGCGGAAGGCCCGTCCGGCCAAGCGGATTTCCTCCATGCCATCCGTCGGTTCCGCGGGGGCGGCTTCGCCGGACGAGCTCGCGGTGGGGGCCCAATGGATGGTGCCGGGGGCGGCCAAGGTGAAGGTGATGAGCGTCAGCGTGGTCAGGCCTTGGCCAGTCAAGCTGGTGATGGCTTGGGTGAGCATGCCCGTTCCGAAGAGGCTACCCGTGAGGCCGAGGATCAGGCCTGCCCCGGCCATGCTGACGAGGAAGAAGATGACGGGGGCGGGCGACAGGAGGAACGTCACGACCTGCACCACCCAGGCCGGCAGGCCGGAGCTGAAGAGCTTCCGCGGGTGATCCACCGCGGGATGGGCGAGGCCCCGCGTCAAGTACCAAGCCCCCGCCAGCGCGGTGAGCAGCGACCAGACGATGAAGAGGTGATCGCGCCAGCCGAGCGACGTTTCCATTTACTTAGCCGGCTGGCCGTCCTTGGTGATGAGCTGACCGCCGACGAACGTCGAGCGGATGCGCCCCTTGAGCGTGCGTCCGAGGAGCGGGTTGTTGCCGGACTTCGACAGCAAGGTCTTGGCCGAAGGCTTCCACGTGGCCTTCGGGTCGATGAGCACGACGTCGGCGAGGCCGCCGATGCGGAGCGTGCCGGCGTCGAGGCCGAGCGCGCGGGCCGGGCCGCAGGTCAAGCGCTGCAGCAGGAGGTTCAAATCGGCGTGACCGTCGGCCACGATGGCTTCGTAGGCGGCGGAGAACGCCGTTTCGAGCGTCGCGGCGCCGAACGGAGCGAGGTCAAACTCGCAGTCCTTTTCCGTGGCCGTGCAGGGCGAGTGGTCGGAACAGATCGCGTCGAGCGTGCCGTCGACGAGCGCCGCGATGAGCGCTTGGCGGTCGGCTTCTTCGCGCAAGGGCGGGTTGAGCTTGAGGCGCGTGTCGTACTGGGCGAGCGCGGCGTCGGTGAGCAGCAGGTGGAGCGCGGAGACCTCGGCGGTGACGGAGGCCTGGGCGGCCTTGGCGCGGCGGACGATTTCGGCGGAACCACCGGAGGACAGGTGCTGCAGGTGGATGCGGGCCTTGGTCAGGCCGGCGAGGACGCAGTCGCTCGAGACGACGATTTCTTCGGCGGCGCGGGGGTAGCCGCGGAGGCCGAGACGGAGGGACCAGGCGCCTTCATGCATCTGGGCGCCATCGGTCATGCTGCTGTCTTGGCAATGGTCGAGGACGACGAGGCCGAACATCGCGGCATACTCGAGCGCGCGTCGCATGATCTCGTTGTTCTGCACGCCGGAGGTGGTGTCGGTCACCGCGACAACGCCCGCCTTCTTGAGCGAGCCAATCGGTGCGAGGGCCTTGCCTTCATGGCCCTTGGTCAAGGTGCCCGCGGGCAGCACGCGGACGGACGCGTCGCGGGCGCAGAGTTCGCGGATGAGTTGGATCGTGCCGACGTTGTCCGCGGCCGGGAGGCAGTCGGGCATCGTCACGACGGACGTGAAGCCACCGGCGGCGGCGGCCAAGGTGCCGGCCCGGATGCTTTCGCGGGCACCGCGACCTGGTTCACCGAGACGGCAGTTGAGGTCGACGAAGCCAGGGGCGAGGATGAGGCCGGCGGCGTCGATGACCTGGGCGCGGGCTTGGTCGGACTTCGAGAGCTTGTCGACGAAGCGACCATCCTTGGCGAAGACCTCGCCGCGGGCGTCGTCGCGGCCGACCGACGGGTCGATCACGCGGGCGCCGCGGATCCAGAGTGGGGTGTGTTCGGCGGTGTTCATCGGGCGATGGCTCCGGTGCAGAGGTGAAGGACGGCCATGCGGACGGCGACGCCGTTGCGGACCTGCTCGAGGATGACCGAGCGGGGTCCGTCGGCGACTTCGCTTTCGACTTCGACGCCGCGGTTGATCGGGCCGGGGTGCATGACGATGGCCTCGGGCTTGAGCCAGGCGGCGCGTTCGGCGTTGAGGCCGAACTGCGACGTGTATTCACCGAGCGAGGGGAAGTGGGTCGTCGTCTGGCGCTCGTGCTGGATGCGCAAGAGCATCACGGCATCGGCACCAGAGAGGGCCTTCTTGAGGTCGTGGACGATGCGGACCTGTGGGTAGGCCTCCTTGAGCGTGGCCGGGACGAGCGTGGCAGGGCCGGCGAGGGTGACCTCGGCACCGAGCTTGGTCAGACAGAGGATGTTCGAGCGGGCGACGCGGCTGAAGAGGATGTCGCCGAGGATGGTGACCTTGAGTCCCTGGATCTTGCCGAAGCGCTGGCGGATGGTGAAAGCGTCAAGCAGGGCTTGCGTGGGGTGCTCATGGGCGCCGTCGCCGGCGTTGACCACCGAGATGTCGAGGGCATTGCCGAGGTAGCGGGCGGCCCCGGCCGAGGAGTGGCGCATGACGATGGCATCCACACCCATGGCGCGGATGTTCAGGGCCGTGTCGCGGAGGGTCTCGCCCTTCACCAGGGACGAGGCGGTGGTGTTGATGGAGACGACTTCGGCGCCGAGCTTCTTGGCGGAGATCTCGAAGGCCGTGCGGGTGCGCGTGCTGGGCTCGAGGAAGAGGTTCACGACGGTCCGACCACGCATCAGGTCGAGCCCCTTGCCGGGCGCGAGGGCGGGCAGGAAGCGGTCGGCCTGACGGAAAAGGAGTTCGATCTCGGCTCGGGAGAGTTCCTCGATGCCCGTGAGGTCTTTTTTCGTCCAGGATTCTTGTTTGGCCATGCTGGGTAGGTGCGTGGCCCCAACGAAGTTAGGACCATTGGGAAAGTGGGGAGGGGGAGGGGGTTGGCAAGTGCATTAACTCAAAGGGAGGCCGGGAACCGGAGAGGGAGAGCCGGAAAAGGGGGTTCAGTGCAAAGATGAGCGCGGCTGAAGGCCGCGAGGGGACAAGTTGACATGGTGACATGGGGGCATGGGGTTGTGTCGCCGCTTTGCGGCGTGGCATTGTTTGAGGTAGGGACAGCACTGCGTGCTGTCCTAGTTGCATCTTAACAGCGGGGATAGCGGATGGAGGGGATGGGGGATGATGCAGCGCAAAGGTACGAAACGGCCTACGGCCTGTGCAGACGTGCAAAAGTTTGCGGAGGGCGCGGCGAAGCCACGCCCCTACCTGTGATTCCCCTTGTCCCCGTGTCCCCTTGCCAACTTGTCCCCTAACTTACAGTCCCTTCAACTCCCTGACCTTCGCGCCGATGGCGGCGGCGGCTTCGGAGCGCTTGTCCTTGTGCGCGGCGATGACGTTGACGAGGGCGCTGCCCACGACGACGCCATCGGCGACTTTACCGACGGCCTGGACGTGCGCGGCGCTCGAGATGCCGAAACCGACGCAGATGGGCAGGGCGGTGTGCTTGCGGATCTCGGCCACGGCCGAGGAGAGGTTGGTGGCGAGTTCGGAGCGTTCACCGGTGACGCCTTCGCGCGAAACGTAGTAGATGAAGCCCGACGCGTGCTTCGCAATGAGGGCGATGCGGGCCGGCGGGGTGGTCGGGGCCACGATGAAGACGTTCGCCAAGCCGTGCTTGCGGCAGGCGGCGATGAGGTCGCCGGCTTCTTCGGGCGGGCAGTCGAGCACGAGCAGCCCGTCGCCACCCGCGGCCTTGACCTTGGCGCAGTAGGCTTCGACGCCGAACGAGAAGAGCAGGTTGTAGTAGCAGTACAGGACGATTGGCTTGTCCGTCGCGGCCCGCGTGGCAGCCATGATCTCCAACAGGTGGTCGAAGGTCATCCCCGATTCCAGGGCGCGTTGGGAGGCCAGCTGGTTCGTCAGGCCGTCGGCCAAGGGGTCGGAGAAGGGCACGCCCACTTCGAGCACATCGGCGCCGGCTTCGGCCAAGGACTTCAGGATGGCCTTGGAGGTTGCGACGTCGGGGTCGCCGGCGCATACGTAGCTGACGAAGGCCGGGCGGCCTTCGGCTTTGCAGCGGGCGAACGTCTGGGCGAGTCGGTCCATGGGAGCCGTCAAACAAGACGCCTTTGGGCCGGAGGGCAAGGCGAGACGCCGTTTGCGCCGATCCCCCAAGGTTTCTCCGCTTTCCACCGCCCCCGCCGCCGTTTAGGGTCGGACCATGAACCTCCAGCTCGTCCTCAAGTTCCTTCTCTCCGCAGCCGTCATCACGGGCGCCTCCGAGCTCGCCAAGCGCAACGTCTCGCTCGGCGCCCTCTTATGCGCGCTCCCGTTGACGAGCCTCTTGGTGATGATCTGGACATACGTCGAGACGGGTGACCAGGCGAAGGTCATCTCGCTGAACTGGTCGATCCTCGCCTACACCATCCCCTCGTTCGTCCTCTTCTTGGCCTTTCCGGTTTGCCTCCGTTGCGGGCTGAACTTCTGGCTCTCGCTCGTGCTTGCCTGCGCCGTCACGGCCTTGACCTACAAGGCCTGCCAGCCGCTCCTCGATAAGGTCGCCTGATTTTCTCGGATTGCCAAACGGGTGGCGGTGGCAAGTGTCCTGCCTGCCTGCCCAAGTGGTGGAACGGTATACACATCAGACTTAAAATCTGCCGCCGAAAGGCTTACCGGTTCGAGTCCGGTCTTGGGTACGGCGCTCTTTCCGGCGCTCAGCGCTTCAGCGAGAACGGGTTGAAGTCCGTATGCTCGTCGTAGGCATCGACGCCTTCGGCTTGCTTCAGTTTCGCGCAGACGATGGTCGTGACGGGGGTCATGACGGCTTCGACGAGGACCTTGAAGAGCCAGTTGACGGTCATCACGGCGAGGAGCGTCGCGGGGCTCCAGAGGCCGAGGAACGCGAGGGGGTAGAAGATCAGGCTGTCGACGCCTTGCCCGACGACGGTCGAGCCGATGAACCGGGCCCAGGGATGCCGTCCGCCCATGCGCACCTTCATCTTGGCGAGGACGTACGAGTTGAGGAAGTCGCCGACGCAGAAGGCCACGATGGAACCGAGCGCAATCCGCCAACCGCCACCGAAGCAGGTCTCGAGCGCCGGTTGGAGCTGCGCGCTGAAGGGTTCGTTCGGGCTAGCCGGCAACGCCAGGATCACCCAGGTCATGACCGTGGCGAAGAGCAGCGCGCCGAAGCCCGCCCAGATGACGCGGCGAGCCAAGGCGTAGCCATAGACCTCGGTGAGGATGTCGCCGAAGATGTAGGACAGCGGGAAGAAGAGGTTTCCGGCGCCGAACTGCGTCGGTCCCAGCAGGGGCAGGTCCAGCATGACGACCTTGGCTGGGCCGATGAGGTTCGAGCAGAGCAGCACGGCGACGAAGGCCCCTAGGATGAGGTCGTAGTAGCGGAAACTGCGCGTCATGGTCGGGATTTAGACGGTAACCCCCATAAATGCCAGCCGTTGCGATGATTTTTTGAGGCAATCGCCTTTGGGTGGGTTGGTGTGGTGTTGTCGGCACATGACGGTGAAAGGTGACTGCCCCTTTGGCTGGTTCCTGCTTTCTGTTGGGCATCTTGATGTTTGAGTCCTTGCGGTAAACTGCGATGAAGGCCTGCGATGGAACACCCCAAGCCGAAACTCATTGTCATGTCGGGCTTGCCTGGTTGTGGCAAAAGTACGCTCGCCCGGCCGCTGGCCCGGGAGTTTTCAGCCTCACTCCTGTCGGTTGACCCCATCGAGTCGGCGATGCTCGTGGCTGGTCTTCCGAAAAGTTTTGAGACGGGCTATGCAGCGTATCTGGTGGCGGAAACGTTGGCCTCCGAGCTGCTCGGGCTTGGCCTGTCCGTCGTGGTCGACGCGGTGAACGCAGAGGAAGAAGGGAAGGCTCTCTGGCGGCGGCTGGCCGAACGGTACGGTGTAACCTTGGTTGTGATTGAGATGAAACTGGCGGACGTCGGGCTACACCGGGCGAGGGTCGAGGCGCGTGTGAGGGGACTGCCGGGTTTCTCTGAAGTGAGCTGGGAGCGGGTCGAAGTTCGTCGGAAGGCGTCTACCTCGTGGCGTGAGCCATCCCTGACGCTGGATGCCGTTAACCCTCCGGCGGAGAACTTAAAACAGGCAATCCAGCATATCCGCGCGGCTTAAGCGGGGGCGGGCGTTAGTCGTAAAGACTATTTCCAGTATTCCCGGACGACCCGTTCCCACTCATCGGCCAGGAGTTGGTGGCCGCGGTAAGTGGGGTGGACGGTGTCCCAGACCCAATAGTCATCGGCAGTCTTGGTCGCGGCGTCGTCGAAGAGTTTCTGTAGTCGCACTAAAGCGGCCCCGTGCTTCTGGGCGAGTTTGGCGACGATGGCTTGGCGGGCGACGATGCCCTCGGGGACAGGCTTGCCGGGATGGCGGACGAAGGGTTCCAGCAGCACCAACTTGAGCTTGGGGTTCTGGGCGCGAGCGTCGGTCAGGAGCTTGTCGTAAGTCGCTTCGTAGGCCTCTAGCGCCACGTTCCGGCTCTGGTCGTTCACGCCGATCATGATCGAAAGGAGGGTGGGCTTGAGCGCGAGGGTGTCTTTGGCCCAGCGCTTCTCCAGGTCGAGCACGGTGTTGCCGCTCACCCCGCGGTTATAGAAATCCAGTTTCCGTTCGGGGAAGGCCGCTCCATGGCGGGCCGCGATGATGAACGCGTACCCATGACCAAGGATGTGGTTCTGGTCGGCCGAGCGCCCGCGATTGCCGTCGGTGATGGAGTCGCCTTGGAAGAGGACGCGCTCATTTGGCCCAAAGGCCGGGATGGGTTCGACCGCCGCCAGCACGAGGGCGTAGAGGCAGGCGAGAACCGAGAGGGACTTCTTCATCGAATTAACCCAACTGCAGGACGCCCGTGCTGTCGCCGAATTGCGTCTTCTTCACGCCCATGCGCTGAAGCAGGGCGAGGTGCAGGTTGCACATCGGGGTCTTCTTCGGGGAGATGATTCGACGGCCCGAGCGGATCGTCCCGGCGCCGCCGCCCGCCAAGATCAACGGGAGGTCGTCGATGTCGTGTTTATTGCCATCGCGGATGGAGCAGCCGAAGAGGATCTGGCTGTTCTCGAGGACGTTGGTCTCGCCTTCCTTGAGCGACTGCAGGCGTTCGCAGAGGTAGGCGAACTGCGCGATGTTCCACTCGATGATCTTGCTGTATTGGAGCAGGTTGTCCGGGTTGTTCTCGTGGTGCGAGATGCCGTGCCAGTAGGTCTTGACGCCGTCGAGGAAGTCGAAGCGACGACCGGACTGCGCATCGCCGATCATGAACGTGCTGATGCGGGTGGAGTCGGACCAGAAGGCGAGCGCGAGGATGTCGAGCATCTGCTTCACGTGCTCGCGGTGGTCGGTCGGGATGCCCGGGCCGGGGCGGGGAAGGTCGTAGCGGCCGGCGTTGATCCAGCGCTTCTGCGGCTTCAGCGTGTTCTCGAGGCGCTTCTCGACGGCGCGGACCGACTCCATGTATTCGTCGAGCTTCACGCGGTCGGCCGAGCTGATCTTGCCCTTGATGAGCCACGCATCCTCGCTGACCGCATCGAGGACGCTGAGGTCGTCGCGTTGGAGGGCGTTGGTGACGGCGGCTTGGTTGGGGTTGAAGCCCGAGACGACAGGCGCGGCGGAGGCCGTGCGGAAGAGGCGGTCGAAGGCGAGCTGGGGAACGATCTCCTTCGGGACGGGGGTGTGCGGGTCGCGCCACGACAGGTGCGATCCGTAGAGCATGGCGAAACCACCGCCGGCGTTGTCGACGCCCGACCGCGTGGGCTCGAGGCCGAGTTCGAAGCTCGGGAGCGGCGTCTGATTGCCCACCTCGGCCGCCATGACCTGGTCGGCGGAGATGCCCCCGACGTCGATGTCGCTGCCGGCGTTGCGCTTCACGAAGCCGCCGTGCAACCAGGCGGGCACCTTGGGCCAGTGGCCGTTACGTCCCGCCGTCCGCTGGTTGGTCAGGTTTTCCAGGAGGATGATTTTATCCTTAACGTTTTTAAAAGCCTGGAGCGAAGGGGAGAGCTCGAACTGCTCGGCATTGCCCGCGGGGCGCCAGCGCTTCTCATGCACCCCGTTGGGCATGAAGAAGAACGCGGAGCGCAGGGGAGGCTTGGCGAGGCGTTGTTCAGCCTTCGCCTGCGGTACCATGGCTTCCATGAGCGGCAAAGCCAGCGCGGCGCCGCAACCGCGGAGCATCGTTCGTCTGGAAATGGGGCGGAACATGGGGAAGCGGGTTTACGTTGATGGCAGGCTTAGGGAAGGCAAAGCCGAAGCATCGGTTATTTGGCCGGTTTTTCGGCTTTGACGGGCTTGTGGGTTTTGGTCCCAAGCTCGGCCAATGCGTTGCGGTTACGGAAGGGGGTGCTGAGGATGACCTCCTCCAAGAGCGTCTGGGCCTTGAAGTCGTTGGCTTCGAGCCGGTCGACGATGGCTTCGATGGTGCCGTCATCACGGTCACCCAAACTACGGCCGAGGGCATACCCCAGCATCTTGTTGGTGGTCTGCCGGGCGAAGTCTCGTTTCCGCTCGAGGATGAGTTTCTTGAAGCCAGCGATGCCATCGAAGGCCTTGCCTTCGGCGGTCTTGCCCGAGGCGTCGATGGGCTTGCCCTTTTCGTCCACGTCCCGCCACCGGCCGATGCGGTCATAATGCTCGAACGAGAAGCCGATCGGGTCGATGACGTTGTGGCAGGCCGCGCAAGTGGGGTCGGCGCGGTGCAACGCGAGCTTATCGCGCAGGGAGAGCTGGGACTTGTTCTTGCCGCCGGCGTTATCGAGCGAGGGGATGTTCGGCGGCGGGGCGGGGACGGGCGTGCCGAGCAGCGTGCCGAGCACCCACGATCCACGGAGCACGGGGCTGGTGCGAGTTCCCGGCGAGGTCAGCATCTGCACGGCACCGAGACCGAGGACACCGCCGCGCCGGCCGTCGGTGATGTCCACTCGGCGGAAGGCGTTCCCCTCGACGCCCGTGATGCCGTAATACTTGGCGAGGCGTGCGTTCAGGAACGTATAGTCGGCCGAAATGAGCTCCAGCAGGCTGCGGTTTTCTTTGATGAGGTAGTTCGTCAGCGCGAGGGTTTCGGCCCGGAGGTCATCGCCGATCTCTTTCGTGTAGATGCCTTTGGAGTCCTTGGCTTCGGGCGTGGCGGGAACGGTTTCGCCGACGGCCTTGGTGCCGAGCCACTGCTCGGTGAAGCCCTTCAGGAAGGATGCCGACTTCGGGTCGGCCAGCATGCGCTTGAGTTGGGCCTTGAGGGTCGTCGGGTTGTTCAGTTGGCCGGCATCCGCCAGCGCGTTGAGTTCGGCGTCGGGCGTCGTGTTCCACAGGAAGAACGACAGGCGGACGGCCAGTTCATGGTCCGTCACGGGCTTGATGCCGGACTCCGCGTGGTCCTTTTCGATCCGGAAGAGGAAGCGGGAGGAGACGAGCACGGCTTTCAGCGCGAGCTTCATGGACGTCTCGAAGTTCTCTCCGCGGGCGGCGGAGCGATCGAAGAGGGCGAGGTTCTTTTCGATGTCGGCCGCGGTCACCGGGGTGCGGTAGGCCAGCCGGGTGAACTTGAGGAGCAGCACGGCGGCGGCTTGGCGTTTTTCCGCGGCGCTCTTGCCGGCCAAGGAGGCGGTGCTGACCTCACCCAGCAGCCGACGATTGGCTTCCTGGCGCTCGGGGGTGATTTCCTTCGGTTTGTCGGCCAGATGGATTTCGGTGACCTCCGCCTCGCCTTGCGTGGAGGCCAGGGTGAGGCGATGCGAGCCGCGGAAGAGCTGCAGTTGGATTTGGGTCGGTTTGGCGTTGTCGACCGTGAAGCGCTGGGCGGCGATGCCGTCGACCTTCAGTTCGAGCATCGCCGGTTGGGCCTGCGTGGAGCGGGCCGACACCGTCACCGTGTGGGGGGCCGACATCGTCACCGGAAAGAAGATGGACGCTTCGGTGCCGGGTTTGAGCTGGGCGGAGGCCCCGCCTTCGAAGTCGGCCGGCTTGAAGCTGCGTTTGGTCGCGGGGACGATGATGGCTTCATCGAGGATGGCCTCAGCCGCGTCCAGGTAGCGCTCCATCAGGATGACCGGCAGGTAGAGCGTCTCGCCATTGTTGTCAAAGCCCTCACCGCCACCGCCGTCGGACGGGAACGTCTGTGAGAACTTCATTTTGAGCCCCAAGAGGTCGCGGATGGTGTTGTCGTATTCCAGGCGATTGAGGCGACGGGCGGTCACGGCACCCGCGTAGGGCCCCATCTCCTTGGCCGATTCGCGGAGCACCCGCTCCAGCCAGTCGGCGACCTTGCGGCGGTCTTCCTCGCTCGGTTGCTCCTCTTTGGCGGGCGGCATCGTGCGGTTGCGCAATTGCGCGACCGTGCTGCGCAGGTTGCCGCGCTGCGCATGGATTTGGGACAACTCCTTGACCGACAGGAAATCCACTTCCTTGCCGGCCTTGTGGCATTCCTGGCAGAAGGAGGTCAGGATGGGGCGGATCTCCGATTTATAATAAGCCGCGTCCTGCTCGGAAATCGCGGTCAGGCTCGCGGCGGCTCCGAGGAGCAGCGCGGCGCTGAAAATCCGGGATGGAGCGAGACTCACGGTCACAGGTCACTTCGCTTTCTTCACCGCCGCCTTAGCCTTGGCTCGCGGTTGCGTATCCTGGGTCAGTTGGGCGAGGGCGATGGTGTCATCGGTCTGCTTCTGCCAGAGGGCCGACAGTTCCTTGACCTTATCGGGCATCTTGGCCGCAAGGTCGTTCTGCTCGGCGCGGTCGGTGCGGAGGTCGTAGAGGCTCCAAGGTTGGTCCTTGGCCGCCACCAGTTTCCAGTCGCCGACGCGGATGGCCTTGTTGCCTTCATGCAGCCACCAGAGGCTCTCGCGTTCGATCGCGATGTCCTTGGCGAAAGCCGGCACGAGGCTCTTGCCGGGGGCGGCGGGGATCGGCTGGCCTTGCCATTCCTTCGGCTTGGTCGTGCCCGTCAGTTCCAGCAGGGTGGGGACGATGTCGACGATGTGGGCGGGCGTTTCCCGGAGCTCGCCGTGGGCGGCGATGCCCGCGGGCCAGTGTGCGATGAGCGGCGTGCTGATGCCGCCCTCGTGCACCCAGGTCTTATGGAGGCGGTGCGGCGTGTTGCAGGCGCTGGAGAAGCCGGGCCCGAGGCAGAGGTAGCTGGCGGCGCTGCCCATCGGGGCCTGCGGGTCATGGCCACCGTCGCGCACCATGATCTCGGCGCTCGCGCCATTGTCGGAGGCGAAGAGGATGAGCGTATTCTCGTACACGCCCATGGCCTTGAGTTGGGCGATGAGCCGACCGATGTCTTGGTCCATGCGGTCGACCATCGCGGCATGGATGGCCATCTTCGTGGCCTGGAAGCGACGTTGTTCGGCGGTCAATTCGGACCAAGGCAATGGCCGGTTGATCTCGCCCGCGCCCAGCTTCTCGATCGCGGCGGGGAAGGCATACGGCGGCCCCACCTCGCGCTCGAGGGGCGATAGCGTCGTCTTGGTCAGCCCCATCTTCTGTTGGCGGGCGAAGCGGGCGGCGCGCATGGCCTCCCAGCCGTCGAGGTACTTGTCGCGGTACTTGGCGATATCCTCGGGGAGCGCGTGGAGGGGGAAGTGCGGGGCGATATAGGCCACGTAATGGAAGAACGGCTTATCCTTGTGGTTGGCGGCATGGTCCTTCAGGCAATCGAGCGCGTGGTCCGTCGTCGCCGTCGTCGCGTAGTAGTCCTTCTCGTCGGCAGGGACTTTGACCGGAACGTCATCGATCGAATTGCCGCGGGCGGTGAAGAAGTTCCCTTGGTTCTGCATGTTCAGCGAACGGTCGAAGCCGGCGGGGATGATCTTGCCGTCGATGTGCCACTTGCCGCTGTGGTAGTTGCGGTAGCCCGCGGTACGGAGGAACTCCGGGAGTAAGCGGGCCCAGGACTGCCGGACCCCTTGGGCGCCGCCGCCGAGGCTCGGCAAGGCGTCGCGATGGATCTGTTGGGCGTAGTAACCGGAGAGCAGGGCGCTGCGCGAAGGCCAGCAACGAGCCGTGTTGTAGAATTGGGTGAAGCGCAGCCCTTGCTGGGCGAGCGCGTCGAGGTTCGGCGTCGCGATCTCACCACCGTAGCTGCCGATGTCCGAGTAGCCGAGGTCGTCCGCGAGGATGAGGACGACGTTGGGGCGCTGGGGGGCGGCCAGGGCCGTGAGGGTGGCGAACAACAGGGTCAGCAGGGGGCGCATGGGGTGAGCACAGATTCAGGCGAAACCCCAGCCGGTGCAAAGACGGAAATGGGGTCAGACCCCATTAATGGAGTCTGACCCCGCTGGCCCGGTTGGTCCGGCGATTACTTCGTGGCCGGGGCCTTCTTGGCGGGTGCGGTCTTGCCCTGGGCGCTGACGACCTTGGGCTTGTCGATTTTCTTCGACCCGGCGGGGAGGGTGGCCTCGTCGAAGGGAAGGACGGCGCTGTCCGTCAGGACCTTGAGTAGGACCTGCTTCACGTAGGTCTTATGGGGGTTGCCGGCATGGAGTTGGATGGCGATGAGGCCTTCGAGTGCCCGAGCCTTCTCGTCATGGTCGATGAAGACCGAAGTCGTCTGGCCGTTGACCTTGTGCTCGAGGCGGTTGCCGCGCGCGATGACCGTGAACTCGTTGTATTGGGAGATGTCGACCTGCACGCGCGGGCGTTCGCCGACCTGCCAGCGCTGGCCGGTCGGGTCCATGACCACGTCGACGCCGTTGTAGCCGAAGATGCCGCGGCCGCGTTCCTCGTAAGTCATCGCCGTATGGACGTCGGTCGGGTGGACGTCGCATTGGTAGCCGAGGATCGTCCAGGGCGTCACCTCGGGCAGGCGGCGGCTGCGGTATTGGATGCCGGAGTTGTTGTCGCCGACCACCTTGACCGTCGCGCGGAGTTCGAAGTCCTTGGCCTTGCCGTTCCAGATGAGGAACGAATTCGTCTTCGGTTTACCGACCACGCTCGTGCCGACGATCACGCCATCCGCGACGGCCCAGAGCCCCGGCTCGCCGTCCCAGCCGGAGAGGTCCTTGCCGTTGAAGAGGGGCGTGAAGCCGTCCTGGGCGAAGGTCGGCGTGGCCAGTTGCAGCAGGAGGAAGGCGAGGAGGAGGCGCATCGAGGTCAGAGCGCGATGAAGACCAGTTCGCCAGCCTTGCTGTCGGGGATGATCAGCTGGCCATGGGCCTCATCGACGTAGATGTCGGCGGCGGCCTTTAGTCCGAGCCCTTCGGAGAGGACATTGCCTTCCGGTTTGCCGCGTTCATAGCGCGTCACTTTGCCGAACATCACTTCCGAGATGTAGAAGTTGCCCTTGGAATCGTGGACGATGCCGTCGCCGGAGCGGTGGCCCTTGGCGATCGCCTTCCACTTGCCCTTGTTCCATTCGAGCACGTCGCCGCTAAAGAACTCGGCGATGCGGATGCGGCCGTCCTTGAGCACGTCGACGCCGTTGGGGTTGAGCATGCGCGCGTCGGGGGCGATGACCGCGGTCACCTTGCCGGCGAGGGTGATGCGGTAGACGCGGGCGACGACTTTGATTTCCTTGGCTTGGGCGCTGTTGCGGGCCCAAAGTTTGCCCTCGCTATCGCGCATCTTGGCGACGTCGCCCATGTCGGTCACGAGCACGCTTTTCCCCGAAGGCTCGACCTCGACATCATTGAGGAAAGCCGGCGGGAAGGGGAAGTCCTTCGGGCCAGCCAAGACGGTCTTCTTGCCTTGGGCGTCGATCTGCCAGACCGTATCGAAATCCGCGGTGATGAGTTTGCCGCCCGCGAAGACGATGCCCTTGGGGTCGTTGAGGCCGGTGGTGAGGTCGGTCACCACTTCGCCCTTAATGCGGACGACCTTGCCGTCGCCATCGCCCGCCTTGCGGGACGGTCCCATGACCGAGACGAACAGGTCTCCGTCGAAACCGCGCGTGACGCTTTCGGGGTTGGCGCCGACCGTGAGTTTGCGCGGGAGCGGGAGTTCGTTTTGGCAACCGACGAGGGCGAGGGCGGCGGTCAGCAGGGTGAGCGTGGTTTTCATGGAAAGGGTTAGGTTTACTTTGCTGGAGCGGTCGCGGTTTCTTTGCTGCTGGCGGTGAAGCGGCGGACTTTGACGTCGTTCTTCTGCGGCGTTCCGGGCGTTGAGCGACCGGCCGTGATGATTTTTTCGAGCTGGGCTTTCATGGCCGTGACGCGGCTGGCTTGGCTGTCGGCCAGGTTCTTGGTTTCGCCGAGGTCGGTGCCCAGGTCATAGAGCTGGGCCGGTTGCGTGGCGATGTACTTCCAGTTGCCAAGACGGAGGCTCGGGGTGCCGGCGGCGGCGCAACTCACCGCGTGCTCGCGGGTTGGTTGCTTGGAACCTTTGAGCAGGGGCAGGAAGCTGAAACTGTCTTCGCCGGCTTCGGGCGGAAGGGCGGTGCCCCAGATTTCCGCCAAGGTGGCGATGACGTCGGCGTGGTGGACGAGTTGGTCGCAAGTCGAACCCGCGGTCACCTGATTGGGCCAGCGCACGATGAACGGTTCCCGGTGACCGCCTTCGAAGGCGGAACTCTTGTAGCCACGGAGCGGGCCGCTTGGGAAGTGGCCCTGTTGCTCGAGCTCTTTGACGCCGACGTAGCTGGCGAAACCGTTATCGCTGGTGAACAACACGAGCGTGTTGCCGGCGGCGCCGCTTTTTTCGAGGGCAGCCAGGACTTGGCCGACCGCCGCATCCGTTTCCATGATGAGGTCGGCCGCGGCGTTGTTCAGCCCGCTCTTGCCCTTCCACGCCGCGTTGACGGCCAAGGGCGTATGTGGGGTCGTCAGCGGGAGGTAGAGCAGGAAAGGTTCGGGCTTCCGGGCGGCGTCTTCGATGAAGGTGCACGCCCGTGCGGTCAGCGCAGGCAAGATGCGTTCCAGATTCCACTCCGGCAAGGCGGGACCAGGTAGGCTGGCCAGGTTGCTGCCGAGCAAGGCTTTGGGCAAGGGTTGGTCGGGGACTCCAATGGTCTGGTCGTTCTCAATGAAGCAGAAGGGCGGCCAATTGGGAACGTCCGTTCCAAAGTAGGTATCGAAGCCGCGGGTCGTCGGCCCGCCCGGGATCTTTTGCGTGAAGACCTTTCTCCACGCGGCCTTATCGGCTTCGGGGGCGGTGCGGTCGGCTTCCTTGTAGTTACGGAAGAGAGCCTTGTCGCCTTCGCCGATCGGCCAATCCCAGCCCAAGTGCCATTTGCCGATGGCCGCGGTCCGGTAGCCCTGGCGTTTGGCCAAACCCGGGACCGTCAGGCGGTCGGCGGCGATGAGCGGTTCCCCGAAGACGCCCACGATGCCGGACTGCAGGCGCGTGCGCCAGTGGTAGCGTCCGGTCAGCAACGTGTAACGAGAAGGCGAGCAGACCCCCGACGACGAGTGTCCGTCGGTGAACCGCATGCCTTCGGCGGCCAGGCGGTCAAGGTGCGGTGTCGCGATTTTCCCGCGGCTGGGATTGTAGGCGCGCACATCCCCATAGCCGAGGTCGTCGGCAAGGACGATGACGATGTTCGGCGGTCGGTCGGCGGCGAGCAGGGCGACCGGGAGCAGCAGGCAGAGCAAGGCGCGCATGGGCGATCACGGCTGCTGGAAGACGAACACGCCGTGCTTGTTGGCGGTGACGATGGCGGGCTTGCCCTTGGGGCGGAGCGGGCCGGTCCAGAATTGCGTGCCGATGCCGCTGTCGCGGTCGACCTGGTGCGTCACGTAACTTGCGCCGCCCTTGCCGTCGCGCTGCAGTTCGAACCAATAGACGACGGGGTCGGCCATGGGCTCGTCGTCGGCCTTGGGGCCGTGGGCCCAGCGGCGCTTGCCCGTGACGATGTCGAGGAGGCCATCGCCGTTGACGTCGGCGAGCTGGATCGCGTGGAGCTGGCTGAAGACCACGCCTTGCGGGTTTTCCGCGGGCGTGGCGCCCATGATCTTGCGCTCGGTGAAGGAGCCATCCGCGTTCTGTTCGAACCAGGAGAGCCCGTAGCCGTGGGCCTTGAGGCTCGTGATGACGTCGTTGCGCCCGTCGCCATTGACGTCCTGGACGTACATCTGCGCACCGCCTTGGCCGAACTTCGCCGGGTGGAAGGCCCAGTCGGAGTCCTTCGTGGTGTCCTTCGGTTGCTCATACCAGCCGTCCTTTTCAAGGATGTCGACGCGCCCGTCCCCGTTCACGTCGCCCGCGCCGTAGCCATGCGTGTACTTGAAGATCTTCTGGTCGTTCGCGGGTGACTTCGGGGTGATCGGGCGGAAGCGCGCCTTGCCGAGCGGGTTGTTCCAGTCGATCTCCGCGTAGCCGAACTGGCCGCCGGATTTCCCGCCCTTGGCGTTCTTCGCCTTCACCAGATCGCTCGAATGCACGAGGAGTTCGGGCTTACCGTCGCCGTTGATGTCGCAGAGGCTGGGTGACTCCCCGTCAGCTACATCAAAAATATTGTGTTGGGCCCAGTCGCCGCCCTTGCCGGCGGGATTGACGAAGAGGTAGGCTGGTTCGCCCGGCAGACCGTAGACGAGCAGGTCGGGCCAACCATCGCCGGTGAAGTCGTAGGCGAACTGGATGAAGTAGTCGGAGTAACCCGTCGCAGGGTTGTAGGGAGTCTTGCTTGGACCGCCGGCGTTCTGGCGCTCAGGGGTGTAGGTGACCTTCTCCTTGAAGTCCGGCCCCAGCCAGATGAAGCGGCCGGCGGCGACATCGAGCTGGCCGTCGTGGTTGAAGTCGGCGACCGCGCAGCCTTCGGCCACGAAGTCCTTCGTGATGGTTTGCTTGGTGAAGGAGACCTCAGCGGCCGCGACGGACGCGGTCACGGTGAGCAAGGTGAGCAATGGGCGCATGGGTGGGGTGGGGCTTGCCTTTGAGACAAGCCTTCAGCCCTTCGGTTGCGAGGCAAATGGAGCCCCGTTAGGCCAGGACTGACTTCACCACGTGGCCATGGACGTCCGTCAGGCGGAAATCACGGCCTTGGAAGCGGTAGGTCAGCCGTTCGTGGTCGAAGCCCAGCAAGTGCAGGATCGTCGCCTGGAGGTCGTGGACGTGGACCTTGTCCTTCACCCCGGCGAAGCCCATCTCATCGGTCTCGCCAAAAGAGAAGCCGCCTTTGACGCCACCACCGGCCAGCATGACGGTGAAGCAATCGGGATAGTGGTCGCGGCCGAGGACGGCGCCACCGGCCGTGCGTCCTTCACGGAAGGGTGTGCGCCCGAATTCACCGCCCCAGACGATGAGCGTATCATCGAGGAGGCCGCGTTCTTTGAGGTCCTTGATCAAGGCCGCCGCGGGCTTGTCCGTCTTCGCCATCTTCTTGGTCAGGCCATCCCGGATATCTTCGGCGGGGTTCGTGCCGTGGAAGTCCCAACCCCAGTCGAAGAGGTGGACGAAGCGCACGCCCTTTTCGACGAGCCGCCGTGCGAGCAGGCAGTTGTTGGCGAAGCTCGCCTCGCCGGGTTTGGCGCCGTAGGCCTCGAGGGTCGCGGCGGATTCGCGCGAGATGTCCATCACCTCCGGCACGCTGGTCTGCATGCGGAAGGCGAGTTCATACTGGGCGATGCGCGTGACCGTCTCGGCGTGGCCCAGTTCGTTTTGTTGGCGCTGGTTCAGGTCTTTAAGCGCGTCGAGCGTGGCGCGGCGCAGGTCGCGCGTCATGCCGGGTGGATCGTTGGCGAAGAGCACGGGGTCGCCCTTGCTGCGGCATTGCACGCCCTGGAAGACCGAGGGCAGGAAGCCGCTGCCCCAGCAGCCTTGCCCGCCGCTGGGCTGGGTGCCGCTGGAGATCAAGGTCACGAAGCCAGGCAGGTCCTGGTTCTCGGTGCCGAGGCCGTAGGTGGCCCATGAGCCCAACGATGGGCGGCCCTGACGGATGTGGCCCGTGAAGAGGAGCAGTTCGGCGGGCGCGTGGTTGAATTGATCCGTATGCATCGCCCGCAGGAGCGTCACGTCGTCGGCGACCGTGTGGAAGTTGGGGACGGCATCGCTCATCCACAGGCCACCTTTGCCGTACTGCTTGAAGGTGCGCGGCGAACCCATGAGCTTCGGTACGCCGCTCGTGAAGGCGAAGGTACGTCCCTTCAGGAATGAATCCGGGCAGGGTTTGCCGTTCTGCTCCACGAGGGCCGGCTTGGGATCGAAGATGTCGAGGTTGGGCGGGCCGCCCGACATGTGCAGGTAAATGACCCGTTTGGCGCGTGCCTTGAGCGGTGGTCGTTTCGGGGCGAGCGGGTGGTCGGCGTCGGCGGTCGCCGCGAAGGCGTTGCCTTGCAACGCTTGCAGGGCGATGGCGCCCAAGCTGAACTGCCCCGCGCTGCTGAGGAAGTGCCGACGGGTTTGCAGGCGAAGCTGCTCGGCGCGGACGGGATGCAAGGAAGGAGGGTTCATCGGATTAGCGGCGCATCAGGAATTCATCGAGGTTCATGACCACGCCGGCGACGGCCGTCCAAGCGGCCAACTCGGCGAGGTCGGCGCCCTTGTCGGCCGGACCGAGCGGCTGCGTCGCCATTTTGGCGGCGAGGGCGGGGTCTTTGCGATAGGTGGCGAGGGAGCGTTGCAGCAAGGTCTCCAAGGCCTTGAGCTCATGGGCGTCGGCGGCGCGCGCCACGCAGAGTCGGAAGGCGTATTGGAGCCGTCCGGTCGTGTCCGCCGGGCCCTCCTTCAGCAAGCGCCGCGCCAAGCCTTGGCTGGCTTCGACGAAGACCGGGTCGTTCAACGTCACGAAGGCCTGCAGGGGCGTGTTGGAGCGATCGCGGCGGAGCGTGCAGGTCTCGCGGTTCGGGGCGTCGAACGTGGCGAAGCTCGGGTACGGGCTGTTCCGGCGGGTGTCGGTGTAGACGCTGCGACGATGGGCATCTTCACCCGCGCTGGTGGTCCAATCGTTGCTGCCACCGAACGCGGCACTGAGGCCGGAGGCGGGGCGCATCGGGCGGACGGGGGCGCCGTACATCTTGGTGCTGAGCAGGCCGGCGACGGCGAGGGCTTGGTCGCGGAGGAGTTCGCCCGGCGGGCGGAAGCGCGGGCCGCGGGCTACCAGTCGATTGTCGGGATCGCGCTCATTGAGGGCCGGGTTACTGGCGGAGGACTGGCGATAGGCGCGACTGGTGAACATCAAGCGCAGCATGTGTTTGGTATCCCAGCCGCTGCGGACGTATTCACCCGCGAGCCAATCGAGGAGCTCGGGGTGGACGGGAAGGTCGCCTTGGCTGCCGAACTCCTCGCTGGTGCGGACGATGCCGACGCCAAACACCGTTTCCCACAGACGGTTGACTTGGACGCGCGCGGTGAGTGGGTTCTGTGGGCTGAGGAGCCATTCGGCGAAAGCGAGGCGATTGAGCGGGGCTTTGGACGGGGCCGCGTGCCAGGCCACGGGAACGCCGGGCGTGACTTCATCGCCCAGGGCCTGCCAATTGCCTCGCAGTTGCACGAAGGTCTTGCGTTGTTTGCTTCCGGGTAACTCCTCCATCACGGGCACGGTCGGTGGTTTGAGTTCCGCCAACTGCTTGCGGAGTTGGGCGGCGGTCTCGCGTTCCATCTTGGTTTCCGGGGCCACGTTGCGGACGTAGTAATCCTGGAGCTGCTTGAGTTGGGCCGCGGTGCGTTTGTCTTTCGGCAAGGCGAACAAGGCGGCCACTTTCTTTTCCGGAATGGTGGCCTTGGTGCTTAGCCATGCGTCGAAACCGGTCAGCCAGGCGGCTTTGGTTTGCGCCAAGGCGGCGTCCGCTTGGGTCAGGCGTTGTTGGAGGGCGGTGCGCGCGGCCTTCTGTTCGGCCGTGAGGACTTCCATCGTGGGGCGTTCGTCGCCCTTGTCCGAGTCGGCGGTCTGGTTGAGCAGGGCGTAGGAGCGGAAGTACTCGGTGATCGTGATCGGGTCGTACTTGTGGGTGTGGCACTGGGCGCACGCCATGGTCGTGCCCATCCAGACGGCGTAGGTCGTGTTGACGCGGTCAATGACGGCGGCGGTGCGGTACTCTTCGTCGTTCGTGCCCCCTTCGTTCTGGGTCATCGTATTGCGGTGGAAGGCCGTGGCGATCAGCTGGTCTTGCGTCGGGGTCGGCAGGAGGTCGCCGGCGAGCTGCTCGATGGAGAACCGGTCGAAACGTTGGTTGGCGTTGAAGGCGCGGATGACCCAGTCGCGGTAGGGCCAGATGGTCCGTCCAGGGTCGCTGGGGTAGCCGGCGCTGTCGGCGTAGCGCGCCAGGTCGAGCCAGCCCCGCGCCCAATGCTCTCCGAAGGTGGGCTGGGCCAGGTAGTAGTCGACGAGTTCAGTTGGGGTCGCTTGCGCGAGGCGAGTCAGCTCGGCGGGGGTCGGCGGCAAGCCCGTGAGGTCGAGCGCGGTGCGCCGAATCAAGAGGCTGCGGTCGGCCACGGGCGCGAAGCTGAGTTTCTCCTTCTTCAGTCGTTCGAGCAGGAACGCGTCGATCGGGTTGGCTTCACCGTTGCTCGGGACCTTCACCGTCGCCACGGGCTCATAGGACCAATGTTTTCCCCAGCGGGCCCCTTGGCGGATCCACGTCTTCAGCAGGGCCACTTGGTCGGGACTGATGACCTTGTGCTGCTTCGGGGGCGGCATCACGTCGTCCGGGTCCTTGGATTCGATGCGTTGGATGATCGAGCTCAGCTCCGGCTTGCCTGGGACGATGGCGATGTCGCCCTCGCGGTTGGATTTGGCCGAGGCCTCCTCGTCGAGCCGTAGCTTGGCTTTCCGGGCTTTGTCGTCGGGGCCGTGGCAAGCGATGCAGTTCTCGGAAAGGATCGGACGGATCTGGCGGCTGAAGCTAATCGGTTCCTCCGCCTGGGCCCAGGGGAGCACCAGGATGGTGAGGATGGCGGTACGCAGGCGCATAAAGGGGTAGATGGGGTCTGGATAGGTTTAGTTCCGCCCGGCTTACTGCAAATCCATTCCGCCCGGCTATCCGGCTTGTCGAGGGTCGGTTGCGCGGGCTAAATGGTGATATCCCCATGCGCCTCCCCACGCTTTGCCTGTCACTTTTATTCGCCTTTACGGGGGTCCTGCCTGCGGCCGAGGCCCCGACGGTCCCGAAGGCCCCCGACGGCTTGGTCGTGTTGACTTTCGATGACTCGGTGGCCAGTCATGCGACCTTCGTGGCACCGCTCTTGAAGAAGCATGGTTTCGGGGCCACTTTCTACATCACGGAAGGCTTTGAATTCTTGAAGGATAAGGAGCATTACCTGACCTGGGAGCAGATCAAGGCGCTGCATGTCGCCGGGTTCGAGATCGGCAACCACACCAAGGCGCATAAAGCGGTGAGTGGCCAGAAGCCGGCGGATATCGCGGCGGACCTGGAGCACATCGAGAAGCGCTGCAGCGAAAACGGCATTCCCGTCCCGACGACGTTTTCCTATCCCGGGTATGCGACCAGTCCGGCGGCGAGCGAGGTGCTGCGTTCGCGCGGGTACCTTTTGGCCCGGGCCGGCGGCGCCCGCGTCTTTGATCCCGCGCAGGACGATCCGCTGACCTTGCCGCAGGCCTTCGACAGCAAGCCCGACAGCACCCTGGAGCAGTTCAAGGCCGCCATCGCCCAGGCGCGCGACGGCAAGATCGCGGTGCTTACTTTTCACGGGGTGCCCGACATCAAGCATCCGTGGGTCAATACCGACCCGGTGAAGTTCGAGGCCTACATGCAGGTGCTGAAGGACGCGGGCTGCAAGGTCGTCGCCCTGCGTGATATCGCCCGCTACCTTCCGCCGCCCAAGAAGTAGCAGCTCGCCATCAGCGCGGCTTGGGCGCGGTCGTGCCGGTCGGGCGCAATTGGAAAGCGTCAAGAATCACGAAGCCGACCGTACCGTCGTTGGAGAGCGTCAGCGTGTAGTCGACGCCCGGGCGGAGTCTGAATTGGCCCAGCGGGCGGAAGGATTCACCCGCGGGCAGCGGCTGGGTCTGGTCGACCGTCAGGCGATGTTCGACGCCACCCCCGGCGATCGTGATGGGCAGTCGGGTGGTGCGTGTCGCGTGGGCGGAGTAAGCCATGCCGAGCTCGTAGTCGTCTTCCGTCGGAACCTTGAAGCGGAAGGTCGCGCGGCATTTGCCATCCGAACGCTGCTCGTCGTGGACGTAGCCCTTGCCGATGTGGGGTTTGAAATTCGTGGAAGGGGTCCACGCACCTTCAAGCTCGGCGACTTGGTCGTCGAGGATGAGCCCTGCCGGGGAGGTGGCCGGTGGCTTCTCGGCTGCTTTCGGGGCGGCCTTGCGGATGGGTGGGGTCGGGAGTTCGACGGTCTGGCCTTGGGCGAGTAACCGAGTGCGGAGCTCGGGGTAAGGTAGGTCTTGCACGTTGAGGCCGCGCTTGGCGGAGAGGGCCGCGGCCACGCCCGCCCCTTGGCCAATCGCCATCCATGCTCCCTCGATGCGCAGCGAGGACATCGCGACGTGGGTGCTGCCGAGGGCGACGGGGACGAGGAGATTGCCGCATTGCTCGGGCCTTGGCAGGATGGCGCGATAAGGAACCTGGTAGGCGTAGCCGACGCCGGTGCCCGGGACGCGGACCGGCAAGATGGTGCCCTCGTTGACGACGCCACCGCCTTTGAGGGCCACGCGCTGGCAATCGTGCGAATCGATCGGGAAGGAGGAGATGGCGATGGGGTCGTCTTTCGCTGGCGAATCGATGATGTCCTTCTGGCTCAGGATGTAGAGCCCATGGAGCCGACGGGATTCGCGGACGTAGAGGGCCGGCGGGAAGTGCGCCGTCGCCGCGAACTCGTCCTTACAGAAGCCGAGGGAGGCGTAGTCGGCGCGGGTCTTGGCGGGCACGGCCGGGTCGGTCCGCAGGAAGTGCAGGAACTCGAGGGTGTATTGCTTATGCGCCTCCCAGAGGCGGGCGCGTTCCGCGGCGTCGGCCGCATGCCAAGTGTTGCTGCCGCCGACCAGGCCGAGGGAGACCTGTCCGTAGATGGAGTTATTGCCATCCAGCTTTTTCCCGGGCAGCGGATAGAGGTCGAACCCGATGCCACGCACGCCGGCCTTGAGCGCGCGCCGGGCGAGTTCGAACTTGGCGGAATCGTAGTTCGCCGGTTGGGGGATCGGCACGAGGTTCGCCGGGTCGCGGGTGAGGCAGAGCCGGAAGCTGAACGTCATCACGTTGCGGTCGCCCGCCTCTTCGGCGCCGGCATCGACGCCGGTAACCAGCGGGAGCGGTCGGCCCGTGGCGTCGAAACCATCGATGGCCATCGTCGGTTTGGGGTAGCGTTTGCCGGCCAGGGCTTCGCCGTAGTCCGCGCGGCCTTCCCGACCGATGACCCAAGAGACGCCGGCGCCAGCCATGAGGTCGCCCTCGTAGGTTCCGTCGATGTAGGTCTTGGCGGTAAACGCGCCTTGGGAGGTGCGGAGACCGGCGATCCGCGTTCCGGTCATTTGCACGCTGGTCAGCTGGCAGTCGGTGACGACCGTGACACCCGCTTCCTGGAGCATGGCTTGGGTGACGCGCAGCGCCACGTGTGGCTCGAAGACCCAGCGGATGCCGGCGGTCTTGTCCTTCGGGTCATAGGGCACGGGCTCTCCGCGATCGACATAGTCCTTCGCGATGCGGCGATGCCATTCCTCGAATAAGCCGGTGAGCGACTCGCGGCGCATCTGGTTGGAGTCGCAATGGCTCAGCCCGCCCGTGCTCAGTCCGCCGACGTGGCTCGTCGGCTCAAGCAGGATGACCTGCGCCCCCTCCCGGGCCGCCGCGATGGCCGCGCAGAATCCGCCGGGAGTCGCGCCGTACACGATGACCTCCGCTTCCTTGGCGCCCACGGGAAGGGCGACGAGCAGCAGGGTCAAGGTGAGGAGGGTGCGGAACATCGTTTATTTAACCTTATAGATCTTCACGTCGTCGATCCAGACGGTCGAGCCGATGAGGAAACTGAACCAGCGTTTTGTCGGGTGGGCGAAGCCCTCGGAGCGATGCCGCGCGACCACTTTGCCATCCAATGAACAGCGCAGCTCATCGCCTTCGGTGACGAGCGTCAGTTCGTGCCATTCCGTGTCGGCCTTGAAGGGGACGGTCGCTTGCTTGCCCTTCAGCAGGGCTTCCAGCGTGGGTGAGGGCTTGGCCTTGTTGGCGGTGGCTTCCGCCCGCTGCTTGCGGATGGCGACGTTCATTTCACCCGTTTTGCTGTCCTTGAGGGTGAGGGTCGACTGAGATAGGATCGCGTAGCAGAGGTGGCCGGCGTGGATGTCCTTCACCTCGCGGTCGACGAAGCCGAGCTGCAGGCCTTCGCTTTTGTTTAGTCCGGGGAACTTGAAACGAATGCTGACCCCGCCGTCCGTGAAGCCCGCGTCGTGGTGGATGTGGGCGGCATGGCCGGCCTCCTTGGTGGCGCTGGCGACCTTCAGGATCCCGCCGTCGAGGTCGGCCTGCTTGAGCTGCGGCACGCGTTCGGCGGTGGCGCTCTCCCAGCCGTTGCCGATGGCCTTGAGCCCATTGCCCGTCTCCTCGCGCTCGAAGCCGTCGTGGAAGAGCAGGGCGCCCTTGGACTGCAGCCAGGCGGTATCGTTGGGCGGCGGGGTAGGCTCGGCGGCGACTGCGAACAGGCCGCTGCAAATTAGGGCAAGCAGGGTGCGCATCCCTTACTGAATCAACGCCTTCACGATCTTCGTCGGCAAGACGCCCACCAGCTTCTGGTCGAGGCCTTGATACTTGTACGTGAAGCGTTCGTGGTCGTAGCCCAGCAGGTGGAGCACCGTCGCATGGAAGTCCCGGATCGGCAGTGGATCCTTGACGATGTTGTAGCTGAATTCATCGGTCTCCCCGTAGATTTGGCCGCCGCGGGCGCCACCGCCGGCCATCCACATCGAGAAGCAACGGGGGTGGTGGTCGCGGCCGTAGTTGTCCTTCGTGAGGCCGCCTTGGCTATAGATGGTGCGGCCGAATTCTCCGCCCCAGATGATGAGGGTGTCGTCGAACATCCCGCGTTGCTTGAGGTCTTCGATCAGCGCGTGACAGGGCTGGTCGACGTCCTTGCACTGACTGGGCATGCGGCCGTTGACGTTCGAATGGTGGTCCCAGTTGTTGTGGTAGATCTGGACGAAGCGCACGCCGCGTTCGACGAGCCGGCGCGCCATGAGGACGCTGTTGGCGAAGCTGCCGCGCTTGCGGGCTTCTTCGCCGTAGAGCTTGAAGATGTGCTCGGGTTCCTTGGTGAGGTCGGTGAGTTCCGGGACGCTCGCCTGCATGCGGAAGGCCATCTCGTACTGCTTGATGCGCGTGTGCGTTTCGGGGTCGCCCACGGCTTCGTAGTTGAGCCGGTTGAGTTGGTTGATGCCGTCGATGGTCTGCTTGCGCAGGTCGTTGGGGACGCCGGGCGGGTTGTTGATGAAGAGGATGGGGTCGCCCTTGCTGCGGAAGGAGACGCCCGCGTGTTCGCCCGGCAGGTAGCCGCTGGACCAGAGGCGGCTGGAGATGGCCTGTTCTTGGTCGCGGTTCGTCGGCGTCGCGATGAGCACGACGAAGGAGGGCAGGTTGTCGTTGGTGGAACCCAAGCCATAGGAAGCCCAGGCGCCCAGGCAGGGACGGCCCGTGATCTGGTTGCCGGTCTGCATCGCGCAGATGGCGGGTTCGTGGTTGATGGCCTCGGTGTTGAGCGAGCGCATCCAGCAGATGTCGTCGGCGTTCTTGGCGAGGTTGGGCAACAGCTCGGTGTTCATCCAGAGCCCGCACTTGCCGGCTTGGCTGAACTTATACTTGGACGGGGCGATCGGGAAGCGCGTCTGGCCGCTCGTCATCGTGGTGAGGCGCTGGCCGTTGCGGATGCTCGCCGGCAGGTCCTTGTCGAACATCGCTTGCATCTCCGGTTTGTAGTCGAAGAGGTCCATCTGGGACGGCCCGCCGACCATGTGGAGGTAGATGACGCGCTTGGCCTTCGGGAGGTGTTGCGTGCTGATCGCGCCCGGGGCGGCGTGGGCGAGGGAGCGACCGAACAGGCTGGTCAAGGCGGCGGCGCCGAGGGCGTTGGCGCCTTGGCCGAGGAAGCGGCGGCGGGTCTGGAGGCTATTCCATTCGTGAAGGATCGACATGGGGATTATTTATTGAGGACTTCGTCCAGGTTGAGGAGTTGGCTGCAGAGCATGGTCCAAGCGGCGAGCTCGGGCTTGGGCAGGGCGGGGTCGGCGGGCGAGTCGCCGACCTTCAGGAGCGCGTCGGCGTCGGCGGGTTGCGTGGTGTAATGCTTGCGCAGGTTGGCCAAGCTGCCCCGGACGATGGTGAGTTCGGCGTCCTTGAGCGGACGGGCGAGCAGGCGTTCGGCGGCGAATTGGAAGCGACGGTCGTCTTCCTTGCTGGCGGTCAGCGTCCGCTGGGCGAGTTGACGCGACGCCTCGATGTACTGGGGGTCGTTCAAGACCACCAAGGCCTGCAAGGGAGTGTTGGTACGGTCGCGGCGAACGCAGCTGACCTCGCGCGAGGGAGCGTTGAAGAGTTCGAGGCTGGCGGGCGGAGCCATCCGGCGCCAGTAGTTGTAGAGCGAGCGGCGGTAGAGGTTCTCGCCCTTGTCGGGGCGGTAGACCTGGATGCCGACGCCGACGACCTCCCAGATGTTCTCCGGCTGGTATGGCTTGGTTCCCGGTCCACCCATGCGGGGTGAGAGCGTCCCGCTGGCGGCGAGCGCTTGGTCGCGGATCATCTCGGCATCCATGCGGAAGCGTGGGCCGCGACTAAAGAGGCTGTTGTCGCGGTCCTTCTCGACCTTCACGGCCGTCTGCACGGCTGCTTGGCGGTAGGTGGCCGACGTCAACGCCAGGCGGTAGAAGGCCTTTACATCCCAACCGGAGCGGCGGAATTCGACGGCCAGCCAGTCGAGGAGCTCCGGGTGGGTGGGCAACGCGCCCATGATGCCGAAGTCTTCGGAGGTCTTGACCAGCCCTTGGCCGAAGAGCTCTTGCCACATGCGATTGACGGTCACGCGGGCGGTGAGGGTGTTCTGTTCGCTGACCAGCCAGCGCGCGAGGCCGAGGCGGTTCTTGGGCGCGTCGGCGGGTAGCTTGCCCAAGGCGGCGGGAACTTCGGCGGCGACCTGTTCGCCCTTCTTGTCGTACTCGCCGCGGAGGAGGATGTGCGCCGTCGGCATCATGTCCTTGCGCTCTTCCTGGATGTGCGTGAGCGGGCTGCGGTCCTTGATGGCCTTGAGTTCCGCCTCGAGCTGCTGTTGGCGGGCGGCGGCGACTTGGACGTCCGCGCGGCTGACTCCGACGTAGTATTCCAGGAACTTCTCCTTGGTCTTCGGGGTGGGCTTGCCGGCGAGCAGGGCCCGCAGGTCGTCGACCTTCGCGAGGACGTTGGCTTCGGTGCCCGTGAGCGAGCGGTCGTAGAAGCGGAGCTCTTGGGCGGCCCCGGTGAAGAATTCGCTGGCGCTGCGTTGGCCCAGACGGGTCGGCGTCTTGGCTTGGCTGGAAGTCGTCAGGGTGTTGATCTCGAGCTTCAGCGGCGCCATCACGCCATCGACATAGAGTCTGATGCCTTCGGCCTTGCCGCTGCCATCGTAGGTGACGAGGACGTGCTGCCAGGTGTCCTTCTTGGCGAGCGCTTTGGTCGTCGTGACCTTGATGGCGTCATTGGGCCATTGGCTGATCAGATAGAAACCGTAGTTGGCGTTGGCGAGGAAGAGCGACCAGCCTTGGGCGGCCTTGGGGTCATCCATGCGGGCGACGAGGGCTTGCGCGCCCATCACGGCGGAAGGGCGGAACCAGCCGCCGACGGAGAACGGCTTCTTCGTGTCGAAGTTGCCGACCTCACCGAGATTGAGGTTGGAGCCTTTCTTGAGCGCGACGGCGCTGCCGTGGCGGCCTTCCTTGAGCCACGTCGGGGCGGCACCGTGGGCCTTGGTCTGCGCCGGGATGCCGGCCCCTTCGTTCAGCGCGAAACGACCGAGCAGCCCTTGGGTCGGGATATCCTTGTCGAGGTCCGCGGGCTTGAGCTTGGCGAACCAACCATCGAAGTCCTTGCTGGCCGCGTTGCGGAGGTCGCCCGCTTGTTTCTTGGCGGCTTCGATCTCGGCCGGGAGCGCCTTCCAGCGCGGACGGTCGGCATCGGCCGGCAGGTAGATCACGGGACCGCGGCCATCCTTCACGTTGCCGTCGAGGCCGGGCTGGGTCGTGTTGCGGAAGAAGGCGGAGAGCGCGTAGAAGTCCTTCGCCGTGAACGGGTCGAACTTGTGGTCGTGGCACTGCGCGCAATTGGTGGTCAGGCCCAGGTAGACCCAGCCGATCGTCTGCACGCGGTCGGCGGCATAGTTGGCGAGGTTCTCCTCGACGATGGTGCCGCCTTCATTGGTCGTGGCGTTGCAGCGCTGCAGACCGGTGGCGATCAACTGCGACTCCGTCGGATTGGGCAGGAGGTCGCCGGCCAACTGCTCGACCGTGAAGGCATCGAACGGCTGGTTCGCGTTGAAGGCTTTGACGACCCAATCGCGGTAGGGCCACATCTCTCGCGGGTTGTCGAAGTGCAGGCCGTGGGAGTCGGCGTAGCGCGCCGCGTCGAGCCAATAGCGGGCGCGGTGCTCGCCGTAAGCGGGCGTCGCCATCAGTTCGTCCACCAAGGCGCGCACCTGCGCATCTTGCAGGTGGGTGCCGTCCTTGGGGAGATACTTGGCGAGGAGTTCAGGCGCTGGCGGCAGGCCGGTGATATCGAGGGCGAGGCGGCGGATGAGCGTGCGGGCATCGGCCTCGGCGGCGGGGGTGAGCCCGGCGGCCTTGAGCTTGGCCAGGACGAAGGTGTCGATGGGGTTCTTGGCCCAGCCCGTCTGATCCACGGGCGGCGTGACCGCGACGGGCGGGAGGAGGGACCAGTGCGGCTGCCAAGGGGCGCCTTGTTCAATCCACGCCTTGATCTTCGCCACTTGCGCGGGCTTCAGCGCCTTGTGCGTCTCGGGCGGAGGCATGACCTCGTCTTCGTCCTTGGAGATGATGCGCTGGAAGAGCGTGCTCTTGTCGGGTTGGCCCTTGATGATGGTCGGGGGCTCTTCCTTGCCGTCCTTGTCCTTGCGCGCGGCGAAGAAACCGGCCTCGGTGTCGAGACGCAGGCCGGCCTTGCGCGTGCCGGGGTCGGGGCCGTGGCAATGGAAGCAGGCGTCGGCGAGCACCGGGCGGATGTCGCGGTTGAACTCCACGGGGTCCGCGGCGGAAGCCGCCGTGGCGAGAAGGGGGAGCAGGGCAAGGGTCGGTCGAAGCATGGGCGGGGTGCCGTTTCTAATATCAGTTGTATGATTAAAGACCGGAAAGACCAACCCCTTGTTC
>CALQIY020000007.1 GCA_943330755.2 Opitutus sp. GAS368
CAGGATTTCGGTCATGCCCGAGTCCAGCTTGAGGAATTCCCGCGCGCCGGTGGAGACCACATCCTGCACGCGGCAGAGGACGGCGCCGGCGTTGGCGACGAGGAACGTCCCGGGCTCGATTTCGAGGCGCAAGGGACGCCCATGCAGGGCGGCGAACTTTTCGAACGCCTGCTTCACCGGTGCGCCGACGATTTGCGGGTCGGTGCCCTTCTCGGCCGCGACACGCGCGACCTTGTAGCCACCACCGAGGTTGAGCGTGACGACTTCGGGGAAGCGGGCGACCAACGCCAAGCTGGCGGCGGAGACTTCCTGCCAGACGACGGGGTCGCTGCCCGAGCCGATGTGGGTGTGGATGCGGACGACTTTGAGCCGATACTTCGCAGCGATGGCCTGGGCTTGGTCGGCCCATTCGTGCCAGATGCCGAACGAGGAATCGGGTCCACCGACGTTCGTCTTGCCCGTCCCGCCGGAACCCCGACCCGGGTTGAAACGGAGGCCCACCTGCTGGCCGGGGAGCTCCTTGCCGATCCGCTCCAACTGGAGGAGCGAACACGCGTTCACATGGATGCCCAGGCGCAGAAGTTCGGCGAAGTCGCCCGGGAGCTCCTGGGAAGAGAGCGAAATCCGGTCGGCGGGCACCCCGGCCTTGAGGGCGCGGCGGACTTCATACCCGGAACTGGCGTCCAGGTGGAGCCCCTTGGCGGCGAAGAGCCGGAGCACCGAAGCGTTCGGGCACGCCTTCATGGCGAACCGGACCGTCAGACCGTACGCATTGGGGAAGGCCAACATCGCATCGGCTTGGGCCTCGAGGGTCGCTTGGTCGTAAACATAGCAAGGCGTGCCATGGGCGGCAGCGATGGCCGCGGCGGCGGCGGGAGAGAGGAAACGATGGAGTTCCACGGGAGTGATGGGCGAACTTTGCCATTCCCCCCCTCCCCTTCCAGCCTTTTCAACGCTGATGACACCGCTTGCCTCCCCTGCCCCGCCCCCTTGGGATGAGCCGTCCGCATGTCCACCTCCGAGACCATCGTCGCCGCCGCCACGCCCACCGGACGCTCCGCGCTCGCGGTGATCCGCATCGACGGCCCCTTGGCCGCGACCATCGCCCGGGAGGCTTTCGGCCGCAGCACGCCCCCCGCCGCCCGGCGCGCGACGACCGCCGTCTGGCGCGACCGCGCCGGCGGCGCCATCGACCAAGTCGTCGCCGTGCTCGCGGTCGCGCCGCACTCCTTCACGGGCGGCGATTCACTCGAAGTCACGTGCCACGGCAATCCCCTGCTCGTCCGCCGGATCGTCGAAGACTGCCTCGCGCGCGGGTGCCGCTCGGCCGAGCCCGGCGAGTTCACGCGCCGCGCGTTCCTCGCGGGCAAGCTCGACCTCACGCAAGCGGAAGCCATCGCCGACCTGATCCACGCCAGCTCCGAGCGCGCGCTCGCCGCGGCGCGCCGCCAACTCGCCGGCGAACTCGGCCGGCAGGTCGCGGCCTGGAGCGATCGCCTCCTCGCGGCGCTCGCGACGCTGGAAGCGCACATCGATTTCCCGGAGGAAGACCTGCCCGCCGAGGACCCGATGGGGCCCTTGCAAACATTGGCGAAAATTGAGTCAGAACTTTCTGGATACGCTCGGACCGCGCGCCACGAGTCCGCGCTGCGCGACGGCCTGCGCGTCGCCGTCGTCGGCGCCCCGAACGCCGGCAAGTCGAGCTTGCTCAACGCGCTCAGCGGCTCCGCGCGCGCGCTCGTGAGCGCCGAACCCGGCACGACGCGCGACTTCCTCGAGGCGCCGATCGCGGGCCTCCCGCTCGCGGTCACCGCCGTCGACACCGCGGGCCTGCGCGCGGGTGGTTCCGCCCTGGAGCATGCCGGCATGGAACGCTCGCTCGAACAGGCGCGCGCCGCGCATTTCCTCCTCCTGGTCGTCGATCGCTCCGCCCCGCCGCCGACGTTGCCGCCGGCGCTCGCCGAACTCCTGGACGCGACGCGCACGCTCGTCATCGCGAACAAGGCCGACCTTCCGGCGGATCCCGCGCAGGCGCAGTGGCGACCGGAACTGACGAAGATCCCCACCTGCCTGTTGGATGGACGGGATGCCGAAAGCTTACGCGACCAACTCGGCCAAATCTTGGTCGCCCGCGAAGTCGCCCCCGGCGCTGAAGACCTCGTCGTCGGGGTCCGCCATGCGGACGCCCTCCTCCGGGCCGCCGCCGCCTTGCAGATCGCCCGGGAGCACTTGGCACCCCCCGCCCAGACCGAATTGGCGGCGGCCCGCTGCCGGGAGGCCTTGGATGCCCTGGGGGAGGTCGTCGGACGCATCGACAATGAGCGTATGCTGGACAAGCTCTTTGCTTCCTTCTGCATAGGGAAGTGATTCCCTCCGCTAGGAGGGAAGCCTCCTATGCGACCACCCAAAGAAATCCGCCTCGGCCCGAGCCGACCTTATGACGTCATCGTCTGCGGGGCCGGCCATGCCGGCGTTGAAGCCGCCCTCGCCGCGGCCCGCATGGGCGTGGAGGTCCTGCTGCTGAGCGGTAATATCGATACCATCGCCCAAATGAGCTGCAACCCCGCCATCGGGGGTCAGGCCAAGGGGCACATCGTCCGGGAAATCGACGCCCTTGGTGGCGAGATGGGCCTAACCGCCGATACCACGGGCATCCAGTTTCGCCTCCTGAACTCGTCCAAGGGCCCCGCCGTCCAAGCCCCCCGCGCCCAGTGCGATAAGAAGGCCTACCAGTTCCGGATGAAGCACCTCTGCGAACTGCAACCTGGGCTGACCATTTTCCAGGCCATGGTCACGGGTCTTATCTTTGAGCAAGGCGCGGTCGTCGGGGTGAACACCAACCTCGATCTATCCTTCTATGGTAAAACCGTCGTGGTCACGACCGGCACTTTCCTGCGCGGCCTAATGCATATCGGGAACAATAAAACCGAGGGCGGACGCCTTGGAGATTTCAGTGCTAAGTCGTTGTCTAGCAGTTTCTTAGACGCTGGAATCGAACTGCAGCGCCTCAAGACCGGGACACCTCCCCGTATCCTCGGTTCCTCCATCGATTTCACCCAGTGCGAGGAGCAAGCCGGAGACCTCTCCCCCACCCTGTTTGCGTTCCATGATACCCGTCAGGAAGCGGACATGTTCCACGTGGAACAACGCGGCGAGCGCCTACCCGGATGGGCCCCTGGCAGTGATCAAGTCTCCTGCTGGATGACGGAGGCCTCAGGAGTGACCGGTAAAATCGTCCACGATAACCTTCACCGCTCCCCTCTCTATGGTGGCGAGATTAAGGGCGTTGGTCCGCGCTATTGTCCCTCCATTGAAGACAAGTTCGTGAAGTTCTCCGAAAAGGAGTCGCACAAGCTATTCTTAGAGCCCGAGGGTCGGAATACCGACGAGTGGTATATTAATGGCCTCTCCACCTCCCTGCCCTTTGATATTCAGCTCGAGATGCTCCATTCCATCCCTGGATTGGAGAAAGCGGTCATGCTACGCCCGGCCTATGCCGTGGAATACGACTTTGCCCCACCCACCCAGCTCTACCCGACCCTGGAATCCAAAAAAGTCGAAGGCCTCTTCTTTGCCGGCCAGATCAATGGCACCTCGGGCTATGAAGAAGCCGCGGCCCAGGGTCTGGTTGCCGGGGTTAACGCTGCCTGCCGGGTTCAAGGCCTAACGCCTATGGTCATTGGGCGCGACGAGGCCTATATCGGGGTCTTGATCGATGATTTGGTCTCTAAAGGCACCCAGGAGCCGTATCGCATGTTCACCAGCCGGGCTGAATACCGGCTTTTATTCAACCACGGCAGCGCGGAACTACGCCTTAAGTCCAAAATCGCCGATTACGGCTTGGTCCCGGCCGCACGGTTGGCTCGGATTGAATCCAAGGCCGCCCAAGTGGCTCACTGGACTGAATACCTGGAAAAGATCGCCATCAGCGGCGGCTTAGCCGGCGATGTCTTAAGAAGGAACATCGAAGGTGTCCCAGCGGACTTGCCGCCCAGTTTCTTAGCGGAAACGCCAGAAGTTCAGGCTGAAGTGATGTATCGGGTCAAATACCGTGGTTACCTAGACCGGGAGCGTCGATCGGCCCGCAAGCTCCATGACCTGGAGTCCTTTAAGGTTCCAGCGGGCTTTGACTTCCAGAAGGCTTATGGGCTGCGCAATGAAGCACGGCAGAAGCTGCATGCCATCCAGCCCCAAACCCTTGGACAGGCGAGCCGCATCAGCGGCGTGAACCCCGCGGACATCTCTTTATTGATGGTCTTGTTCCGGGCACAAAAGAGCGCCTAAGGGTGGGGCAGGGCGGTCATGTTCCACGTGGAACATGACCGTTGTAACACTTGCGGCTTAGGCGTGAAACAATCTTGTGACTATGTTCTGTAAGTCACTTAAAATCATCAACTTACAAACAAAAATTAGGGTCGTAACCTGTCCGTCTTAATTGACACCTAAATCTGGCGCTGGGGGGCGAAGCGGCTTTGTCTCTATCCATGGCCACTCAAGACGCTGAACACCTCAAGCGCATCCTCGTCGTCGACGACGAGACGGACGTCACCGAGCTCTTGGACTATAAGTTCCGTCAGGCGGGCTATGCCGTACGCAGCCTGAACGATCCGCTCCGGGCGATTGGCTTGGCCCGCGACTTCCGGCCCGACCTCATCATCTTGGACGTCATGATGCCGGAGCTCACCGGCGTGCAGCTGCTGCGCATGGTGCGGGCCGATGCCTTGCTCCAAGATACGCCCGTGATTTTCCTGACGGCGAAAGGGGAGACCGCCGATAAAGTGCGCGGCTTGGAGTCGGGCGCCGACGATTACGTGACGAAGCCGTTTGATGTGCGCGAACTCATGCTCCGCGCGCAGGCCTTGCTTCGCCGCGCCAAGTCGGCCGCCGCCAAGCCTTCGACGCGGCTCGCCGCCGGCGCGCTCATGCTCGACATCGAACGCCATGAAGTCACCGCCGCCGGCAAGCCCCTCGAACTGACCGCCACGGAATTCAAACTCCTGCGCCTCCTCTTGGAGCGCAAAGGCCGCGTGCAGTCGCGCGAAGAATTGCTGTCCGACGTCTGGAATTATTCCCCCGACCTGGAAACGCGCACCGTCGACACGCACGTCCGGCGCCTCCGCGAGAAACTCGGGCCCGCCGGAGACGTCATCGAAACCGTCCGCGGCGTGGGCTATCGCGTCACCGGATGATTGGTTTGCGCTCGCTCGCGACGATGACTGCGCGCACGCTCTTGGTTCGATGAGCTGGCTTCCTTGGATGATCCTCGCCATCGGGCTCGGCCTGGTTGGCTGGTGTGTGGCCGAACTGGGCCACTGCCTCCGTTGGTGCCGACGTTCGCTGCTCGGCGGCGGTTCGTCCGTCCGACCGCACGGGTGGCTCATCCGCTGGCTCAAGCTGGACGAACTCTTCACGGCCATCGAAGGGCGCACCTTGACCGAGGCGGAAATCCGCTCGGCCGCCGCCAAGCGCGTCGAAGCGCTGTTGGCTCCGCTGACGGATGCCGTGCTGGTCGTGGATGCGCAGGATCGCCTCCGCCTCGCGAATCCCGCGGCGCGCGCCTTGTTCAGCTTGTCCGACGCGGAACTCGGTGGCTCCATCGTCCCATTGGTGCGGAGCGCGGACTTCATCGAGTTGATCCGGCAAGTGCGCCGCGAGGGGAGGGCCGGGAACACCATCTTGCTCCACCGCGCTCCGCTCGCCGATGCGTGGATCCAAGCCGCCGGGGCTCGCACCGATCCCGAAGCGTTCGGGGAAGGCGCGGTTATCTTCGTCTTGGCCGAAGTGACCGCGCTCAAACGCCTGCAGGCGATGGAACGCGATTTCGTGACGAACGTCTCGCACGACCTCCGGACGCCGGTGACGATCCTCCGTGGCTACGCCGAGACGCTGGCCGACGACCAGGCGACGATGACGCCGGAAGATCGGGCGCGTTTCATCCAGAAGATCGTTTCCTCGGTCGGTCGCCTGCAGGGTCTCGTCGAAGGGTTGCTCGCCTTGGCCAGCTTGGAGAGTTCGCATGACCTCATGCGGCGCGAGGCCGGCGCGTTGCATCGGGCGTGCCGCGAAGTCGCCGAGGAGCTCGGCCCGCGCTGCCGCTCGGCGAAGGTCTCCGTCGAGCTCGACCTGCGCGCGGAGGAGAGCGCCGCCGTCGATCCCGTGCAAGCCCGTCGGCTCGTGCAGAACCTCATCGAGAACGCGCTGGCGCACGCCGCGGGCGCGACGCACATCCTGATCCGCACCTCGCACGTGCCGGGGGGCGTCGCCTTGGAAATCCAAGACGATGGCGCCGGGGTCGCCGCGGTGGATCTGCCGCGGCTGTTCGACCGTTTCTACCGGACCGACAAATCCCGCCGCGCGGGCGGCAGCGGCCTGGGGCTCAGCATCGTCCGACAGGTCGCCGAACTGCACGGTGGTTCGGTGACGGCGGACAACGTCCGCCCCAAGGGGCTGAAGGTCACGGTCACGCTGCCGGTCGCCGCCTAAAACAAGAAACCCACCGGTTAAGGTGGGTTAAAGTGGAGCGCGCGACTGGACTTGAACCAGCAACAGCCACCTTGGCAAGGTGGTACTCTACCATTGAGCTACGCGCGCTTTCGGAAAGTGAGCAGACCAATCTGCCTAGCGGCTGTCAAGCCTTTGGGCTAAGCGCTCGCGGATGGCCTTGGGGGCAGGGTAGAGGCCCACGGAACGGATCTGCTCGGCGGCCGCCTCGGAAAACAGCCATTTCAGGGCTTCTTTATGCGCCTGCTGCTTATCGCTCCGCACATAAAGATACAGGGGGAGGCGTAAAGGGTAGTCCCCGTTGTAGATATTCATCTCGTCCGGGGAATAGGCCGTCGAGGACTTGCCGGGGCGGCCATCGGAGACTTGGAGCAGCCGACCTTCCGAGCCCGCGGGGAGGGCAGGGGCGAGGGCCAGGGTCGCCGGACGGGTCGCCAAACTCTGGCCGACCGGAGCCCAATCCATGACCAGGTTCACTTCCGGGCGGAAGGGCTGCTTACTCAAAGGGACGCCTTGAATGAGCTCCCGGGCAAAAGCCCCATGGGGGGCGTAAAGGTAGGTGAGGATCGTCTCGGAAAGGTTCCCCCCGGCGAGGTCGTTCCAATTGACGTAATAAACCTTGGGGTCCTTGGCCAACAGGCTGTTGAGGTCGGCGAAGCTGACCTGGTTTTGGCGATTGGACTTATGAACCGCCACGACGACCGCCGCATTCGCCAGCAGGTAACGCTGGAGGCTCTGCCCGGCGGGCGCCGCTGGCTCCGGCTCGCCTTCCCGCTGGAAGAGGAGGGCAACGGAGGTGCGGCCATCGGCCAAGCTGCGGCGACCGGGCAGGGTGCCCGCAAAGTCGACCGTGGAGGCGGGCGCGGCCTGCCGGAGCCCCTCCGTCAAGGCGCCCTTCAACAAATCGGACCCCGCGATATCCGCTCCCCACAACGCGGGCGCGGCCAAGAGGCCGAGCAACCAAGGCTTAAGCATGCGGAGCTTGGCCGACTTCGAGTTCGGGCCATTGCAGAAGTTTGCGGTGCAAGGTGCGACGGGAAATCCCCAACAGCTCCGCGGCCTTCGTCCGATTGCCGGCGGCCGAAGCCAACGCCTGCTTGAGGAGCTCCTTCTCGTTTTGCTCCTTGTCGAACATGCCTCCGGAAGCGGCGGGCAAGACCGGGCGGACCGCGCCACCGAGGTTCGTCGGCTGCGCATAACGCGGATCCAACTCCGCCGCGGTGAGAACCTTGCCGGCACGCAGCACGGCCAAGTTCTCGCACGTGTTGCGGAGTTCGCGGATATTGCCAGGCCAAGGGTAGCGGGCCAGCACGCCCAAGGCATCGGGGGCCAAGCGCACCTCCGCCAGGTGATTCTCGGCGGCGAACCGTTTGAGGTAATGGGCCAACAACAAGGGGATGTCGTCTTGCCGTTCGCGTAACGGCGGCATGCGCAGCGGCACGACGGAGAGGCGGTAGTAGAGGTCTTCGCGGAATTTACCTTCCTTCACCATCTGGAGCAGGTCGCGGTTCGTCGCGCACACCAAGCGGAGGTCGAGCGCGATGGGCTTATGGGAACCCAACCGTTCCACGCTGCGGGTCTCGAGGAAACGCAGGAGCTTGATCTGCGTGGTCGCATCGATCTCGCCGATCTCATCCAGGAAGAGCGTCCCGCCATCGGCGGATTCGAAACGGCCCACCCGGCGTTCGTTCGCGCCCGTGAAGGAACCCTTCTCGTGGCCGAAGAGCTCGCTCTCCAGCAAGTTCGCGGGGATGGCGGCGCAGTGCACGGCCATGAACGGACCCTTCGCGCGGTTGCTCGCCTGGTGGATCATCTGGGCGAAGAGTTCCTTGCCGGTGCCCGTCTCTCCGAGCAGGAGCACGGTCGCATTCGAAGTCGCCACGGAGCGCACCTGCTCGATGGCATGCTGCAACGCGGCGGATGAACCCACCACCTCGCCCAACGAGAATTTACGGTCGAGGCGCGTCTTGAGCACGGCGACTTCCTTCTCCGTCGCGCGCGCCTTCAGACCGCGCTCCAAGAGCAACTCGACTTGGCGGAGGTCGACCGGCTTCTGCATGAACCAATAGGCGCCGCGGCTCATCGCTTGGACGGCGGTCTCCACGTCCCCGTACGCCGTCATCATCAGGCACACCGGTTGCGGCGACAACTTGAGCGCCCGATCGATCACGGCCAGGCCATCCTCGCCGGCCATGCGCAGGTCCGTCAGCACGGCGTCCGGCGGCACATCCTGCATGAGGCGCGCGGCCTCCGCGGCATCCTTGGCCACGAAGGTCTCGTACTTATCCTCGAGCGCGGCGCGCAAGCCATCGCGCGTGTGCTTCTCGTCATCGACAATCAGAACCGTGGGTTTCATGGGGTGCCAGTTTCAGGTCGTTGGGCGGCGCCCCAGACGCGGGCCGCCTTCTCGGTCAGCGCCGAGCGGGCCCGGGCCACTTCGGCGAGGCGGGCTTGCAGGTTGGCGTTGGCGACGGCCGAGAGGTCGTCGAGGTCGCAAAGGTAAGCGCCCTCGACCGAGCGGGCGGCCGCTTCGAAATTGCGCGGGACGCCGAGGTCCACGAGCAGCAGCGGGCGACCTTGGCGGCGGCGCGTGAACGCGCGGATCGCCTCCGCGTCGAGCAAGGCGCGCTCCACGGCGGCGCAACCGATGACGACGTCATGGGTGTGCGCTTGCTGAAGGGCGTCGGCCAACGTCAACGAAGCTCCGGCGAACTCCTCCGCCAAGACGCGCGCGTTTTCGAAGGTGCGGGAAGCCACCGAGACCTGCGTCGCGCCGCGCGAGACCAACGCCTGCACCACCTGGCGACCGACCTCGCCGGTGCCGAGCACGAGCACGCGGGCATCGGCCAGCTGACCGAACACGCGCCCCGCGAGTTCGACCGCGACGTTCCCGAGGCTGACCTGGCCCTGCGAGATCCCCGTATGGGTCCGCGCCCACGCGCCGGCCTGGAACGCGCGCTGGAAGATGCGGTTGAGCATCGGGCCCGTCATGCCGCGCGCGAGCGCATCGGCGTAGGCGTCCTTGGTCTGACCCGCGATTTCGGCCTCGCCGATCATCTGGGAATCCAAGCCCGCGACGACCGCGAACAAATGCTCGACGGCCTGCAGGCCGGGGATCGGGCGAAGGTGCCGATCGAGTTCGGCGGGCGCGACGCCGGTCGCTTGGATCAACGCCGCGCGCGCATGCAGGGCGACGGCTTCATCGCCGATCGCATAGGCTTCGAGCCGGTTGCACGTCGCGAGCAAGACCACCTCCGCGAGGCCGGCCGCGCGGGCCGCGCGATAGAAGGCCTCCACCCCCGCCGGCGAAACGCTGAACGCCGCGCGCGCATCGAGACCGGCCGTGTGGTGGGTGGCGCTCAACGCCACCAATGTGGTGGGGCGTTCGCTCATCGGGCCGAAGGGAGGGAGAGCCACAACGCCGCCAGCGCCGGGAGGAGGAGCCATAGGGAACCGCGGGCGAAGGCGGCGCCGCTGACGGAGGCGCGACGGCGCAGGGCGAGGAGCACCACCGCCAGGAGCAACGTCACGCCCGCCATCACCAGCTTGGGGAAATTCGCGAAGCCCGTGACGCCGGTGAAGACATCGACGGCCCCGATGACCACGGACAAGGCGAGCATCCACACGGCGGCGCCCATCAGGTTCGCTCCGATCTTATCCATGGGGACCAAGGCCGGCAGCAAACCGTAGATGCCGCCGAACTTCCGTTGGGCGAGCGCGCGATCCTGCAGGAGATAGGCGAGGGCGTTCAGCGCTTGGGCCGCCAACAGACAATAAGCCAGGATGGCGGCCCCGATGTGCAGGAGGATCAAGGGCTTGACCGAAGAGGCGAACGCGTGCGTCTCGCCCCCCAGTCGACTGGCGGCGAAAACACAGGCCGTGGTGGCCGACGAGATGACCCAGATGGGGAGACGATGGTCAAAGGCCAGGTCCAGGAAGAGGGCCAAACCCGCCAAGCCCCAACCGATCGACAGCAACATTCCGGCGGACGAATCCACGGGGAAGGTATTGCGCGCGAGGCCGTCGGCCGCCAACGCCACCGTGAGCAAGAGCCAGCCGGCTCGAAGCAGCCAGAGCCCACCCCCGGGAGCACTCCGGGAGCCGGTGGCGGACTTGGTCTGCCAATCCCAGGCGGCGCTCACCAAGAAGATCAAGGCACACGCCATGGCCATGCCCCCATGAGGAAGGGGGAGGGGGGTATCTCCTGCGAGAACGGCCATAGAAGGTATTAGAGTGGGGTGTGACATTTTGGCAACCCCCCAAAATTGGGTATTTTACCCTGTTTACTTGCGAATCGCCGTTTTTTACCTAGTTTTGATGAATTATGGCCTATAACCCCTACGACTTGACCCAACACCCTCCCCGGAGCCCTCGTTGCCGCCTGGGTGGACTGGTCATCCTCCCGCGCATGCTGGATAAGGCCCGCGCCACGCTGGAGGGGAAGAACGGGGAATACACCTATAACTGCTCCCTCGACCAGAACGTCCTCAACTTCCTCGGGATCGACGCGGAAGCCCTCAAGACCCAGGTCGCCAAGGGCCTTGGGGATGGGGAGATCCTGACGTGGATGCTGGCGAACGCCAAACACCCTCGGGTCGGCTACGAAATCGCGGCCTTCAGCGCCTTCCACGAGCAACGCGCCCCGTCCGCCCCAGGCGGCCGTGAGCGCCTGACCCATTACCAGTCGTCGACCCCGGCCGGCGCCAAGCGCGAAGACATCACGTCCTGGTTCGATGTCCTCGACCTCGACGACCACCAAAGCTTCGGCGGCAAGGTCTAAAGCCCGCGCCGCGCATGCTTCGCCTGGTTGCCGCGCTCTGGCTCTGCCTGGGAGCCACGCTTTCGACCGCCGCTGACTTCGACTGGAAGACGCGGTTCCCGGAAGGCCTCGTCAACGCCGAAGGGAAGCCCATGGAATTGGACGGCCTCAAAGGCAAGGTCGTGGCCGTGTATTTCTCCGCCCATTGGTGTCCGCCGTGCCGAACCTTCACCCCGGAATTGGTCAAATTCGCCCATGAAAACCAAGCCAAGCTCGCCGTGGTCTTCGTGGGTTGCGACCGCACTCCCGCGCAGATGTTCGCTTACATGAAGGAAGCCAAGATGCCGTGGGGCGCGGTGCCCTTCAAGCCGATGACCGACCAAGCGCTCATCAAGGAAAACGACGTGAAAGCCATCCCCACCATGGTCATCTTCGGCAAGGACGGGAAATGGCTGCGCAAAGACCACGGCGACTTGGTCGCGCTGGCGAAGCTGCTCGCCGAATAAGTGCGGACCGCTCCCCGCAAGGTGCTCATGGTCTGCATGGGCAACATCTGTCGAAGCCCCACGGCGGAGGTGGTCCTGCGCGCCAAAGCCCAGGCCCGGGGCATCGAGCTCGTGGTCGATTCCGCCGGTACCGAGAACTACCACATCGGCGACCCACCCGACGCCCGCTCGATCCATCACGCGCGCCTCCGCGGCTACGACCTGACGCCCCTCCGCGCCCGGCAGATCTCCGACCGCGACTTCGCGGCCTTCGACGTCATCCTCGCCGCCGATGCCGCCAACCTGCGGGAGATCACGCGGCGATGCCCAGTGGAGCACCGCGCGAAGTTGGCGCTCTTCCTTGGCACCGAACCGTTACCCGATCCTTACTATGGAGAAGCGGCGGATTTCGAAAAAGTCCTCGATTTAGTCGAAAAACGCGTGGATTTGCTCCTCGCCAGTTGGTGGAGCTAAAAGAGTAAGGTTGCGACCAAGCCCCAAGGACGGTTGCCTTCTCCAACGATGTACCAAGTGAATTTCAGCGACCAAGCGATGCGCGAGTTGGCCAAGCTGCCGACCCTCGAGCAGATGGAAGTCGTCGAAGCGTTCTCGTCGTTGACCCCTGAAGCCTTGCTCCGGGGAAGTTCCGACCTCGGGACCGTGCGCCGCGGCGGACACGTCTACCACCGCCTCCGCGTCGGTGAATTCCGGATCTACTTCGAAGCCACCGACGGGTCGTTGCTCGCCAATTACGTCCTCCACCGCCACACCTACGCGGACTTCGCTTTCCGTTCCCATCTGCCGTTCCCCGAAGATGAAGCCCGCATCGAACAAGAAGGCGGCTTCTGGAAGTACCTCGACGACAAAAAATCCTAACCGTGAGCTCCCCTAATCCTCCGCGCTACAACTCCCCCGAAGAGGCCGCGCGCATCTACCTCCTCCCCAACCTGTTCACGGCGGGGAACATGCTCTGCGGCTTCCTCGCCATCAAGGAGTGCATCGAGGCGCGCTTCACGACCGTCAACGTCGGCGAGCAAGCAACCCACTACGTGATGGCCGTCTGGTTCATCCTTTTCGCCTGCCTCTGCGACCTGTTCGATGGCCGCGTCGCCCGCGCCACGCACCGGGAATCCCTGTTCGGGGCCGAATTCGATTCGATTGCGGATACCGTGTCCTTCGGCGTCGCGCCCGCGTTGATGGCCTGTTTCCTCATCATCAACCCCGGGGTTAACGACGACATCAAGCTCGTGACCTGGCTCTTTGCGTTCATCTACCTGCTCTGCGTCGGCGTGCGTTTGGCGCGTTTCAACGTGCTGACCAACCCCTTGGTACCCGGGAACGAAAAACGGGCCGCGGGCGGGGATTTTGTCGGCCTGCCTTCGCCGGCGGCGGCAGGCATGATGGCCTCGTTGGTCCTGGTCCTCTCCAAGATCATCAAGATCTCGCCGGCCTCGCAACCGGACGTCCTGCCGCTGCAGTCCTGGTCTTGGACGCTCCTGCCGTTGATGTTGATCATCTCCTACCTGATGGTCAGCAACGTCCGCTTCCCGAGCTTCAAGAAGGTCGATTGGAACACCAAGACGCGTTCGCGTGGTTTCATCCTCATCATTTTGGTCGGCGTCGCCGCTTATCGTTACCGCGAGTATGCCTTGCCGGCCGTCTTTCTTGGGTACATCTGCTGGGGGGTCATCCGACACTTTTTCTTGCTCCGAAAAGAAGAGACGGACCCCGCTCCGGAGGATGAGGATGAAATCGAGCCTAAGGTGTGAATAAGGGGTGAGTGAATCGGGCTTCTGGGGGCTTGTGAACAAGGGTGCCGTTATTCGCAAGCTGGGCACAGGGACCGCAAAACCACATCCCACCTGTTTTCAACGCCTTGGGAAACTATCCACGCCCTTCCGAGACTTACGGGTACTACTGTATTTAATTCAAAGGGTTATCTATTAATACAGTCCCTCCGGAAGTGGGCATTGATTGGTTGCCACTGACCCCTCTCAGCCTCAAATCTGTCAGCATCATGAAGTTCAAGGTAAACCGTAATCATTTCTTCAACGGCCTCTCCAGCGTCACCAACGTCGTCGGCAACCGCGCCACGATGCCGATCCTGCAGAACGTGCTCATCGAAGCCGAAGGCGATACGGTCACCCTCACCACGACCAACCTCGACCTGGGCATCTGCTGTCGCATCAAGGCCACGGTGACTTCGCCCGGTCGCATCACTTTGCCCGTCAAAAAACTGGTCCCCATCGTGCGTTCGTTGTCGGGCGCCGAAACGGTCGTCGAACTCACCGGCAAGGATCGCGTCAAGGTCACGTCGGGCAGTTCCGTGTTCCAGATCGCCGGTCTGCCGGCGGATCAATTCCCGCCGATCGCCAGCTTCTCGGGTCAACCCACGATCTCCATCGAACAGGAAGACCTCGGTTCGATGCTGCGCAAGGTCAGCTACGCCCAATCGACGGATGAGAATCGGTACATCCTCAACGGCGTGTTCTTCGAATTCGCCAACGGCAAGCTCACCGTGGTCGCGACCGATGGTCGCCGTCTCGCCAAGTGCGAACGCGAACTCGAAGGCCCGGACAAGCCGCTGGCCCTGATTTTGCCGGCCCGCACGATCGCCGAATTGCAGCGCCTGCTCAAGGTCGGCGGCAAAGCCCACGTCTCGCATAACGAGCGCCAGGTCGGCTTCACCATCGACATCCCCAAGAACGACGAAGGCCTCGTGGACCGCATCCAGCTCGTCTCCAAGGTCGTCGAAGGCAACTACCCGAACTACCGCCAGGTCATCCCGAAGGAAGCCGGCAGCAAGGTCCGCCTCGAACGCGAAAAGCTCCTGGACAGCGTCACGCGCGCCGCGCTCATGTGCGATGACCGGAACAACACGATCCGCCTGACGGTTTCCAAGAAGAACCAGAATCTGGAAATCAGCGCCAAGTCCGATTCCGGCGAAGCGCATGAACCGATCGCCGTGAAGTACGATGGTCCGGAGGTGAATATCGCCTTCAACCCGCAGTACGTCGTCGAGCCCCTCAAGGCCGTCACCGAGGACGAGATCGATTTCGAATTCAAGGACGACATGTCCCCCGGCGTCATCCGCGGCCTGAAGGAAGATTTCCTCTGCGTCGTCATGCCGCAGCGGATTTCGTAAATCCTCAGAGCCCGAGGTCCTGCGAATCCGGAAGCGCCTTGATGGCCTCCAGGATGCGCCGGGACGCTTCCATGGTGCGACCCGCGACGCCTTCGCCGGGATCGTAGTCAGCGGGGCCCAGGGCTCGACCAAACCGCACGCGCACACGCGCGCCCCCGACCGGGAAGAATGCGCCGCGCGGGAGGACATCACGGGCGCCGCGGATATGGATGGGGACGACCGGGGCGCCCGACTTGCAGGCGAGCAACCCGGCCCCCGCCTTGGCTTCCCCGATGATGCCATCGGCGCTGCGCGTGCCCTCGGGGAAAATCAACAGGCCGCGGCCTTGGGCGAGCGCGGCGAGCGCCACGCGAATCGCGCCGATGTCCGCTTCACCGCGGTCCACGGGAATGGAATGACAGGAACGGATGACGGAACCAAAAACCGGGTTGTCGAAGAGCGAGCGGCGGGCGATGAACGAAATCTCGCGCGGCAGGCACGAGCCGATCAAGGGCGGGTCGAGCATGCTCTGGTGGTTCGAGGCGAAGATGCAGGCGCCGTTGGGGACGTTCTCCCAACCCTCGACTTCCAGGGTCGAGAAGACCTCCGCGAAGGCGCGGGCCCCGTGGTACACGGCCTTATAGACGAGGTTGTTCGAAGTGAGGATCATGCCCGACGAGCCGCATGCTGGACCAGAGCCTTCACTTGGGCAACCACCTCCACGAGCGAGAGGTGGGTATTGTCGATGCGCGTGGCGCCTTCGGGGCAAACCAGCGGGGCGGTGGCGCGGGTCGAATCCAGGAGATCGCGTTGGGCCACCGCATCGGCTTGGCCTTCCGCGGCGCGGCGCAGGGCCCGGGCCACCGGATCGGCCTGCAGGAAGACCCGGACTTCGGCGTGCGGGAGAACGACGGAACCGATGTCGCGCCCTTCCATGATCACGCCCGCGAAGCCCGCGGCTTGGCCGAGCTCCACCTGCGACCGTTGGTAGGCCAAGAGGAAATTACGCACCGCCGGCAGGGCGGCAAACTTCGAGACCGAGCCATTGACATCTTCGGTCCGGAGCGAGGCGTCCGCCGGCCGGCGTCCATCGAAGGTGAGGCCGGACGAGATGCCCGAAATTTCCGAACCGAGATGAAGCCGCGCCAAGGCCGCCTCGACGGACGCGGGATCCGCGGGCTGGGCGCCCGCATCGAGCAGGGCGCGGGTGACGGAGCGGTAGTGCGCGCCGGTGTCGACGTGCAGGAGGCCGAGGTCGCGGGCGACCCCCTTGGCGGTGCTGGATTTCCCCGAGGCCGCGCCCCCATCGACCGCCACGGCGACGAACCGCGTGCGCAGCGCTTCGAGCGCCTGGAAGAATTTCGGGAAGGTCTTGCTGGTGCAGGCCGGATCCTGGATGGCGATCCACGGGCGGCCATCGCCGAAGAGGTCGTACGAACCCAAGACCCCGAAGCTCATCGCCATGCGATGGTCTTCATAGGTGTGGATCTCGACGGGGCCCCGCGCGGCGGCTTGTTGCAACGCCGCCCGCGCCGGATGAATCGTGAGGGTGGCCAGCGTTTCGTCGGCGCGGAGTTCGGCGGCGGTCGGGACGACCTTGACGCCGAGGCGTTCCAATTCCGTGGCCATCGCCAAGACGCGGTCGGTCTCCTGCTTGCGCGTGTGACCGATGTTTCGGATCGTCGTGGGCGACGAAGCCAGCGGAGCGAGCGTGGCGAGCGTCAGGAACGTGTCGGAGAAGTCGTTGAAATCGAAATCGCCGCCTTGCAGGTCGGTCCACGTTTGGACGACCAAGGCGGAACCCTGCGGCGTGAGGGTCGCCCCGCAGCGCCGGGCGACGTCGGCGAACGCGGTGTCGCCCTGAAGCCCGCCGTTGACGTAGCCTTGCAGGCGCACGCCCGCCCCGGCGCCGGTCACGGCGGGCAGGGCGATGAAGTAGCTCGCGGCCGTGGCATCGGGCTCGATCGCATAGGTGCCGGCCGCGTGGTAGGCGCCGGGCTGCGGGCAGCGCCACGTACCGGCGGCATCGCGGACCAAGGCCCGACCGAATTGGGCGCACATCTTTTCGGTCATCACCACGAAGGGCTCGGAGACCGTGGCGCCCTTCATGCGCACGGAGGCGCCCGGCGACAACGGCAGCGCCATCAGCAACGCCGACAGGAGTTGAGACGAAGCCGAAGCGTCCACCACGAGTTCACCGAGGCGGCCGGCGGTATGGAGCGTGAACGGGAAGTGCGTGGCTGGTTGGCCATCGGCGCGCAGGGCGCGGCAACCAGCGCCCGTGAGGGCTTCCAGCAAGCCCGCCATCGGCCGGGCCCGCATCGCCTCGTCACCATCCAGTTCATAGATCCCTTGCGGCGCCAGCGCGAGGAAGGCCGTCAGGAAGCGCGCCGCGGTGCCGGCATTGCCGACGTGCAGTTTGGCCTGGGCCTTCGGGATGCGCCCCCCGAGTCCGAGGATGCGGATGGTTTGCGCGGTTTCGTCGTCGGCGACTTCAAAGCCAAGGGTGCGAAGCGCGGCGATGAGGATGCGCGTGTCGCGGCTAAAGAGGGCGCCCGTGAAGAGCGTTTCGCCGTCGGCGAGGGCGGCGAGCAGGAGCGCGCGATTGGTGATGCTCTTGGACCCTGGCACTTGCGCGACCCCGCGGGCGGGCGTGCGGAAGGGCGTGATCGGCAGGGTTGGACTCATGCGGGTAGATCGAGGGATTGGCGGAGGACGCGGGCGTCGCCCAGCAGCTGGCGGATTGCTTCGGCGTCACCCGCCTCGAGGGCCTGACGAAGCTTCGCCGTTTGGGCTTCGGCGGCGCGGAGGCCGGCAATGACGTGCGGCGCGTTGGCCATCAGGATGCCCACCCACAGGTTTTCTTCGCCCGCGGCGATGCGGGTGGTGTCTTTAAGGCCGGCGCCGGTGGTGGCAGGATCAAAGCCCGGAAGGCTGCCGACGGCCAACATCAACGCGGACGCGCTGGCGTGAGGGACGTGGCTGATGGCGGCGACGATTTCGTCGTGGCGCTGCGCCGTGCATTCGACCGTGCGGCAGCCGAGGGCCTGCCAGAAGGCATGGGTGAGGCGCACCGATGCGCCGGGTTCGGACCCGGTGGGCGTCACGAAACAGGGACGGTTCGCGAACAACTCGGCCGAGGCGTGCGCCGTGCCCGCCTTTTCGGAACCAGCCATGGGGTGCGCCCCGACGAAATGGACGCCCGCAGGGAGGACGCGGGCGGCGACCTGAATGGCGGCTTTGACGCTCCCGGCGTCCGTCACGAGCGCACCCGGGGAAAGCCCCGGGCTGATGGCGCGGAAGGTTTCCTCCATCTTGTCCACCGGAGTGGCCACGATGACGATGTCCGCCCCACGGACGGCGTCGACGGGGTTGTCGAAGATCTCCGCCACCGCATAACCCTTGAGGAGCGCCCGGGCCTCCGGGGACCGCGACCATCCCGCGAGGGACCCTGCCAGTTGCCGGCGAGCCGCAGCGAGCAGGACCGAACCTCCGATGAGGCCCGCTCCGACGACGGCGATGCGTTTAAATTGAGGCATTTAGAGGGTTGAAGGTCCTTCTTTCATGAACCAGCCTAGCAAACTATTAAAGCAAACAATCTGCCGGCGATGAAACTGGCTGATTTCGCTCCATGTCCTCCGGCCCCCACGACCCCCAGTCTGATTTCCTTCCCGGCAAGAAGTCCCGTCCGCAAAAAGACGCGGCTTTTTGGGAGCGGATATGGGACAAGGCGGGCACCCCCCTCACGGTGGGGGCGGCCGTGGTCTTGGTGGTCGCCGCCGGTTGGTTGGTGACCGAGGGTCAACGCAACGCGGGGAGCAGCCTCGCCGCCCTGAGCCCGGTGCAGGCCGAGGAGCTACGCCAACTCTCCCTCAAGAAGGAGGCGGCGTTCGAGGCCCAGCGGCTCAATAAAGCCATCGTCGATGATGGCGACCTCGCCTTGCTCGGCGAAGCCGTTCAGGCGCAGGAAGATTACCTGGCCTCGCGGGGAGCGCTGGCTTCGGAGAACGCCCGCCTGGAGACCTTGCGCCGGCGTTACCACGTCATCCAGGCGGAACGCCTGCGGGCGCTTTCGACCGAAGCCGAGGACAAGTCCACGGCGTTGGCCAAGTCGGATTATGCCGGGGCCGTGCGCGAGCTCCGTCGCGCCGTGGAAGCAGAGCGGCTCATCGAGAGCCGGTGGTTTTTTTCGGGCTATGCCGATGTCGGCAAAATTGCCCGGCTCGACACGCGTTTGCGGCGACTCGAGGCCGAACCCTTAAAGGCCCAAACGCAGGCCTTGGAGGCCCAGGCCGAAGCCGCCTTCGCCGCTGGTCGCCTCGGGGAGGCGGATAAGGCGATGGGCGAAGCCATCGAGACCGAACGGGCTTTTGTGGAAAAGTATCGGGATGTGCTGGATACCGAATTCGGCCGCGGGGAACGTTTGTCCACCCGGCTGGAAACGATGCGTTCGGATCCGCTGCAGCAACAGATCGTCGCGGCGGAGCGGGCGGGGCTGGCGGCGGGCGCCGCCTATGCGCAGGCGACGGCGGGGGCGGCCCAAGAGGCCCAGTCAGCCCTCGCGACGCAAGCTTATGAGCGGGCCCTGACGATCCAGGCGCAGCTCATGCAGGAATTCCCGCGCAGCGCGTGGGCCGCCGCCACGCGGAAAGCCGATTTGGAGATGAAGCGGAATCGCTGGCGCGCCGCTGCCCGTTTGCAGGAGGTCGCCACCCGCGCGCAGGCCATGGCGAAACACCTGCGGGCCGGTCAATCCACGGAAGCGTTGGACTTGGCGCGCGCGCTCCGCGAGAAACTGACGCAGGTCGAAGCGGAAAACCCCGGCGTCGTTCCGCCCGAAGATGCCTTGCGTCGGCAATTGGAATACATCGCCACGCATGCGGCCACGATCCAGGCCATCTTGCCGAAGCTCGATCAGCTCGTCGCCCCCGTCGGCGGCACCGGTGTGCGCATGATGAAGCAGGAGGTCTCGCAGGGCTTCTATTCCACGGTGATGGGGGCCAACCCGAGCGCGAGCATGCGCGAGAACCTGCCCGTCGAATCCGTGGCCTATGCGGACGCCCAGGCCTTCTGCGAGGCGTTGGGCTGGATGAGCGGTCGAACCGTTCGGTTGCCGACCGTGGCGGAATATAAGGCCGTGTTGGGCGACTTGGGTCAGCCCCCCGCCGCGCGGACGGCTTGGACCTTCGACAACACCGATGGCGTGTCCGCCCGTGCGGTCGGCACATCCCAACCCACCGGGGCCGGCTACTACGATTTGCTCGGCAATGTGGAGGAATGGGCGCAAGCCGAGGCGACGGACGATTTTGCTTCGGTCGTCGGCGGCAGTGTGAACTGGGTTCCTGTCTCAGGGCTTCCCCTCAGGAAAGCGTTGAAGCGTGAAAAAAGCCGCACCATCGGGTTCCGTATCGTGATTGAATGAAACCCGTGGCTGACCTACGAACCCTACGCCCATGCCCCTGAGCACCCCTACGCCCAAGGTGAGCCCCGTCCAACGGGTGTTCTTCTTCTTTCTCGTCTACGGGTCCTTGGCGGCGCTGTCGCTTTGGTTGAGCTATGAGATGCGCTTCTCCGGCGGAGCGATCCTCACGGCGGCGGATAAGGACGTGGAGGGCTACCTCTACACCCAACGTCCCCACGCGTTGCTCTGGATCGTGCCCTTGAAGTTCGTCCTGCTCGGCTTGTTCGGTCAGTTCCGCGGCGTCTTCTATTATTTCCGCCTGCACGATGCCTTGCGCATGGTCTTCGCGCTTTCCCTCGCGACCTTGGTCGTCCTCCTGCTCCCGTTCATCAGCGGCATGAACGGGCCCAGCGCCACCCTGGGCATTCCGCGGAGCATCGCGCTCGTCGACTTCAACCTCTCGTTGCTGCTCTTCGTCGGTTTCCGGGTTTCCATCCGCACCTTGCGCGAGCGTTTCACCGGTGAAGATAAGGTCGCCCAAACGTCCCTCGAGCGCATCGCCATCGTCGGCGCCGGCAATTCCGGCGAACAGCTGGCCTCCGACCTGCTGACCCGGCGTGGGCACGGCTTGCTGCCCGTCTGCTTCTTGGACGACAATGAGGCGAAGCACGGCCTCGAGATCCACGGCATCCCGGTCGTCGGCGCTCCGGATAAAATCCCTTCGTTGGCGGAGAAGTACGGCGTGACGGAACTGATCCTCGCGTTGCCGGCCCAGAGCGCGAAACGCATCCGGGAAATCAGCGCCCTCGCCGCGGCGAGCGGCTTGCGTGTCCTGGTCGTGCCGTCGATGACCGAACTCGCCGGTGGCCGCGTCCGCGCGACCGACCTGCGCCCGGTTTCGGTGGAGGATCTCCTGGGCCGCGCCCCGGCGCAGCTCGACGACGCCGCCATCGGCGCGATGATCCAAGGCCGCACGGTGTTGGTCACCGGCGCGGGTGGGAGCATTGGGCAGGAGATCTGCCGGCAGGTCGCCCTCCGCCAGCCCGCGCGGCTCGTCATGCTCGACCAGTGCGAAGCCTTGCTCTACCAGTCCGAGCAGGACCTCATCGCCGCGGGTGCGGCGGGCTTGATTTGTCCCGTCGTCGCCGATGTCACCGATGAGCCGCGGATGCGGGAGGTCTTCGCCCGCCATCGTCCCGCGTTGGTGCTCCATGCCGCCGCGCACAAACATGTGCCGATGATGGAGCCGCAACCGGGGGAAGCCCTGAAGAACAACACGCTCGGCACGGCGTTGGTCGCGGCGCTGGCGTCGGAGTTCCAGGTGGGGCGCTTCGTCCTGATTTCGACCGATAAGGCCATCAACCCGACCAACGTCATGGGCGCCTCCAAGCGCTTGGCGGAAATGGTGGTCCAATCGATGCAAGGTCGCCCCGGCAACAGCACGCAGTTCGTGGCGGTGCGCTTCGGCAATGTCCTCGGCTCTTCCGGGTCCGTCATCCCGATCTTCCGCAAGCAGATCGCCGCCGGCGGCCCGGTCACCGTGACGCACCCCGAGGTGAAGCGTTACTTCATGACCATCCCTGAGGCGGTCGGGTTGGTCCTGCAGAGCGCGACCCAAGGCGAGGGTGGGGACATCCTCGTGCTGGAGATGGGTCAGCCCATGAAGATCGTCGATGTCGCGCGCCAGCTCATCGAGCTCAGCGGGTTCCGGCCGGATATCGACATCGAGATCAAGTTCGTGGGCCTGCGGCCGGGCGAAAAGTTGGTGGAAGAGCTGCAGCATCACGGCGAGCAGTACCGGACGACCAAGCACGAGCGTATTTTCCGTTTTGTCGCCACGGGTACCCCGTATGCGGCGCTGGACGCCCTTTTGCTGGAGGTCCGCACGTTGATTCCGCAGGAGAAGTCGGCCTGCAAGCAGGGTCTGCGGCGGTTGGTCCCCGAATACGTGCCCTACGTCGACTAGTTTTTACGCTTCGGGCTTCACAGCGTTGGCGGATATCGCCACGCTGACGGCATGGCTCGCAAGTCTTCCTCACCCGCTCCGGTTGTCGGCATCATCATGGGTTCGCAATCCGATTGGGAGACGATGATCCATGCCGCCGACACCTTGAAAGGCTTGGGCATTCCGTTCGAGGCGGAGGTCGTGAGCGCGCATCGCACCCCCCTCAAGCTGAAGGACTACGCGCTGGCCGCCAAGAAGCGCGGCTTGAAGGTCATCATCGCCGGGGCCGGCGGCGCCGCCCACCTCCCGGGTATGGCCGCCGCGATGACCGTCCTCCCGGTCATGGGCGTCCCGGTCCAATCCAAGGCCCTCGACGGCATTGATTCGCTGCTCTCGATCGTCCAGATGCCGGCCGGCATCCCGGTGCATACCTTCGCCATTGGGCGTGCGGGTGCGATCAACGCGGCCCTCGGGGCGGCCGCCATCCTCGCCTTGAACGACACCGCCCTGGCGGTGCGCCTGGATCAATTTCGCGCCAAGCAGACCAAGGCCGTCCTGGATAATCCCATCCCTGGCCAGAAGGGCCGGAAGCAGCGCTAAGCCATGGAGCGTCCGTTGATGCCGGGTGGGACGATCGGGATTCTGGGCGGTGGCCAACTGGGTCGCATGTCCGCGATCGCGGCGCGACGGATGGGCTACAAGGTGAAGACGTTCGACCCTTCCGCGCAGGCCTGCGCGGCTGCCATCGCCGATGAGCACACCGCGGCGGAGTGGAACGACACCGCGGCGTTGACGCGTTTCGCCCAGGGTTGCGGGCGCATCACGCTCGAATTCGAGAACATCCCGCCGGCGACGGTCGAATTCGTGGCGCAGTCCATCCCGAGCCATCCTTCGGCCAACGTCCTCGCCATCTGCCAGAACCGGCGGCGCGAAAAGGAATTCCTCCGCGCGTCCGGGATTCCCTGCGCGAACTTCGCCGTCGTCTCATCGCTGGCCGAACTGCAGGCCGCGGTGCAGACCATCGGTTTCCCGTGCGTCCTGAAGACCGCGGATTTCGGCTACGATGGCAAAGGGCAGGTCAAGCTGCCGACGGCGGCGGCCGACCTCGCCGCGGCTTGGAACAAGATCGGCGGCGCCGTCGGCGTCCTGGAGGCGTGGGTGCCATTCCAGCTCGAGATTTCCGTCTTGGTCGCGCGGACCGTCGATGGGCGCACCGCCGTCTACGACGCCGCGGAGAACCTGCATCGGAACCACATCCTCCACCTCTCGCTTTCGCCGGCCCGCATTTCCGCCGCGACCGCGACGGAAGCCCGCACGCTCGCCGTGGGCATTGCGGAGCAGATCGGCCTCGTCGGCCTGCTGGCCGTCGAGATGTTCGTGCAGGACGGACGCATCGTCGTCAACGAACTCGCCCCGCGTCCGCACAACAGCGGCCACCAGACCTTTGACGCCAACGAGACGTCGCAGTTCGAGCAGCACGTCCGCGCGGTGTGCGGCCTACCCTTGGGCGGCACGAAGCCATTGCAGCCGTCGGTCATGCTGAACCTCCTGGGCGATCTCTGGAAGCACGGCCAAGAGCCCGACTGGACCCAGGTCCTCGCGGATCCTTCGGCCAAGCTGCACCTCTACGATAAGGGCAAGGCCGCACCCGGCCGTAAGATGGGCCACGTCACCGTGACCGCCCCGACGCTGGAGGAAGCCCTGCGCCGCGCGGAAGGCCTCTTCGCCACGCTGTCGGCCTGATCTATGTCGGCTCCGCAGTATCTCTTCTGGGCAAACATTCTAATCTTAGTCCCGATTGGCCTAGGCACATTGCTACGGCCTTCGGTGACGGATCAAGGAGCGTTCGCGGAAAGTGCTGGCTGGCGCACGCTGGTCGGCTCCCTGTGGCTGGCAATTCTCGCGGGCTCGGCCCTCGGGGCCGTTTGGCCAAGTAGTTTCCTTTGGTTACTCGCGTTCCAGGTTATCTATAAGTCTATCTGGCTTTTGACCTATGCCTTCCCACGGCTCGTCTCTGGCCGACGGCAAGAAGTGCCGACCGGTATCGCGGGCAGTTTTCTCGTCATCGTCCTCGTCTGGCCCTGGTTTATCCCGTGGCGCCAACTGGTCGCCGCGCTCTGATCAGTCGAGCAGCTCGGGCTTACGCGAGAACAGCGCGATCGGAATCTGGCCGAGCGACACGAAGAGCAAGATCGCTTGGAAGACCGGGATGCGCGCCTTCATCTTCTGGGCGTTGGCGATGTAGTTCTTGGCCATGACCTCGGAGATCATCGCGAAGGCGAAGATGAACGCGGCGACGCAGAGGACCGTGAACCAAATCCGCCACGTGCGGTCGTTGGGCGTACGCTGCCAAGGGATCAGCAGCAGGGCCGCGAAGAAGAAGAAGAACCAGCACTCTACCTGGAGCGCGACCGGGAAGGTCACGTAGGCCGGGTTCCAGCGGGGGGCGATGTGCAGCGGACCCAGATGGAAGCCACCCATCAGCTCGAGCATCCCGAGTCCCACGCAGAGCGCGGCGAACGCGAGGCTCGCCCAGCGCGCGTAGCGGATCGACTGCAGCGTCTTGGTGTTCTCCATGGCGGTCAGCAAAGCGGGAAACCGAGCGGGCGCAATCCGGACGGTGTGTGGCCGCGAGGTATTAGGCCGGACGGAACAGGGCGACGTCGCTCCATTCGCCCATGACGCGTCCATCGGCCTTCACCGAGCCCCAGGCGGCGGTGCACTTGGCTTCGAAGTGGGTCCGGACCGCGGCCTGCTCCTTGGCGAGGATTCCGCTGAGGGCGAGGACGCCGCCCGGGGTCACGGCCTTCACGAGGTCGTCGGCGTAGATGCAGAGCACGTCGCTGATGATGTTGGCCAGCACGACGTCGGCGGGACCGGTCAATTTGAACCCTTCCTCAAGGCCGGCGTGGTGGAAGGCCACGCGGTCATCGGCGATGCCGTTGTCCTGGCGGTTGGCGATGCTCACGCGGACGGATTCGGGGTCGCGGTCGAAGCCGGCGATGCGGCCGCAACCGAGTTGCGCGGCGGACAGCGCAAGGATGCCCGAGCCACAACCGGCATCCGTCACGGACACTTGGGCGGCGGGCTTGGTCTCCAGGTAGTCGAGCAGGCGGATCGCACAAAGGCGGGTCGTCGGGTGGTCCCCCGTGCCGAAGGCCAGACCGGCATCGAACCAGATCACGGCCGCGTCGGCGGGGACGGCATGTTTCCCGCGCATCCAAGCCGGGACCCAATGGAGCCGGCCGTGGTCCCAAGGCTTCAGGTGTTCCTTGTAGGCTTCCTTCCAATCCTTGTCGGCGAGCACGGTCTCGTCGTATTTCTCGGGCAGCTTCTTGAACGCCTTGCGCAAGCCGGCCCACGCGGCGTCGGCTTCATCCTTCGTCTCAAAATACCCCATCACGAAATGCGGTTTCCCGGGGCCTTCATGGAAGAGCATCCAGGAAGAACGCGTCAGTTCGCAGAAATGGTCCTCCAAGGGCTGGACCATGTCTTCGTGGATGGGGCAGCGGAGTTCGATCATCGGGTGTGGAAACGGGCGGCGAGTTCGGCGATCACGCGGGGGAGCAAGGCGTGCTCGGCGGCATGGACCTTGTGGGCGAAGGTCTCGAGGGTGTCGTCCGCCGTGCGGGGGACCTTGGTCTGACCGAGGTGGGCCCCGCCATCGACCTCCGCCGTGACCCAATGGACCGTGCAGCCACCTTCGGGGACGCCGGCGCGCCAAGTCTGGCCGATGCCGTCCAGGCCGGGGAAGGCCGGGAGCAGGGTGGGGTGGAGGTTGATGATCCGCCCAGCAAAAGGCTCGAGCAACGGGGCCTTCACCACGCGCATGAAGCCCGCCAGGACGATCAGGTCGACGCCCTCTTCGGCCAAGGTCCGGGCCCAGAAGGCTTCCTGCTCGGGTGAGAATTTCGTTTTGAACGGACCGGGGTCCAGGAAGGTGGCCGGGACGCCGTACTTCGGACCGAGCGCGAGCATCGGGGCCGTGGGGAGGTCGCAATAGATGCCGATGACTTGGGCGGTCCCGAGGCGGCCTTCGGCTTGGGCACGGAGGACGGCGTCGGCATTGGAGCCGCGACCGGAGCCAAGGAGGGCGACGCGCATGGCGGGGAAGGTGTCGCCAGTCGGGTGCGCCTGCAAACGGATTTTCAAAATCAACCTTTGAACCCCCTCGGATTCGGCCGAAGATGCCCTCGCCCTCATCCATGGATCGCCGCGCGTTCTTTCGTCTCACCGCCCTGGGTTCGCTCGGGGCATCCTTGCTCCCGTCCGTCGTCCAAGCCGCCCCGACGCCCGCGACCACCGTCGCCCAGACGCAGCTGGGGATCGATGTCCTCACGTCGGCGGGCTTCGCCACCTTGCGTGGCGTGCGTTGTGGACTCGTCACGCACCGCGCCGGCATGAACGCCGCGGGCAAGCGTACGGCGGACGTCTTGGCGAACGCCCCCGGCGTGCGACTCACGAAGCTCTTCGGACCCGAGCACGGCATCGATGGCGCCGCCGCCGCGGAAATCGCGGTCAAGAACGCGAAGGACGCGCGCACGGGCCTGCCGGTCTATTCGCTCTATGGCGCGACGCGCCGTCCGACCCCGGAGATGCTCGAGGGCCTCGATGCCATCGTCATCGACTTCCAGGACGTCGGTTCGCGCTCCTACACGTACATCAGCTGCATGCGGTACGTCATCGAAGCATGCTTCGCGCTCCCGCGTCCGATCCGCGTGATCGTCCTCGATCGCCCGAACCCCTTGGGCGGCGAAAAAGTCGATGGCCCCTTCCTGGACCGCAAGTGGCGCAGCTACGTCGGCGCGTATGAGATGCCCTATGTCCACGGCCTGACCATCGGCGAAATCGCGCGTTGGGCGGTGGCGACCCCCGGCATCCTCGAGCTCACCGAAGAACAGCGCCGCCGTGGCTACCTCGAAGTCGTCCCGCTGCGCGGGTGGAGCCGAGCGCTCACGTGGAACCGGACCGGCTTGAATTGGATCCCGACCTCACCGCGCATTCCCACCGCGCAAGCGGCGTTGGGGTACGCCATGGTCGGCCTCGGTTGTCAGCTCGGCGACTTCAGCCACACCTTCGGCGAGGAGATGCATTTCCGTTTCATCAAGTATAGCCGCCGCAAGTCCGCGGATATCATCGCGGCCTTGGGCAACGCCGTCCCGGGCCTGCTGCTGGAGCCGAAGCTCATGCCGGACGGCACGCAGGGGGTCTACACCGCCATCAACGATTGGGCGAAGTTCCGGCCCACGGCGCTCTCGTTGCACATGATGCGGCAGGCCTGCATCTGGGACCCGACGAACCCCTTCGCGCGCGCCACGAAGAACGAACGCGAACTCTTCATCAAGCACACCGGCAGCGAAGCCTTCTACGAAGAACTCCGCGTGCGCGGGGCGGCCGTCGATTTGCCGCGGTGGCAGGCGCAATGGAACGCCGAAGCGGAAGCCTTCCGCGCGCGGACGGCCCCCTTCCGGATCTACGCCTGATCAATAAGCGCGACCTTCGCGCTTTTCCCAGAAGTTGATGAAGGCTTGGTTGAGCACGCCGTAACCACCCGGGGTCGGGTAGTCGCCCGTGAAGTACCAATCGCCTTGGCTCGTCGGACAGGCCTTATGCAGGTCCTTGATCTGCTGGAATACGAGGACGAGTTCGCCCTTCCAGCCGGACTTCGTCGGGTAGACGAGCTCGGCCGCTTTCGCCGCGATCTCCTTGTCGGTGAAGGCATCGTAGATGCGCTTCACGTGGTTCTTGAGTTCGGCCGCCGGCTTGGTCGATTGCGCGACGCAATCTTCGTAGACTTCGCGGAGCAGGTCCGTCATGCCGCGATCCTTGCACAGCGCGACCGCGGCCTGGAAGGCGAGGAACTTGCCCATCTCGGACATGTCGATGCCGTAGCAATCCGGGTACCGGATCTGCGGGGCCGTCGACGCGATCACGATGCGCTTCGGGTTGGGGCGGGCGAGGATGCGGAGGATCGATTGGCGGAGGGTCGTGCCGCGGACGATGGAGTCGTCGACGCAGACGAGCGTGTCGCCTTCGCGGACGGCCCCATACGAGATGTCGTAGACGTGCGAAGCCATCTGCATGCGGTTCTTCTCCTGCGTGATGAAGGTGCGTAGCTTGACGTCCTTATGGGCGACCTTTTCGCCGCGCGGCCAGCCACCGAGCACGAGGCGGTCGATGGCGGCCGCGTCGAGCTGGCCTTTCGCCAAGGCGTCGCGGAGCTGGTCGCGGACCTGCGTGCGGCGCCGCATGCGGAGTTCTTCCATGAGCCCGTACCACGCGATTTCCGCCGTATTCGGGATGTAGGAGAAGACCGCTTTGTCGTGGTCGTCGCTGATCAGGCGGATGACCTCGTCGGCGAGGGCCGCGCCGAGGGCTTTACGTTCGGCGTAGATTTCCGGGTCGTTGCCGCGCGAGAAGTAGATGCGTTCGAAGGAACAATGCCGGCGTTCGCCCGGGGTGTGGATGCACTCCACCGTATGCCGGCCATCGGCCTTGATGATGAGCGCGGAGCCCGGGGGGAGTTCTTGGACCTCGGCCTGGGTGGCGCCGACGATGGTCATGAGCGCCACGCGCTCGGAGGCGACGGCGATCAGGTCGTCCGTGCGCACGTACCAGCATGGGCGGATGCCGTTCGGGTCGCGGACGACGAAGGAGTCGCCGTTGCCGATGAGCCCGGCGATGGCGTAGCCGCCATCCCAATTCTTCGCCGCCTTGCGGAGGACGTTGCCGACATCGAGGTGCTTGGAGATCTCGTGCTGGACGGCCATGCCTTCAAGCCCCTGGTCCTTGAACGCCTTGAAGAGGCGGTCGTGTTCTTCGTCGAGCCAGAAGCCGATTTCCTCGAGGATGGACTGCGTGTCGGTCGAGTAGATGACGTGGGCGCCGCGTTCCGTGAGGGAAGCGTTCAGCTCGGGCGTGTTCGTCAGGTTGAAGTTGCCGGCGACCAGCAGGTTGCGGGTCGGCCAGATGGACTTGCGCGCGTAGGGGTGGCAGGAGACCGAATCGAAGTTGCCGGACGTCCCGTAGCGGAGGTGGCCGAGGAGGAGTTCGCCGCCGAAGTCGAAGTGGCGCTTCACTGTTTCGGGGAACTCCGGGACGATGACCGCTTCCCGGACCTTGTCCGCGTAGGTCTTGATCTGGCGGGTGAAGATCTGGGTCAGGCCCTGGGCGCCGATTTCGCGGTCGCGGAAGAGGAAGGCCTCGCCGTTTTCGGCGCCGATCTTGACGCTACCGATGCCCGCGCCGTCCTGGCCGCGGTTGTGCTGCTTCTCCATGAGGAGGAAGAGCTGGTTGAAGCCGTGGAGCGGGGTGCCGTACTTCTCCTGATACCATTTCAGGTCCTTGGTCAGCCGGACAAGGGCAATGCCGCATTCGTGCCTTAAGGAGTCGCTCATCGCAGGCTTCCGACTTTGTCGGGTCGGCGCCTATCCTGTCCAGCGCTTACTCTTCGCAGACGCTTAAGAGCGCAGGATTCGGTCCAAACGGGCCAAGCTTTCGCCGATGAGGCTCGCCATGGTCGAATGCTGGCGGAAGGCGGGGTCCCGGTGGTAATCGGCCAGACCATCGGCCAATTCCTTGGCCTTCTCGGGGGCGGACAGGGCGTTGGCCTCCATGGCGGCGAGGAGGTCGCGGACGCGGTCGGGCGCCGCCAACAGCCGGCGGTGGATCAGCGACTGCTCTTCCCGGCGGTACTGGGTCGCCGAGGCGGCGATGATAAGCCGGGCGCAGAGTTGGGTGTAGGGTCCGTTTTCCTTGAAGGACCCCGGGAGGTAGAAGCGGAGCCGCCCATCGTAGGACTGCTGGTCGAAATCCATCGCCCGGACACGGATGGCCGTGGCGTCGAAGTCCGGCGTGACGGCGATGACGAAGTTATAGGCCCGCATGTCGCCGAGGAGGCGGACGAGGCAGCGCTCCTCGAACTTGATGAGCTCCTTGGCGAGGCGGACCGGGTGGTGTTGGCCCGCTTCGAGCCATTGCTCGGCGAAGATATCCCCCGGGATCCCGGTGACATGCTCCTCGACCAAGGTATCCCCTTGGGTGAGGTAGAGCATGCGGTTGGGCGACAGCAGGTGCTCGAGTTCGAGTCCGCAGACGCGGGAGGCGTCGCCGACCTTCACGTAGAAGTAGTCGTGGTTCTCGTTGTACGCGTTGACGATGCGGACGCGGAAGGGCTGCGAATTGCCGAAGGAGCAGAAATCGACGCGGTCGACGTAGACGTGGCTGAAGACCTTCATGCCGCCTTCGCCCCGGAGTAGTGCGTAGGTTTCGAGCAGCCCTTGGGAGAGGCGTTCCATTTCATCTTGCGGGTAGGCGACGGTTTCCCAGAGGGAATCTTTGCCGTCGCGGTTCAGCAGGGGCATGGCCGCGTTGAAGCCCCGCAGCTGGGCGTAGGTGACGGGGAGGGCGACCTCGCGGCCTTCGCGGGCCAGGTATTCGCGGAGCGCCGCGCCGATGGGATAGGCCGGCTTGCGGTTGGTCCGCTTGAATTCCGCGGCTGAGCCTCCGGCGTCCATCGTCAGTCCAGGTTAGGCTGCGTATCCGTCTCTTCGATGGTCATGCGGAGCGGCTGGCCGGGATCGCATTCCGCGCGATAGGCGATGAAGCCACGGCGGTGTTGGTCGAAGATCGGCCAGAGCAGGGTGCGGTCCGTGTCCGGAATCGCCGTCGTCTCGACTTCGGCCCGGGAGAAGAAGCCGAACTTTCCTTCGTCGATGGTCGCGGGGAGTCCGGCGAGCGGTTTGCGGCAATCGAAGAGGAACATCAGCCAGTGGGATTGGCCCTCGTAGCCCTTTTCGGAGATCATCCCAAAGAGGTGCAGGTCGGTGGTGGCGACGGTCGCGCCGGTTTCTTCGCCGATTTCGCGGACCGCGCATTCGAACGGCGATTCACCGGTGGCCATCTCGAGCTTGCCGCCGATGGGGCTCCAGCAGCCCTTGTTCGGCGCCTTGGTGCGTTGGATCAGCAGCTGACGGCCCTGCGCATCGCGCATGAACACGAGGACGCTGATCTTGAAAGGGAGGGCGGGACCGGCGGACATGCGGATACCCTTGGAGGGCAGGGCGGGAGGCACAATCCCGGAGTAGGGCTTAGGCGGCCAAAATGGCGTCGATGCGCTTGAGTTCTTCGGAGCTCAGCGGGGCGGAAGAAGCCGCGGCCACGCACTGTTCCAGCTGCGAGACCTTGCTGGCGCCGATGATGGCGGAGGTCACGCGCCGATCGCGCAGCACCCACGCCAGGGCCAACGATGCCAACGGCTGGCCGCGTTCAGCGGCGAGGGCGCCCAAGGCGCGGACCTTGGCGAGGCGGGCTTCGTCGATTTGTTCGGGGCGGAGGAAGCCATGGGCCTTGCCCGCGCGGGCGTCGCTCGGAATGCCTTGGAGGTAGCGATCCGTGAGGAGGCCCTGGGCGAGCGGCGAGAAGACCGCGCAACCGATGCCCTCCTTTGCGACCACATCGAGCAGGCCGGCTTCCGGGGTGCGTTCGAACAGGCTGTATTTCGGTTGATGGACGACGCACGGCGTGCCGAGGTCGCGGAGGATGGCGCAGGCGCGCGCGGTGTCTTCGGCGTTATAGTTGGAGATCGCCGCGTAGAGGGCTTTCCCCGAACGGACGGCGTGGGCGAGGGCGCCCATGGTTTCCTCCATCGGGGTGTTGGGGTCGCGGCGGTGGCTATAGAAGATGTCCACGTAGGGCAGCCCCAGGCGCTTGAGCGATTGGTCCAGCGAGGCCAGCAGGTATTTGCGCGAGCCGAAGTCCCCGTGCGGGCCGGGCCACATCGTGTAGCCCGCCTTCGTCGAGATGATCAGCTCGTCGCGGTGGCTCGCGAGGTCTTCGCGCAGGATGCGGCCGAAGGTTTCTTCGGCCGAGCCGGGCACCGGGCCGTAATTGTTCGCGAGGTCGAAGTGCGTGACGCCGAGGTCGAAGGCGCGCAGCGCGATCGCGCGCGCGGTGGCGGGATCGTCTACGCTCCCGAAGTTATGCCAGAGCCCGAGGGAGATCTTCGGGAGATGCAGGCCGGATTTACCGCACCGGGCCTGGAAGGCGGCGTGGGCGTAGCGGGAAGCGCTGGGGGTGTGCATGCTGTCGAGAAAACCGCACCCGTGCCGTTAAGCCAGCGGGAAAAGCACCGGCCATCGCCCGCCGCGGGCTTACTTGAAACTGATTTCTTTCGCCGGGCAGATCAGCAACGTGCGGTCCGAGAACGTCACCGTGACGGGCTTGGCGGCCAGGTTCCACGCGACGTAGCTACGCTTGCCGTTCTTGGTGAACACCGCCGCAAAGGGCGTATCGGCGGTCACGGACGCATCGAGCGTGCCGAAGGCCTCGAAGACCTGGAGCCAGAGTTCGGTTTGCGTGAAGCTGTTGCCGGCCTCGGGCTTGAAGTTGGGTGGGCGCTTCGCCCAGTTGGCCTTGGCCCCCGTCGCGTCGAAGGTCGCCTGCTGCATCCACAGGATATCGGCCCAATGGTCGAGCGGGGCGTTGGGGGGCACGGCGCCCTTCTTGCGTTCGAGTCGGAAGTCGGCGAGTTCGCCGAGCAGGGCGGTATGGTTCTTCCGCGCGTAGGCCGGATGGCGACCGAGGTAGAGCGAGCCGCCGGTGATCGGCAGGAAATTGATGCCGTGGATCGATTGCGGGTTGGCGTCGAACCACGTCGCGTTCGCCCCCTTGCCGCCCCAGACCATCGTCACGACGGCAGCGGGATAGCTGCGCGGGAAAAGGTCCCCGTGCACGTCGAACCAATAATCTTCGATGGCCGAGACCTCCGTCGCGAGCAGCCACGCCGCTTGAGCGCGGAGTTCCTGGTCGCCGATGACTTCCGCCAGCATCAGCAGGCTGTACCAAGCGTTGATGGATTCGCTGGAAGATTCCTGGTTGTTGCCGTCGCCGAAGCGGCCGTGACCGCTCGCCCACGAGTGCCCGGCATAGATGTCGAAACAACGCAGATAGGGGAAGAGCGGGTCGCGCCGGTCGGCGCTCGCGATGTCACGGACGAGCAAGCGAACCATCGGCAGCCACCGCTGGGCCCAAGCGGGATCGCGGCGGGCAAGTTCGGCGGCGGCGTGCAGGAAATAGCCGTAGTGGAAATGGTGGTCGTTCAGTTCTTGGTCGCTCCCGAAGCTGGCCGGGTAGCCGATGAGCGTGCCCCAGTTGGGTTCGTAGGCGAAGAGGGCGGATTTCTTTTCGCGGCCATCGGGCGCGCGCACGGTCAGGAAATTCTCCAAGGCGGTCTTGAGGCGCCGTTCGCACTCGGCGGCCGCGTCCTTCTCCCCGAGTTGTTCCGCGATCGGCAGCAACGTCGCCCATTTGCCGAGTTGCTTGCCGAGCCAATACGTGTCGCCGGTCAGTTGCGGGGTGCCGGCCAGATCGGTGGCGAGGCGTTGCTTGAGACCGGCGCGATCCACGTTCGCCGTCACCGGTAAGGCGGGGAGCACCGCCGGCAAAATGGCGGTAGCCTCAAAAGAGGAACCCTTGGCGAGTTTCATCGGGCCGCGGACGCTGCCGTAGCGGTGGCCGGTGAAATCGGCATGGGCGTCGCGCCATTGGTGCGGGTAGAGCGCGAAGAGGGTCCCGGTATCCGGCCCTTGCTTGGCGAGCGTGCGGAAAGCGTAGCGCGTCACGACCTTCGCGGACTTCGGGTCATAGGACCAGGTGGCTTGCGAGCCGGTGACGTGGTTATGGGCGCACGCTTGGAAGAGCTCGAGGGTGCTCGGTTTGTCGTCCGGCAGCACGGCCACGGAGAAGTAGGTCTGCCCGCGCGTCTGGGCCGATAGTCGGGCGGAGCCGAGACCCGACCACGTCGAGCCGCTCGGCGCATAGAGACCGTAGATGCGATCGGCGACCTTCACCACGAGCGTGGGAGATCGGCCGTCACCCGCGATGACCGTCGGCGGAGATTTGAACAGCACGACGGGTTCGCCGCCGGCGTAATCGGCGTAGACGAAAGGCGAGCCGTGGCCAAAGGTGGCCGTCAGGCCGCAGCCGGCCTCCCCCATGCGGGTGGTCACGAAGAAGTCGCTCCAGCCGGCGACGCGGGCTTCGCCGAAAGTGGCCACGTTGGAGTGGCCAAGCACGAGGTCGTACCCACCCATCCCGACGATGGCGTGCTTGTTCGCGCCCAAGTGGGCGCCGGGATAGTTGAGCTCCAAGCCGGCCTTCGTCGCTTTGACCGAAAACGGGTGCGGGAACATCGTCTCCGACAGCGGCAGCCAGGCCAGCGAACTCCACCAGGTATTGGTGGGGACGGGACCGGTCACGCCTTCGACGACGAACGGTTTCACGGGCGGACCTTTGGCGCCATCGGGCAGCCCGCGGAGGTAGGAGCCAGCCCCGGTCGGGACCACTTCGCCCGCGTAGGTCAGCGCACAGGTGCACACCAGGGCGAGGAACGGACGGAGGGCGGTCATCGTCTTGCGAATCTAGAATATTCCGTTTCGGTTGGGAACAGCAAACGATGCCCGAACTCGCCGAAGTCGACTATTTCCGCCGCCGCTGGGATCCTGGCCTCGGCCGCAAGGTCGCGCAGGTCAGCCTGAATCCGAAGGCGCGCGTGGGCCGCGGGGTCGAGCGGCCGGCGCTGGCCCGGGCTTTGGTGGGCGCGAAACTGGTGGAATCGTTCGCGGCCGCCAAGCAGATGGCGTTCCGCTTCACGGGCGATGCGTGGGTCGGCGTGCACCTCGGGATGTCGGGCCGGTTGGAATGCGGCGACGCGACGCGTGCGCCGACGAAGTATGACCACTTTGTGCTCACCATGAGCGGCGGGAAGCAACTCGTCTTCGTCGACCCGCGGCAGTTTGGGCGGATCCTCTTTTGGCAAGGTCCGGGCGTGCCGCCGTGGTGGGAGAAGATTCCGCCTCCGATCCTCTCGGACGATTTTACGGTCGGAGTCGTGGGCGCCTTCCTGCGTCGCCGCGCGCGCACATCCATCAAGGCCGTGCTGCTGATGCAGGAGCGCTTTCCCGGCATCGGCAATTGGATGGCCGACGAGGTCCTGTGGCGCGCGGGCTTCCATCCGGAAGCGAAGGCGGGTGCCTTTGGGCCGGCGGCGGTCCGTAAACTTCACCGGACCTTGCGCGAGGTCTGTGCGGACGCGATGCGGGTCATCGGTAAGGACTGGGGCGACCCACCCGCGAGCTGGCTCTTCAATCACCGGTGGACCGATGGCGGGCGTTGTCCGCGCTCACGCCAACCTTTGCATCGCGCGGAAGTCGGCGGTCGGACCACCTGTTGGTCGCCCGCCCGGCAACGCTTGGGCGCGGAACGCCGTTGACCTTCCATCCGCGGCGGGAAACCTTGCCCGCATGCGTGTCACCGGAGGATTAGCCCGCGGCATTCCGCTTCGCGTCCCCGCGAAAGGCGGCGTGCGCCCGGCCACCGATTACATCCGCGAGGCGGTCTTCAATTCCTTGGCCGCTTTCGTGCCGGGAACCCATGTGCTCGACCTTTTTGCGGGTACGGGCGCATATGGCTTGGAATCCTTGAGCCGCGGCGCTGCTTCCGCGACCTGCGTCGACCTGCATGCGGGCGCTGATCTGCATGCGAATGCGGCGGCGGTGGCGAAATCGATGGGCGTCGCCGCGTTGCCCTTCACGGCCATCACCGGCGATGCGACGAAGCCCGTCGCGAACGCGGGGACGTTCGACTTGGTCTTCGCCGATCCTCCCTGGGAACTCTGGGAGACCCGCGCGGAGGAAATCGTGGCGAACGCCGTTGGGTCCGCCGCGACCGGGGCGCACGTCCGCGTCATCCTCGAAGCCCCCGGCGGGTTCGTCGTGCCGGTGCCCGCGGGATGGAAGCTCCGCAAGGTGATCGGCAAGGGCAAGGGGCAGCCGGCCGCCTCGATCTTCGTCCGCCAGGCAGGCGAGTGATCAGCCCAGCGCGCGGTGGGCTTGCCACGCGCGCAGGTGTGCGAGCAGGAGCGCGCCGCCCACGAGGCAAGCGGCTTCGACGCGCAAGATGCGGTCGCCGAGGTGCTGCATGCTGAACCCTTGGGCGCGGAGCAGCGCGCGTTCTTTGTCCGACCAACCGCGCTCTGGCCCGACGGCGAGGAGGCCCGCGGGCGCCGACGCGGGAGCGGACGCGCCCAGCGCGCCGGTCGCCTCATAGGGATCCAGCGCGACCTTCCAGCAGTCTCCGGAGACGAGCGCGAGGGCTTCGGCGAGCGAAGCAACGCGGTCGACGGCGGGCACGAGCGTGGAGCAGGCTTGCTCCGTGCCTTTCCGCAGGTGCTCCCGGTATTCGCCGTCTTTCCACAGCGAGCTCGCGACATAACCTGGATCGCCTTTGTCCGCCTCGAAGAAAATCAGGCGCGCGGCGCCGAGGCTGGCGAGGTCATGCAGGACTTTCTTCGCCGTCTGCGGGCGCGGCAGCCCGATGAGCACCGTCAGGGGGAGGCGAGTTTGTACGGATTTTTCCCAGACAACGTTGAAGCGGAGGGTGGGCGCGATCGCCGTCACCGTGGCGAGCCCGCGGAGGCCACCGGCGAGACCGACGTGAAAGGTTTGGCCTACGCGGAGTCCGACGGTCCCGAGCAGGTGGGTGGTGCGTGCGTCGGCCAAGGGAAGGCCCGCGCTGACTTCAGGCTCCGTAATCAGGACGAGGTTCACGGCTTCTAACCTGAACGCCGGGAGGGGTCTGGCGAGAGGGAAGGGAGGCAACGCTTGCGGATGAGGCCGGTCCACTTAGGATGCGTTCATGGACCTTTCGGAGCTACGTAAGGAATACGCCACCCACGGCTTGGACCGGCACGAGTTGCTGGATTGCCCCCTCGCCCAGTTCAAGGCCTGGTTCCAACAGGCGAAAGAGGCTGGGCTGAACGAGCCCAATGCCATGGTCCTTTCGACCGTCGACGACTCAGGTGCCCCGACCTCCCGGACCGTCCTGCTCAAGGCCGCCGACGAGCGCGGCTTCTCCTTCTTTACTAACTACCATAGCCGCAAGGGTGGGCATATGGAGCGCGAGCCTCGGATTGCCCTGGTTTTCCCTTGGTTTTCCTTGGAGCGACAAGTTCACATAACTGGCTCAGTGGTAAAGACTTCCGAAGAGGAGTCCTTGGCTTATTTTGCCCGTAGGCCTTACGGCAGCCAGCTCGGCGCCTTGGCCTCGGACCAGAGCCAGTTTATCCCGGATCGCCAGCATTTGGAGACCCGCTTGGCTGAATTAAAGGCCCAATACCCTGAAGGAAAGGTGCCAAAGCCCGCGAACTGGGGCGGTTACCGCGTGATTCCTGACCATTTTGAGTTCTGGCAAGGTCGGCTTAACCGCCTCCACGACCGCTTCCTCTATAATAAGAAGGATGGGAATTGGCAGATCAGCCGCCTGGCCCCCTAGTCCCAGCCTAGATTAGTGTTGCTAATGAAGCCCCCTCTGGCGGCTTACTCTGGGCGTACTTCTATGCGGGTGGTTGACCACCCTGCTGGGAATCATTCACAAACCCTTTCCTGCGTCTAATGCGCTCTCTTTCCCTCATTGGTCTCTTTGCCCCGGCGTTCGTTTTCGCTAGCTCCGAAGGTGTGAGCCCGAAGGCCACCGACCTCTTCACCATCGCGGGCTTCCCGATCTCGAACTCGATCCTCACGACCTGGATCATCGCCGCCTTCATCATCATCGGCGTCCGTCTCGCCGTGGGCACCCCGAAGCTCATCCCTGGTAAGGGTCAAGCCGTCGTCGAAGGCATGGCGCAGGGCCTGCGCGACGCCCTCGAACCCATCGTCGGCAAGCAGATGATCGGGAAGACCTTCCCCCTCCTTTGCGGCTTCTTCGTCTTCATCTTGCTGATGAATTGGAGCGGCCTGCTGCCCGGCGTCGGCACGATCAAGTATGGCGCGCATGGCGAATGGCTTGAAGCCATCCGTCCGGCCAACTCCGACCTTAACACCACGCTCGCGCTTTCAATTGTCTCCTTCCTCGCGTGGACTTACTTCGTGCTCCGTTACGCGGGCGTGAAGGCCCTCATCTTTGACCTCTTCGGCAATAAGGCCAATCGGAAGGAAATCGGCTGGGGCATGTGGATTATGCTGAGCTTCATTTTTATAGGCGTCGGCGGCATTGAAGTGGTCTCCATCGCCTTCCGAATTGTTTCTCTTTCCTTCCGACTTTACGGAAACGTTTTCGGCGGCGAGAACCTTATTCATGCCTTTGCTGACCCGAAAACACTTGGTGTCTTCGCGACGTATATCGTCCCCGCACTCGCTGGTATGCTGGAAGTGCTAGTGGGCCTAATCCAAGCCTTCGTCTTCACGCTCCTCTCCGCCGTGTACATCGGCCTCATCTGCAACCATGAAGGTGGCCACGATGAGGAAGAGCACGCGCACTGACCCTTTCGCTTTCGAGGCGGGTGATTTGCTGGGAGTCCCCCAAGCGGCCCGCCGAGAAAAAACCAAAACACAACACACACACATGATCATCGCTGAAATCACCATCCTCTCTAACGGTATTCCTGCTGCCGTTGGTTGCCTCGCTGCCGCTATTGGCGTAGGCATGGTTGGCGCCAAGGCCGTCGAGTCCGTGGGTCGCAACCCTGAGGCTTCCGGTAAGATCCTCGTCCAGTCCATCCTGGGCATGGCTCTTGCTGAAGCTATCGCGTTCTACGCGATCTTCCTCACGAAGACCCTGTAATTGGCCAAATGGCCGGGCCCCGAAAGGAGCCCGGCCATCCCCTTTCCCAGTGATGATCAAACAATTTAACTTTAAGTTACTACCATGACCTTCCTCTCACTAGTCCTTGCCGCAGAAACCGTGCACGCAGAAAAAGCCCACGAATCGGTTTGGCCGATTGTTGGTAGCTTCGGCGTCGATGGACCGCACCTCTTAGTGCAGCTCGTTAACTTTGCTATTCTCGCCTTCATTTTGCATCGCTTCGCCATCAAGCCGGCCCTCGGCCAGATGGAAGAGCGCAATCGCCTCATCGAAAAGGGCCTCGCCGATGCCCAAGCCGCCACGCAGCGCCTCGCGGAAGCCCAGAAGGCTTCCGACGCCAAGCTGAACGCCGCTTCCGACGAAGCCGCCAAGATTCTCGCGGACGCCCGCAACGCCGCCAAGGCCGCCGTCGAAGCCGCCAAGGCCGAAGCCACCGCCGCGCAGACCGAAGTCATCGCCAAGGCCAAGGCCGCGATCGAAGCCGACCGCGTCAAGATGATGAACGAAGTCCGCGGGGAAGTTTCCCGCCTCGTCGTCGAAACCGCCGCCAAGGTCCTCGAGCAGAACCTCGACGACGCCACGCGCGGCCGCCTCAACGAGGCCGCCGTCAAGCAGCTCGCCCGCTAAGCCGTCCTTTTCCCGATGTCCGCCGCCTCCGTCCGAGCTGAAGCCAAGCGCCTCCTCGCCCTTTCTCTGGAAGGCGGCGTGGTCTCGTCTGAATTGGTGGGCGCCGTGCTCGCCGCGCTGACGAAGTCCCGTTCCGCGCACCAGCTCCGTCCGTTGCTCCGCGCTTACCTCACGAACGTCCGCCGCGAGCTCGCCCGGGGCGAAGCCCGCATCGAGCATGCCGGTCCGCTGTCGCCGGCCGACGCCGACGCCATCGCCGCGCACTTCTCCAAGGCCCTCGGTCGTCCGGTGCGTCCGGTGGCCCGTCGCAACGACGCGCTCCTCGCCGGTTTCCGCGTCCGCGTCGCCGACGACGTGACCGACCTCTCGGCCTCGCTCCGCCTGGCCAACCTCGCCAAGTCCCTTTCCTAAATCCTCTCCTCAATCCTTAACCCGCTTTACCAAATACAATGAGCAACGCGATCGACCAGATCCAGAAAGCCATCGCCGGCCTTGATACCCGCGCCGGCAAGTCCAACGTCGGCACCATCGTTTCCCTCGCGGACGGTGTCGCCTCCATCG
>CALQIY020000008.1 GCA_943330755.2 Opitutus sp. GAS368
ACCTGCTGGCGCAGCCGGGTAATGATGACCTGGAGGTGGTCGTCTTCGGCACGGCCCATCCGGCCAAGTTCCCAGACATCCTGGAGGCCGCCTTTGGCGACAGCCGCGCCGCGACCTTCCCCTACGAGCTACCCAAGCCGGCACCGCTGAGCATCGGCAACGATTACGAGGCCGTGCGCCGCGTCATCGATTCGACGCAAGGCTTCGCCTAAGCGGACGCGGGCGGGCGTTACTTGGCTTCGGACTTCGCGGCCGGAGCCGGGGCGTCCTTCTTTTCCTTGGCCTGCTCGATGACGATGATGCAGCCGGAGAGACCGAGGCTGAGGAGGAGCAGGAGGACGGTGGTGACTTTCATATTTCCCATCAAAAGGCCATCGGCGGGCTTGGCAAGTCCGCCCAATAAAAAGGCCGCCTGAAAAGGCGGCCTTTCGTCGACGAGGCGTCGGCTTATTCCGGCTCCGCGACCGCGAAGGTCACGTTGGTGATGTCGGCGCGGGCCAGCACATCGAGGACGTTGATCACCCGCTCGTACTTGGCCGCTTCCTCGGCTTGCACCGTGATGAGCAACTTCGTCTTCGATTGTTTGGCCGCCGTCGCCATCTTCGACATCTCGTTGTAGAGGTTGTCCAAGGTCTTGTCGTTGGGCTGGCCGACGGGGTCCTCGTTGATGGTGATGGTGCCGTTCTCCGAAACGCCGATGGTGATTTCATCGGGCATCTCGGTTTCCTTGGCCGTCTCGGCATTGCCGGGGAGGGTGGTCTTCAGTTCGTGCTCCACCTTCACGGCACCGGCCATCACCATGAAGAAGAGCATGATCACGAAGACCACGTCGATCATCGGGGCGATCTGGAAGCCGGCGTCGGACGGCATTTCTTGGGGGGCTTGTTTCATGGCTTATTCCTCGCGGTTGAGGCCAGAGAAGGCGATGTTGTCGATCCCCGCTTCGGCGCCCCATTCGAGGGCCTTGGAGATGTACTTGGCGTGGCACTGGCGATCGGCGCGGATGAGCAGGCGGAACTTCTCGTTCGTGCCCTTGCGGGCCGCCAATTCCTTGGCGATGCCATCCTTGTCGTTGATGTCCAGCTCGCGGTCGTCGAGTTTGTACTTCGCCTGGCCGGTGTTCTTGTCCCAGGAGATGTTGATCAGGCCGGCGGCGGCCTTGTCGTCGCGCTTCACGCCGTGCGAAGCCACGGGCAGCGCGATGTTCTTGTCGACCTTGAGCACCTGGGCCGAGGTGATCGACATGAAGAAGATCAGCAGCACCAGGAGGACGTCGATCATCGGCGCCACCTGGAACTCGGGTTCCCCGTCTCCGCCTCCGCCTCCGCCTGCCATGGTTCGTGTGTGGGTTTAAGGGGTGGAGGGAACCTTAGGCCTTGGGGGCTTCAGGGGCGACTTCCGCCGGGGCGGCATTCCAGTCGGGCTTCGCCGCGTAGATCACTTCATCGCCGATGGCGTGGCCAGCGACTTCGTCGTAGGGGAAGGCGCGGAAGAGGCCGGTGACGATCTCTTGGATGTCATGGATGCCCTTGGTGATGCGGTTGCGGAGGAGGTAGTAGCAGATGAACGCCGGGATCGCGATGAACAGACCCGAAGCGGTGGCCACGAGCACTTCGCCGATGGCGCCGGCGAGCTGGGACGGGTCACCCACGCCGGAGGAGCCGAGCTTGTCGAACGCCTTCATCATGCCCGTCACCGTGCCGGTGAGGCCGATCATCGGGGTGCAGACGCCGATGACGGAGAGGTAGGACGCGCGGCCCATGAGCTCGCCTTGGATGCGCGTGACTTCGGAGATGATGGCCTCTTCGGTCATCACCTTGCCATCTGGAGTGAAGGCGACGCCGGCGCGGACGACTTCGGCGACCGGGGAGCCCGCGTTCTTGGCGAAGTTGTAGGCGCCCGGGTAGTCGCCGCGCTGGAAGAGCTCGCGGAGCTGGGTGACGTGGCCGGCCGGGTAGAGCTTCTTTTCGCTCGTGCGGATCCAGCCGTCGACGATGAACCAGATCATGGCCACGGAGGCGATGGTGATCGGGTACATGACCCAACCGCCTTCTTCGAAGAGGTCGAGGAGGGTCTTTTCCTTGACGCCGCCTTCGGCCGCGGAGGCGACGACGGTCATGAGGCCGAGGAGGCCCAAGGTGAATAGGGAGGAGCGGAGTTTCTTCATGGGAACGCTGCGGGTGTGGGGATGGTTTAGTTTGGGATTAGAAAAGGAGCAAGGTCTCACTTGTTGCCCTCGTTGCTGTTGGCGTTGTCGGCCTTCGGGGCATCGGGCTTGGCCGTCGCGTCGGGGATGACGGCGGCATCTTTGATCTTGGCGGCATCGGCTTCGGCCGCGAGGCGGTCTTCCTTGGGGAGGAGCTTCTTCGCTTCCTCGGCTTCTTTCGAGACCGGGAACGTGGCGATCAGGTCGCGGAGGTAGCGGTTGGAGATCTCTTCCAGGCGCTGCTCCTTGGTGGCGGGGCTATCCATGCCGCGGAAGGCCCGGGCGGCCCCGAGCAACGCCTTGGGGAGGTGCTCGGCCTGCGCGCCGTAGAAGACCGGCACGCGGAGGTAGGTATTCATGGCCGCCTCGTATTTCTTGGTGGCGAGGAGCGAACCGCCTTTGACGATGTGCAGGCGGGCGAGGACGTCCGGATCATCCAGTTTGGAGATGAGGTCCGCGGCCTCGGTGATGACCGCGTCATGCTCGCCGCGGCGGGCGCGTTGCATGAGGCGGGCCAACTTGATCTTGCTCTGCAATTCGGGGTTGGAGCCGTCGTCGTTCTTTTCGAGGTTATCGAGGAAGGCGCCGATGACCGCGTCGTTTTCGAGGCGATCCAGCGCATCCAGCTTCACCATCGAGGCCTTCAGCCAGAGGGAGCCGGGGGTCTTCTTGAACGCATCGAAGAACTTGATGATGGGTTCGACGCTATCGAGGGCCTTGCTCGGCTCGCCGCGGCTGACGAAGAGCTGGGCCTCCGTGAGCTTGTCGACGGTGGGCCAGATGATGCGTTCGACTTCGGCGAGTTTGCGGGTCGACTCGATGTCGGTGCCGCCGGAATTGACGGTGCGGACCACGGTGCCCTTGAGGCTGCTGATCGTGCCCTTCTTGGGGTCGACCACCTGCTTGGGCGGCACGGAATTGTCCAACTTGAAGGGGTCGTTCACTTCCCAGCGTTCGCCCCCCTTGAAGATGAGGGTTTGGCCAAAGGTCTGGGAGGCCGCGCAGAGAAGCGCGACGGTCAGGAAGGAGCGGACGGCGGGACGCATGGTCGATTAGAGTTTGGTCGAAAGGATGCGGGCCTCGCTGGCCTCTGGGGTGTCCTTGATGCGGTCCTTGGAAAGCATCTCGTTGATGATTTCCTTCGCGTCCTTCTTTTGGTCGAGCTTGGTGGCGAAGAGACGGGCGGCGCCCAAGTAGGCCTTGGCCGACCAAACCTCGTACTTCTTCCAGGCTTGGTAGGTGCGGCGGTAGTAGGCGACGGCTTCGGCATGGTTGCCTTGGCGTTCTTCCATGAGGCCCAGCCAGTAGAGGCAACCGGCGGTGGTCTCACCCTTCCATTCCTTGGTCTTGGCAATTTCTTCGAACTCGGCCTTGGCCTCGGCGTACTTCTGGGTTTCCGCGAGGGCGCGGGCCTTGATGAAGCGGATGTCCTTCTCCTTCGACATCACGACGTTGTTGTCGATGGCTTCGGCGCAGAGTTCGAGGGCTTCCTTGTACTTCTTCTGGGTCAGGCGGATTTCCGCCAGGCCGGCGAAGCCATAGTCGGCGTATTCCGAGGAGCGGTGGTGCTCCATGATGTACTGGAAGTAGCCCTCGGAGTTCTTGGTCTCACCCTTGCCGAGCATGTGGTCGCCGACGATCGCGAGGATGGTGGGGCTGAGCTCCTCCGCCTTGTAGTTCGCGGAGATCTTCTTGAAGTAGGTGTCCGCCTTGGCCGGATCGCGCAGGAAGGTCGCCAACTGGCCCTTCGCGAAGAAGCCACGGGCCTGGGCGATGAGCGAGTCCTTGTTTTCCTCGAGGCGCAGCAGCTTCGTGATTTCGTCCTCGGCGTTGGCCGCGGTGTAGGCATTCGGGTCGACCACCGCCCCCGGCTTCACGCGCTTCACCTTGCGGGCGAGCTTTTCGGCCAGGAAGAGGATGAGTTTCTCGGAACCCTCCTGCTTGCGGTCGTTGATGGATTCGGCAACCGCGCCGGAAAGGATGCCGAGGGCTTCCGTCTTGGAGGCGAGGATGCTGGCTTGGCGGGCCTTCTCGACGACGTCGAGTTCGGCCGCGAGTTCGGTGGAGAGCTTGGCCACGGCGGCCTTGGCGGCGGCGACCGCATCGGGCGTACCGTCGGACTTCACGAGCTCATCGACCTTCTTGCGGGCGGCGGCGAGCTGGGCGCTGAAGCGCTTCTGCACGGCGTCGGACTGCTGGGCGAACTCGGGTTTGTCGCCCATGCGTTCGGTGGCCTTGATGACTTCGTAGAGGTAGTTGAGCGACTTCGGGTCGGCATGGTCCCAATCGTAGACTTCCTTGTAGAGGTCGCGCATGCGCGCGTGTTCGCCGCGGCCGGGGAGGAGTTTGCCGAGTTCGCGGAGGACGAAGTCCAGGGCGTTGGGGTTGGTCCGGCCCGAACGGGCGGCCGCGATGTAGGCCTCGATGGCCTTGACGGTTTGGGTTTCCTTTTCCTTCTCCAGGCGCTCCTTCTCGGCCTTGTACTTGGCCTTCAGGGCGGGCTCGGCGTTCGTGCGCAGGTTCTTGTCCGCCGTCGAGATGTCCTTGTCCAATTCCGTCGCGATGCGGATCGCCGCATCCCCGATGAGGGTGTGGACCTCGGGCACCTGGTTGACGATGCTTTCGACCTTGCTGACGCCGTAGTCCCGGAGCCACTCGTTGCAGAGGGCGATGGTCGCTTCGATTTCGGGCGGGTTGACGCCGAACTTGACGATGGCTTGGCGGTAGCGGACGTCCGCGAGGTACTCACCTTTGGGGTAGGCCTTTTGGTACTCGTCGAAGCCGACCTTGGTTTCCTTGTACTTGCCTTGGTAGAACCAGCACAGGGCGCGCATGTACATCGCCTGTTCCTTGGCGAAGGAGCGCTGGTACTTGTTCAGGAACTCGTCCAGGGCGATGCGGGCCTTATCCCAATCCACATGGGCGAAGTGGCAGCAGGCGATGCGGAAGTCGATTTCCTCCAGGGTGGAGGGGTCCATCTTCTTCACGTTCGTCTTCGCCCAGTTGTAGTGGCCGATGGCTTCTTCGAACTCTTCCCGATCCTGGGAGATGGAGCCGAGGATGACGGCCACCATGGAGACTTCTTCGGCGTCCGGGTACTTGGAGAGGAACTCCTTGCACTTGGCCTGAGCCTCGCTGTTGCGGCCGATTTCGCGGAGGGCGAGGATGTAGTAGTAGTAGGCGCCGGAGACCTTGGAGAACCCAGGGTTGTTCTCGAAGATGTCGCGGAAGGCGACGAACGCTTCCCACGGGCGCTTGAGCTCGAGGAGGCAGAGGCCGATGCGGTACGAGATGAAGGCGTCGTAGTCCTTGTTCTTCTCGAAGTCGCTCTGGATGGTCTTGAAGCTTTCCAGCTCCGCGCGGGCCTTTTCGATCTTCTCGGTGGCCTCCGGCGTCGGCTTGGGGTTGTCCTTCACGATCTTGTCCAAGTCCACCTGCTTCATCTCGACGGCCTTGGTGACCGAGCGATTGACGGTGGCGCGGCGCAGGGCGCCTTGGTAGCTGGCGAGCGCCTGGCGGTAGAGTTCTTCCTTGGCCTTCGCTTCGGAGGCGTTTTCGCCCGCCTCGAAGCGGGCGTCGCCGATTTCGATGCGCTGGAAGTTCGAGCGGACGATTTCCGCCGGCGAACCCGTCCCCTTGGCGTCGATTTCAGCCTTCAGCTGTTCGGCTTCCTTCACGAGGCCGAGTTTGGTGTAGACCTCGACCAAGCGCATGCCGCCTTCGCGGGCTTCCGGGGTGCCCAAGCCGCCGGCGGTCGCCTGCTTGAGCAGGCCCACGGCCTGCCCGAGGGCTTGCTTCTTCTCCTCCTCGGAGCCGCTCTTCGACTTTTCTTCGACGACGCGGGCGGAAAGGGTGTAGGCGTTGACGCGATCCTTGGGCTGCACCAGCGGGTTGGTGCGGAGCATCTTGAGCAGGTCGAGGGCCGGGTCCCACTTGGACTGGTTGGCGTACACTTCGACGAGCGTCAGCTGCGCGACGCCGCGCATGTTGTCGTTTTCGTCGATGATCCTGCCCGTGCCTTCGGGGTATTTCGTCAGGAAGGTGTTGATCTCGGTGTCGGCCTTGACCCAGTCCTTCATCAGGTAATAGGTGCGGGCGCGATGGAAGCAGACGGTCGCCTGCATGGCGGGGCCCATGTTCGCGACTTTCTTGTCGAGGTCCTCGAGGTTCTTCAGGGCGGCGGTGAACTGCTTCTTGTCGATCTCCCCCATCGTCTTGTTGTACTGCGCGGTCAACGGGTCCTCTTGGGGCTTGGCCGCGGCAGGGGCTCCCTGGGCACGAAGGGCGGTCGTTGCCGGGAGGACGGCGATAAGGACGGCAAGGATGGCAGCTTTGGCCAACTTGTAGGTGCGAGACTCTTGGGTAACCATCGGAGATTAGGTGAGGCGGGGAGGCCTCAATGGGGGAGGGACTAAAAATAGCCCTTTGGGGCGGATACTGCCAAGCACTATCCCCCCGATTTTATTCCCAACTTGGTCCTTAATGGCACCTACCTAGTACTGAGACTAAATAATCAGCGGTTAGGCTTCAACGCGCTGCCAAGGAGGGTTTCAAAATGAGGCTCTTGGACCTCCTTCGCGACGACCCGGACCTCGGAGTGCGTAAAGCCTGCTTCCTCGATCCAGTCGTGCAGGTCGTTTTCCTTAAAGCCCAGCCATCGGTCGGCATAGAGCTCGCGCGCTTTCTCAAAACGGTGGGCCCGAAGGTCTAAAATGAGCAGCCGACCTCCAGGTTTCAGGATACGGAAAGCCTCCGATAGGGCTTTGCGGGGATTTTCCGCATGGTGGAGGGCCTGGCTGAGGAGGGCGAGGTCAACGCTGCGGTCCTTAAGGGGCACTTTTTCGATGTCACCAAGGACGTAGTCTACGTTCTTAAGTTCTTCTTTATCAGCGAGTTCCCTTCCAAGCGCGACCATCTTGGGCGAGTTATCGACGCAATGGACGAATTCGGCCTGCCGGGCCAGCAGTCGGGAAACGGTGCCGTCGCCCGCACCGAGGTCAGCGATGCGGACCTTAGGGGCCAGGAGGAGGAGCATCTGGCCAATCGACTCCCAGGAGCGGCCTGGGCAGTAGTTCCGTCCCAATCGATCGGCCACGAGGTTGAAGTGCTGCTCCGATTTGCGGCGGCGTTTCTCGGCGAGTCGTTTGAAGGCCCGTTGGTCCGCTGAGGTCGTGGGGTCCTTGGCCGTCGCGGCGAGCGCCGCCTCCAGGATTTGGTTCACGCCACTCGGTAAGTTCGGCGTGAGGGCATAGTAGGAGTGCTTCCCGTCGCGGCGATCGGCGGCCAAGCCAGCCTTGCGGAGCAACGATAGGTGCGTGGAGATCCGCGACTGGCGCATGCCGAGGATTTCCTGCAGTTCGCCGACGGACAGTTCGCCCTTGGCCAGGAGGAAAAGAATCCGCGCCCGGGTAGGGTCGGCGAGCAGGCGCAGGGATTCCCAAGGGTCGGGCATGGGCACACCTTGGAGGCCCTTCGCGTCCATGTCAAAAGAGGAAGCCCCGGAAAACCGGGGCTTCGTCGGGGCGCTCAGCGGGAGCTTACTTCTTCTCCACCCAGCGGCGGATCGAGAGGACTTTCCAGTTCTCGGTCTTGCCGTTGATGTTGGTCGTGAAGGACTCGTCCGGCTTGCGGTTGAGGAACTGCTTGGCCAGCGGCGAGACGTAGGCCAAGATGTTGACCTCCGGTTGGCCGTCCCAAGCTCCGAGGATATCGTAGGTCACCTCGGTCTTGTCCGATTCGCGCAGCAGCTTGACGGTCGAGCCGATGGAAACGAGCGCGGTGGTGGCTTCGGTGAAGTCGGTCACGCGGGCCTTCTTGAGCATCGCATCGAGCTCGGCGCGGCGACCGGAAAGGGTGTCATGGTCCTGGCGGGCCATCTTGTACTCGGAGTTCTCGCGCAAGTCGCCGTGTTCCTTGGCGATCTGGATCGCTTCCTTCACGGCCGGCAGTTTGACCTGCACGATGTCGGTGAGTTCGGCTTCGCGGGCTTCCTTGCTGTGCTTCGAGACCACCAGTTCCTTTTCGACGGTGGAATCATCCTGACGGGACTGGACGAGGCGCTGGACGTGCGGCTCGATCTTGGCGAGGCGCGCGAGGAGCGAGTTCTTCGTCATCTTGTCGAAGCCTTGGTTGCGCAGCATGATGCGAGCCAGGTCGAAGATGGTTTCGCTGTCGGCCTGCTTGCCGCCGGCCGGGGCGATGATGTCGGAGATGAGGGCCTTGTCCTTGATGAGCTCGTTGGCCAGCGGGATGCGGGCGGTCGAGTTCGATTCCAGGGCTTCGGTGTCGATGCTCGCCAGGATGGAACCGAGGAAGCTCGGGACGATGAGCGGGGCGACGATTTCGGCGTACTTCTTGGAGTCGCGGTTCTTGATGACCCAGATGATGACCGGCGGACGGAGTTCGCGGGTTTCGAGCCACTGCGCGAAGCGCTGGCCGACGTGGGCGCTGAGGCCGGCGTCGCAGAGGTAGGAGATGCACTCCGAGACGAGCTTGGCGGAGCCGCTCTTGGTGCCGCCGATGTCGCGGTTGCGGAGGAGGTCGAAGGCGCGGTCGGACCAGTTGTCGCCGTGGTGCGCGCGGACGAGGTCGAGGAGGCTGCGGATCTTCTCGGTCGTGTGCGGGATGCTCAGGGCCACGTGCGCGAGGTCGTTTTCGTCGCAGAGGGCGATGATGTCCGAGGCCGTCGGGCTGAAGGTTTCGACGGTTTCCACCGCGGTGCGGAAGAACTTGTCGCGGTTCCAGATGGCGCTGAGCACCTTCGGGAGGTTGGCCGAGCGGCGCGAACCGGTCAGGCCAGCGACGGCCTTGGCGAGGTCGCTCGACACTTTGGCGAGGTTGGCTTCGGTAGCCGCCGAGCGGGTCTCGGCGGAAGAGCTCTCGGCGAGTTCTTCGAGGAGGGCCAGCTTGCGCTCGAAATTGGGGGCCAGTTCGTACTGGGCGAAGAGGTCTTCGCCGAGGTCGACCGGGGCTTCGAGGAGGGCGTAGTTGCCGCCCTTGCGCTCAGGGATGAGGATGGCGCGGTCCTTGCGGAGGGCGGCGCGACCCTTGGTCCACCAGGCCTTGAAGGCGGCGGCGCGATCCTTGCCGGAGGCGAGGGAAGCGAAGTGGACGCGTTCGAGGTTGGCTTCGAGGGCGTAAGAGGAGCATTCCCCCGTCGGGAGTTCGGCGAGGAGGGCCTTCACGAGACCGGCGGGATCGTCGGAGACAAGGGCAGCCACCTTGGCCTTGCCTTCATCGGAGTAAGCCTGGGCGATCAGGGAGGTGGAGTCGATGATGTCGATCTTGCCGGCGAAGAACGCGGCATCGATGACATGGCCTTTCTTGGCCTGTTCGGGGAAGTCGACGGTGAAGCGGTTGGTCGCGGCGTCGAAGGCGCGGATGACGCCGATGCCCCAAGCTTGATGGAGGCAGAATCCGGTCTGTCCTTCGGATACCTTGGTCTTGGTATTCTCCAGAGCGTTGATTTTTCCACCTTGTGGGTTGGGGGCCTTGTTGCTCATTGCAAAAAGTGGTTTTGGGCATAACAAATCGCACTTGCAAGCAGGAAGGCGGGTCCGTCTCGGACCCTGCCCGATCGCCAGCCACTCCGACGCGCTCAATCATGGCTTTTAAGCCCGAAAAACCCTCCATTCATGGGGAGACGCCCGATAGCCTCGGTGCCCGCCTCGCCGAGGCTGGCCACCCTCGCTACCGGGCTGGTCAGGTCTTTGCCTGGCTCTACCCTAAGCGGGCCGAAAGCGCCGAGGTCATGACTAACCTGCCAGCCAACTTAAGGTCTTGGCTGACAGATAATTACGACTTTTCTGGCACGGAGGTATTGGGCAAGAAAACGGCCTCGGACGTCACCCAGAAGCTCCTCCAGCGTCTCCGCGACGGGTCCCTCATCGAGACCGTCATCATCCGGGCCCCGATGGAGGGGGTGGGGCAAGACAAGTCCCGTCGGACGATCTGTATTTCGACCCAAGTGGGCTGTGCCTACGGCTGCAAGTTCTGCGCTTCCGGCCTCGAGGGCTGGAAACGCGACCTGTCCGTCGGCGAAATCGTCTCCCAGTTGGTCCAGGTCTGCCGCATCGAGGACCAAGCCGACCCGGCCCGGGCCGCCGAGGGGTTGGCGTCTTTCGATAACATCGTGGTCATGGGCATGGGTGAGCCGCTCGCCAACTACGATAACCTGCTGGCCGCGCTCAAGACGGTGAATGCGGCTTGGGGCTTCGGCTTCGGTGCCCGTCGGGTGACCATCTCCACTTCGGGGGTTGTCCCCAAGATCCTGAAGCTCGCCGAAGAGGACCTTGGCTTCCGCCTCGCCATCAGCCTCCACGGCGCGACCAACGAGGTGCGCGAACAGATCATGCCGGTGAACCGCAAGTATCCGCTCGAGCAGCTCATTCCCGCCGCCAAGATTTTCGCCCGCACCCATGGGCGCATGCTCACGTTGGAGTTCATCTTGATCGAGGACATCAATGATTCGCTCGATCAAGCCCGCAAGTTGGCGGCCATCGCCCGCGAACTCCACGCCCACGTGAACCTCATTCCCTACAATACCGTGCAGGGCTTGCCGTGGGTCCGTCCATCCATCACCCGCCAAGACCGGTTCGTGAAGGAGCTCCGTGCGCTGGGCGTCACCGCGACGCTGCGTCGGGAGAAGGGCCACGACATCGATGCGGCCTGCGGTCAGCTGCGCCTGCAGAAGGAAAAGGCCTTGGGCGCGGATCCCTCGCCGCCCGCCGCCGCTTAAGCGGTCAGCCCGGCGACGAAGGCCTTGCGGTCCGGCGCCTTGAAGAACGCGGTGCCCGCCACGAGCGTATCCGCACCCGCGGCACGGCAAAGGAGACCGGTCTCGGCGTTCACGCCCCCATCCACCTCCAGACGGAAGTCCAGACCGCGCGCGTGCCGTTCGGCCGCGAGGAAGCGGATGCTGTCGAGGACGCTCGGGATGAAGGCCTGGCCGCCGAAGCCGGGGAAGACGGTCATGCAAAGCACGAGGTCGACGGATGCGAGGTAGGGCAGGAGGCGTCGCGGATCGCCGTCGGGATTCATGGCGATGCCGGCCTTGAGTCCGGCTGCTTTGATCGCCGCCAGCGTTTGCCCCATGTCATGCGCGGCTTCGATGTGCACGGTGAGGCGCTCGGCGCCGGCTTGGGCGAAGGCGGTGACGAAGCGGTCCGGATGCGTGAGCATCAGGTGCACGTCGAAATGAAGTTTGGACCGGGGCCGGAGATCGGCGACGACCTGCGGACCGAAGCTGATGTTGGGCACGAAATGCCCATCCATGATGTCGAGGTGGACCCAGGTCAGCCCGGCCTCTTCGATCGCGCGCAGGCCCGCGATGAATTCCCCGTGGTTGGCGGCGAGGAGGGAGGGAGCGACGACCGGGGTGGGCATGTTACCAAGCGGTGGTGGCGGCTTCGCGAATCTGCGCGGCGAGATCGCCCAGCAGTCCGGGCGCGAGGCTGCGCTCCTCGGAAGCGGCATCGCCGGTGATTTGGAGCGTCGTCACCGCGGTGAAGTGGCGGTCCTTGAACAGGACCTTCTGGCCGGCGTCGGTGGTGAGCGTGCAGCGCGCGACCACCGTCACGCGGTAGCTCGAATAGCTGTAAGCATCGGTCGACTTCGTCGTCAGGCCTTCCCGGCGGTAGGTGACGACTTCGACGTCGAGCTTGGCGCCACCGGTGCCGACCTTGATGCGCGGGTCGCGGCCGAGGTCTTCGACGAGTTTTTCCCGGAAGATGGCCTGCAGCCCGGGGCGCGCCGTGGTGTTGCGGATCGGCAGCACCTCGATCCGGGAGAAGGCCGGCTTCGGCCCGCCGAGTTGGTATGCGGAGCAACCCGTCAGGACGGCGGCGGTGAGGAGGGCGAGGAGGCGCATCAGCGGCGTTCGGTTTCGGTGGCAGGTTTGGTCGCTTCCTTGCGGAAACCGAGCGCATCGAGTTCGTCGCCGACGGCCGTGGGCTTGGCGTCGGTGTTCGTGCGCGGACGCGGATAGACGCCGAGCAGGCGGTCGGCGACGGTCTTCGGCGGCGTGGGGTTCGCTTGGATTTCGGCGAGCAAGGTTTCCGCCTCCTTGGCGGCTTCCGATTCCGGCGCCAGGCTGCGGCACGCGTTGGCCATCAACTTGGCGGCTTCCGGGTTGTTGCGCTTGAACCAATAGAACTTTCCGAGGTTGAGGCGACCGCGGGCCGCGCGGTCGCGGAGTTCCTTGATCTGTTCGGCGGATTGTTGGGCGCGCCGGTTCCCGGGGAATTGATCCGCCAGCGTGCGCCAGTGGTCGGCGGATTCCAGCGTGGAGGCTTGGTCGAAGTCCGGTCCCAGCGACTCGGAGCCGCGCAGCTTGGCGAGGCGCTCCAACGCTTCCGGGGCATACTTCGAGGTGGCGTAGTCGCTCACGATGCGCTCCAACATCTCATTGTAGATTTCCTTGCGGTCTTCGCGCTCGGCCAGGCGGGCCGCTTTGATGAGGCTCTCTTCGGCGACGGGCCCGTTGGGCGCGACTTTCAGGATCTTGTCGTAGATGCTCAGGGCGTGGAGGGGATCCTTGAACCACGGAAACCAGCCACCGAGGTAGCGCCGTTCGCCGCGTTCGTATTGACCGGCCAAGTCGAAGGCGAGCTGGACGGCCAAGCCGAAGCCGGAAAAGTTCGCATGGCTCTTGAAGAGGGTGTCGAGGTCGGCCTCCGCGTTGTCGAACTGGCCCGACTTCGCATAGAGGCGCGCGCGTCCGAGGAGGGCGACCGCTTCGGCGTCGGTGCCGGCTTCCGCTTCGATCAGCCGGTTCCAGAGCGTGAGGGCCGCGCGGTCTTCGCGCATGATCGCCAAGTTCTCCGCTTGGTCGATCGTCTTGAGGACGGCCTCCGTGCGGCTCGTGGGCCGGGTATCCGAGGCGCTCCCGGGCTTGAGGACCCAGCCGCCGTTTTGATGGATGAGTTCGGCTGAAACCGAAAGGCTCAGCAGGCAGCAGGCTGCGAGGAAAGGTTTAGCGACGAGGTTCATGCCAGCGGAGAAGGGTTGCGCCCCAAGTGAGGCCGGAGCCGAACGCGACCAGCAGGACGAGGTCGCCGTGCTTGATCTTGCCGTTGCGCCATGCCTCTTCGAGGGCGAGCGGGATCGAGGCGGCGGAGGTGTTGCCGTAGCGATCGAGGTTCGAGGGGAAGCGATCGAGTCCCACGTTCAGTTGGCTCGCGACGGCTTCCAAGATGCGGTAATTGGCTTGGTGCGGGATGAACCACGCGACTTCGTCGGAGCTCACGCCGCACTGCGCGAGCACGCGTTGGCAGGATTCCGACATCACCCGGACGGCGAGCTTGAAGACTTCCTTGCCGTTCATGCGGAGGCAGTGCTCGCGGTCGGCCATGGTCTGGGCGGTGGCCGGCTTGGCGGAACCGCCGGCCACGCAGTGGATGAGCTCGGCATTGACGCCGTCGGAGCCCAGCAGGTTGCCGAGGATGCCGACCCCCGGCGTCTCCGTGGCCTCAATGACCGCCGCCCCCGCCCCGTCCCCGAAAAGCACGCACGTGGTGCGGTCTTGCCAGTCGATGACGTTGGAAAGTTTTTCCGCGCCGACGACGAGCGCGCGGCGGTAACGTCCCGAGCGCAACATGTCGGTGCCGACCTGCAGGGCGAAGACGAAGCCCGAACATGCGGCGGAGACGTCGAAGGCGGGGATGTCGCGGCGGAGCCCCAGCTTCGCCTGCAGGAGGCATGCCGTGGAAGGGAAGGGGACGTCCGGCGTCATCGTCGCCACGATGAGCAGGTCGATGTCCGCGGGATTCAGGCCCGCGTTCTGCAAGGCATGCGCCGCGGCCTTGGCACCCATGTCCGAGGGGTTTTCGTTCGGCCCAGCGATGCGGCGTTCGGATATCCCCGAGCGGGTCTTGATCCACTCGTCGTTGGTATCGACGATTTTGGACAAATCATCGTTGGTCAGCTTCCGCTCGGGAGCATGGACTCCGACGGAGCGGATGAAGACTGATAGCGCGGCAGTGCTCATCAAGGCCTGTGAGAAAAGACCCCCCGGGGCGGGAAGGGAACACTAAAACCTTAGACGACCTCGGGGTTGGCCGAAATCACCGCGTTTGCCTCGGCTAACCCTGCCTGCATGCGGTGGCCCGTGCCGTGGCCCAGGGCTTCAAAGCCCAAGCGGATGGCGCTGGAGATGCCTTGGCGATTGCTGGAGCCGTGCGCCTTCATGACGAGGCCGCCCAAGCCGAGCAGGGGGGCTCCGCCGTACCGTTCGGGCTTGAGCTTACCCTTCAGGTCGCGGAGCAAGGGGAACATCGCGATGCCGCCGGCCAGGTAGACCGGGTTGCGCTTCACTTTGCTGCCGATCAGGTCCCGGACCATGTAAACCAAGCCTTCCAAGGTCTTGAGGATGACGTTGCCCGTGAAGCCATCGGTGACGACGACGTCGCAGGCATCGCCAAAGACGTCGAAGCCTTCGACGGGGCCGATGTAATTGATCTTATCACCCATCGCCTTCAGTAGGGCATGGGTGCGGTTGATGCGGGCGCCACCTTTGCCTTCTTCGGTCCCGACGGTCAGGAGGCCGACGCGCGGGCTGGCGATGCCGAGGGCGCTCTGCGCATAGATGGAGCCGAGCACGGCGTTGTGCAGGAGGTGCTCAGGCTTGGCTTCAGGGTTGGCCCCGACGTCGAGCAGGACGAAGTGGCCTTCGCGTCGTGGCATGATCGCCGCGAGCGCCGGACGTTCGGCCCCTTCCATCGGGCGAACCTTGATGGTGCCGGCGGCGACGAGGGCCTTGGTATTGCCGGTCGAAACGACCGCTTCGACTTCGCCCGCCTTCAACATTTCCAAGGCAATCACCATCGAGGAGTCGCGCTTGGACTTGATCACCGTCATCGCCGCATCGTCGGGATTGACGACGCCAGGCGCGTGACGGAATTGGATGCGCTTATGGTTGAGGATGCGGTTATCCATCGCCAACAGGCGCAGGTTGTCTTCATGCCCGACGAGGATGAGCGTGTCCTCCGGCCCGACGATGCCTTCGCGAATAGCCAAGGCCGCCGCAGCGACGGCTTCGGCGGGACCGAGGTCACCGCCCATGCAGTCTAAGGCAATCTTATGGCCGACAGGCGGGGTGACTTCGCTCATGTGCTACGGGCGTGAGCCCGGAAAAGAGGCTTAGGCCTCGGTGTCGAGGACCTGACGACCGCGGTACTTCCCCGTGGTGGGGTCGACGCGGTGGGAGCGGCGGAGAGCGCCGGATTCAGCGTCACGCACGAGCTTGGGAGCGCGGAACTGGTTGGCGCCACGACGGAGGCGGCTGCGACGCTTGGACTGTTTACGTTTCGGATTTGCCATGGTTCTACGCTGGGATGAGGGTCGGTTCTACTCCTCCACCCCCCTCGGTCAAGCCCCCTTTCATGGGCTTGCACCCAGACTAGGGTGGGATTGGCTCTTTTCATGGCTTTAGCCCCTGCGCTTTTTCTCGATCGGGACGGAAATCTCATCGTGGATCACCATCACACCTGTGAGGTCCACCAAATCACCCCAATTTCGGGGGTCAAAGAGGCTTTGGAGGCCTGTTTGCAGGCAGGGTATCGTCTCTTTGTGCTGACGAACCAGAGCGGGATTAATCGGGGGAAGTTCACTTGGGCCCAATACCACGCCTGTAACCGCCGGATGCTGGAGCTACTGGATTTGCCGACGCCAGGTATTTTGGAAATCAAGGCCGCCCCCGAGCGCCCCGACGAGCCTTCCGTCTACCGTAAGCCCAGCCCGCAGTTTATCCGGGAGATGGTCGCCAAGTATCAGCTAGACCCAGCCCGCTGCTGGATGATCGGCGATCGTATCACCGATTGGGATGCCGGTAAGAACGCGGGCATTCGGTCTTGCGCGGTGCGCAGTGGGGCGGGTCGTCCCGAGGATTTCGCCTACGCCGAGAGTCAGGGATTCGCGATTCGGGCGGACTTCCCTGAATTCGTCCGGCTGGATCTGGGTTTGAAGTGCTGAAAACAAAAAAGGACGAACCCGAAGGTTCGTCCTTTTGTTGAATTCCCTAAGGAAATTAGGCCTTAGGCTTTTCGGAAGGGCAGGGGCACTTTTCGCCGTCCTTCTTGGCCGGGGCATCTTCCGCGGTGGCAGGAGCAGCCGGAGCGTCCTTCTTATCCTTGTCACACTTCTTGGGGCACTCGTCGGCACAGACGAGGGCGGTGGGCTTGGGCTTTTCGGAAGGGCACTTGTCGCAATCCTTCTTGGCCGGGGCGTCTTCGGAGACGATCAGGGCCTTAGGTGCAGGAGCATCAGGGCAGCCAGGGCACTTCTTTTCGCCGTCCTTCTTGGCAGGTTCTTCCGCGAAGGAAACAACGGTAGCGAGCGCAAGGACGCTGGCCGAGGTGAGGATGAGCTTGAGGAACTTGGAGTTCATAGGAGAGACCTTTAAAATGGAAGGTTCCTGGCAACTGTCAATGACCGCACGGCAAATTAACCCCCTAGTCTATGGGAGGCTTTTGTGTAGTTCGGCTAGTTTCTCGGCGGCCAGAATTAGGCCGGTCCCGGGTAGCCAATGGCTCCCGCTGGTCGTGCCGTAGACTTGTGAGGCCTTGATGCACTTAAGTTCTTTTACTACAACGATTTCTGATAACTCTTTGCGGCGGTTTTGCGCTGGGGCTATCGGGGTGTTCTCTGGCTTGGACTCAACCCAAAGGATGGCATCGGGGTTAGCCTGTACCAAGATTTCCCAGTCGAGTTTGACCCACGTGCCCGCCTGGAGCGGGGATTTAAAGCCCGCCTGCCGGAGCGCCGAGGCCGTGTAGGCATCTGGACCCGCCATCATGCCGTCCCAGATGACCAAGAGGGTCCTCGGTCTAATTGCGGCCACTCGACTCAACTGACTCCTCAAGGCCTTCGCTTTGGCCTGCTGCTGGGTGGCTTCTCCGAGGCGCTCGAGGTCGCGTACGATGGAGTCCGGGCCTTCGGCGCTTAGGACCAACACTTTCAAGCCAGCTCGGCTGCAGCGTTCGGCCCATAACGGATTCGCCAAGCGCGGCACGATGACCAAATCAGGTTTGGTCTGTAGCAAGGTTTCCAGGTCAGGGTTGAAGGCATCGCAGTTCCGGACGGCGGGATGCGTGGGCGGGAGCGGACACCACCGCGTCGCCGCGACCAACTGCGGCCCGCAACCGAGATCCCAGAGGGTCTGCGTCGCCCCGGGGCTATAGCTGGCGATGCGTTGCGGCGGTTCCGCCCCGCTCACCACCGCGCAGTAACCGCAACACAAGAACCAGAGCCAGCGCATCAGGCGATCAAGGCGAAGGCCAGGCGTATGGCCGCGTCGAAGCTCCCGCGATCGGCGATCCCCTGACCCGCCAAACCGTAGGCCGTGCCGTGGTCGGGGCTCGTGCGGATGTGGCGGAGGCCCAGCGATAGGTTCGCGGCCGTGCTGAAATCCACGGTCTTCAACGGCGCCAAGCCTTGGTCATGGTAGATCGCGGCGACGGCATCGAACTCCCCTTGGAGGTGCCGATGGAAAACGGTATCGCCCGGCAGCGGCCCGGTGACGTCGTGCCCTTCCGCCCGCAGGCGTTCCACGGCGGGCTTGATGACCGCGTCGTCTTCGGTGCCGAGTAGGCCACCTTCGCCGGCGTGCGGGTTGAGGCCGCAGACCGCGATCCGCGGACGGGCGTCGCCGAGCTTCTTCCGCAGGTCAACCAAGGCGAGGACCGTCCGGCGGACGTCTTCGCCGGTGAGCGTGGCGGCGACCGTCCGTAAGGGAATGTGCCAGGTGACGAGTCCGACCGTGAGGTGTCCCCCGGCGAACGCCATGACGGGCGCGCCGCCCCAGCGATGCGCGAAGAACTCGGTCTGCCCCGGGAAGGTGTACCCGACGTCGGCCAGGCCTTTCTTGTTGATGGGCCCAGTCACGACTCCGCTGAAGCGTCCGCCGGTGGTACCGCGCGCGGCGAGTTCCATGGCTTCGAGGGCGATGAGCTGCCCGGTTTCATCGGGCTGCCCTGGGTGCGCTTCGTAATCCGCCGGGCCGACGGCTTGGCCTTGGCCGAGGCCGGCGATCCATTTCGCCGGACCGATGGGTGTGACCGTGGCGGCAAGCTCCGGGTGGGCGCGCAGCCACGACGCGATGAGCTCCGGGCCCACGCCCGCGGGATCACCACACGTCAGGGCTAGGGGCAAACGGCTCATGCGGGTTGGATGAAACGGCCGCGTCGGCCGCCGAGGAAAAAGTTCAGGAACGCCAGGGCCTCGGCGCTGTGGTACTCGCCGCTCGTCACGCCCGCTTGCGCGAGGGCCGCGCAATTGCCGCCGGCGGTGTAGACCAGGTGATAGGCTTTCTTGAGTTCGGCGATGGTCTCCACGGGTAAACCGCGGCGGCGGAGGCCGATGAGATTGAGGCCGGCGCAATCGTTGCGCCCGTAAGCCAAGGCGTTGGGCGGGACGTCTTCCGTGATGACCGCGTTGCCCGAGGTGAGCGAGCCGCCCCCGATGCGGCAGAACTGATGCACGGCCACGCCGCCGCTGATGAAGGCGCGGTCGCCGACCAGCACGTGCCCGCCCAACATGCAGCCATTCGCGAGGATCACGTGGTCGCCGAGCACGCAGTCGTGGGCGACGTGCGCCCCCGCCATGAGCAAGCCGTCCGCTCCGATGATCGTGTCGACGCCGGCTTTCGTGGCCCGGTGCACGGTGACGTGTTCGCGGAACACCGTGCGGTCACCGACGCGTACGCCGGAAACGAGGGCGCGGTCGAAAGAGAGGTCCTGCGGGTCGCCGCCGATGACCGCAAAGTGGTCGACGCGGACCTGATGGCCGAGGATGGCCCCGGTCTTGATGATGGCGTGCGCGGCGATGACGCACCCGGCCCCGACCCGCGCGCCGGCCTCAATGATCGCAAACGGGCCGACCTCGACGTCCGGGGCGAGCTGGGCGGTGGGATGGACTTGGGCGCTGGAGTGAATCACCGGGAGGAAGAGGAGGAGCCACCGAAGAGTTCCAGTTGGGTGGTGCGCACCATATCGTAGACCCGGAGCAGGCGAAGCAAGGCCAAGGTCGGCGACTCGCGGCTGGTGGGGGTCTCCGCATGTTGCACGAGGTTTTCGACGATGGTGCGAAGGGAGATGACGTGGTCCACGCCCGCTTCCTTGAGGAGTCGGATGCTTTCCGAGCGGGCAGGCTCCTGGGAGGGCAGGCCGGGCAGGATGAGAATCTTGATCAGCGCCGCCGCCTCGCCCTCGGGGAGGGTCGCCCAGGCTTCTTGCGCCGTCTCGCAGGCATCTTTCCGGATGAAGTCGAGGAAGTCCCCGCGCCGGATGGTGGTGGCCGTTACCGCCTTCTGGCCATGCCAGTCGCGGACGACGGCCACGCCATCGCCCAACCCGACCAAATCCGCGCCAAAGAGTTGGAACGCCCGTTCGCCCGGCGTCGCGGTCCTGGGATTATGGAAAAACACTTCGCCCTCCGCTTCCGGGCGCTTGCGTTTTCCGGCCATAGGGGCCTTGCGCGATTGGCGTACGAAGAAGCCGTTCACCTCGAAGAACTCGCGGACCAGACTGTCGTCGAAACCCGCCATGGCCGCTAGGATGCGGCCGGAGGGCTAGGTAGGTCAACCCGCTATGCGGTCACAGCGTGAAGCCCGCGGGCGCGATGGCCACGGTGAACTCGCCTTTGAGCGAGCCGGCCTTCAGCGCCGGGACGAGCTCGGCCAAGGGCGCCGTGCGGATCGTCTCGTGCAGCTTGGTCAATTCGCGGCCGATGCAGACGACCCGATCGGGCCCGAGGATCTCCAACATCTCATCGGCAAAGTCGCCGATGCGGTGGCAGGATTCATGCAGCACGATGGTTTCGTCGGCGGTCTTGGCGCCCTCGAGGAAACGGCGGCGGGCCGCGGTTTTCGGCGCCAGGAAGCCGACGAAACGGAAGGCATTGGTCGGCAGGCCGGACGCGGAGAGGAGCGTGACGATGGCGCACGGACCAGGCAGGGGTGTTACGATGAGCTTGCGGCGGCGGCATTCACGCGTGACGCGGAAGCCCGGGTCGCTGATGCCGGGCGTGCCCGCATCGGTGATGAGGGCGACGACGGCGCCACGCTCGATCTTGTCGGCAAGTTCGACCGCGACTTCCTTTTCGTTGTGCTCGTGGTAGGCCAGCATCGGCTTGTTGAGGCCGAGGTGCCGGAGCAGTCCGCCCGTGACGCGCGTGTCCTCGCAAGCGACGAGGTCGCACGCCGCCAACTCCACCTTGGCGCGCTCGGTGATGTCACCGAGGTTGCCGAGCGGAGTCGCCACGACCCAAAGCCTGCCGGACGCTCCACGAGGCGACCCGTGTGCGTCTGCGGAGGCCGAAGGCATCTTAGCGGAAACCCGAGCCGCCCCCGGCATTCAGGCCGGGGAGGCCACCTTGCCAGGAGGCCGGTTGGGCTTGGGGCAAGGTCGAGTCGATGGGCTTCTCCGTGGTCTCGCAACCTACCAGGCCCAAGAGGGCGACGGCAGCGGCGAAAACAGGGAGCAGGCGCATGGACGGCTTAGTTGTTGGCGATCTTACCGGTGAAAGGCACCAAGGTCACCACGCCACCGCGGGTGAACTGGTCGAGCTTCGCACCAGGCAGGATCTGCGCGGTGGAGAGGGCGGCCTGGACGGCTTCGACGCGGATCGTGCCGACGTTCTCGTTGTTGATGCGAACGTAGAAACCAGCCTGGGGCTTGATGCCGTTGAGTTCGCCGACGGAGAAGGAGACGAGGCCCTTGGAAGGGTCGATGACCACGATGCGGGTCTTGATGGTTTCCGGACCGAACTCGATCTGGACGGTGTCAGCCTTTTCTTCGAGGAGAGGGTCGCGGGGGTACGGAGGCTTGTTGCCGGTGGTGGCCACGGTCCAGTTGTAGAGCTGGACGTACTTCTGGGTGGCGGTGTTGCGGTTTTCTTCAGCCTTGTTGGCCTTGGCGATTTCGCCGTCGAGCTGTTCCTTGGTGAAGAGGGAAGCGATCTTCTCCTTGTCCTTGGCGAGTTCTTCCTTGGCGGAGTTCAGTTCAGCGGTGAGGGAGTCCTTCTTGCTGTTGGCTTCGGTGAGCTGGGCGTTGAGCTCGTCGCGCTTGCGGGTGAGCTCGGCGCGTTCGCCTTCGAGGGTGGTGACGTTGGCGGTGAGGCCTTCGATCTTCTGCTTCTTGTCGGCGACGTCGGCGTTGAGGTCCTTCACGTTACCTTCGAGCTCGGTGATCTTGGTGCGCTTGGCTTCCAAGAGGCTCTTGGCCTTGGTGTTGATGTCGACCATGCGGAGGTCGAACTGCTTGTTCGCCAAGATTTCGGTGTCGGTCGTGGTCCAAGCGGTGTTCGCCATAGCGGTGTCGACCTTGCCCTTGAGCAGGTAGGCGAAGACGCAGGCAGCAATCGCGGCGATGACGCCGACGATGCGGAGGACCAGATTTGCAGACTTATTCATGGGGATTTTGGGGGAGTAAAGGGGTTAGGAATGGCTAAACGTCGTTTTCTCGGGGTCCCCCGCTTCCTGTCGTTTAACAGGTCCTGGGTTGGAGGAAACGTGCAGGAGAACTTTGAACACCAGTTCTTCTGACCCGACAAGTCCAATTTGCTCGCAGAGCTGGGTTGTCGTTAGCCATTTACCGGGTGCCTTCGCCAAGCCAGCGAGGGCCTGAGCGCGAATCTTAAGGGTTTCGGAGGCGGCTTTCTTACCCGCCTCAACGCCAGGTTGGTGGTAAGCGTTGATAGACAACAGGTTAGCGTAAAGTCCTACCGCCCGTTCGAAGAGCGCAATCAGCATGCCGACCGAGTGGGCGTCGATCTTTTCGATGGTGATGGTGAGGTTGGCACGGCCGCTGCCCGAGAGGGCTTCGCGGGAGCCCAGGAGAAAGGCTTGGAGGTAATCCCCCGAGGTGACGCCGGGTTCGACTTCCGGAGACGGGCCCCGGCGGTCTTGAAGCACTTCGATGAAAACGGCGAAGAAGTTGTTTACGCCATCGCGCAGCTGTTGGACATAGGCGTGTTGGTCGGTGGAGCCTTTGTTGCCGTACACGGTGAGGCCCTGGAAGACCTGCCGACCCGCAAGGTCGTGTTCCTTGCCCAGCGACTCCATGACGAGTTGCTGCAGGTAGCGGGAGAAGAGGAGGAGGCGGTCTTTGTACGGTAAAACCACCATGGCCTTGGTGCCACGGCCTTCGGTGAGGTGATGCCAAGCCAGCGCCAGTTGGGCGGCGGGATTCTTGGCCGCCTCTGGATTGCGCGTGAGCACATCCATGGCCTTGGCCCCCGCCAAGAGGCCGTCGATGTCGAGGCCTTGTAATGCGGCAGGCAGAAGCCCGACGGGTCCGAGTTCGCTGGTGCGGCCGCCGACCCAATCCCACATCGGGAAGCGGGCGAGCCACTGGTCGGCGACGGCGACCTTGTCCAGCTGGCTGCCTTCACCGGTGACGGCGACCGCGTGGGCCGCGAAGGATAGGCCCGCCTGCTTCCAGCGCAGGGCTGCTTCGATCTGGCCGTTGCGCGGTTCGGGCGTGCTGCCCGACTTCGAGGTGACCAGGACGAGGGTGCTGCCAAGGCGCTGGCCGAGGGCATCAAAGACCCGATCAATCCCGTCGGGGTCCGTGTTGTCGATGAAGTGCACGCGCAAGGCGTCCTGCGCGGTGCCGAGGGCATCCGCCACGAATTGCGGGCCGAGGGCCGAGCCACCGATGCCGATGCAGAGGAGGTCGGTGAACTTGCCGGCCTGACCGCGGACTTCGCCCGCGTGTACTTTGCGGGCAAAGGCGTGGATGGCTTGCACGGCCGCTTGGATCTCGGCGGTGAGCGCGGCGTTCGGGGCCAACTCCGGCGCGCGCAGCCAGTAGTGTCCGACCATCCGCTTTTCGTCCGGATTCGCGATCGCCCCTTTTTCGAGGGCCGCCATGTCCGCCAAGGCTTGGCGCATCGCGGGCGCGAGGCGTTCCGCGAAACCAGCCGGAGCCGGCGCGCGGCTCAAGTCGAGGGCGAAGCCCAACTCAGGGTAGTGGATGAGTTGGCTGCAGTAAGCGGCGAAGGTGGAGGCCATCGCCCCGTTGATGTCCGCTTCAGGGGCGGGAGGCAATCCCGTTCCCCCGCTTACGGGCGTGGCGACAGGATGTGGACGCCTTTTTTGTTGGCCGTCACGATTTCGGCGCGGCCATCGCCATTCAGGTCCGCGACGGCAAATTGCGTGCCGATGCCGGAGTCGTCATCCGCGACTTGCGGTGTGAAGACGATCTTGCCGGCGGCGTCCTTCGCCCAGGTCAGGCCGATCACCAAGGGCGCGGCGAGGGGATTGGCATCCCCTTTCGGTCCGTGCGCCCAATAACGCTTGCCGGTGAAGAGGATCGGGCGCCCATCCGCGGCTTGCTTGCTCAGCACCAAGGCATGCATCTGGCCCAAGGCCAAGCCACCGACGGAGTTCGCCGGTTTGTCGTCGAGGATGCGGTGCTCGATGAAGGTGCGGTCGCCGTTCGGTCCGCGGCGTTGCTGGAACCAGGAGAGGCCGAAGCGGTGCGCGTCGAGCGAGGTGAGCACGTCGGCCAAGCCGTCGCCATCGACGTCCGTGACGATCATCTGGGCGCCGCCATTACGGCCCGCCGAAAAGGCGACGGGGTGAAAGGTCCAAAGCGTCCCGGCGGGGACTTTCTGGCCGGGGTTTTCCCACCAGCCGTTGCGTTCCAGGATATCCAGTTGGCCGTCGTCGTTCAGGTCACCCACACCGAGGCCATGCGTGAAACGCGCATATTTCTTGGGGTCGGCGGCGCTGATCGCCGTGAACTTCGCGGGCTGCGTGGGGTCGGCGGCGAGCTTGACGAAGCCGACGGCGCCCTCGGACATGCAGACGAGCTCGAGTTTGCCGTCGCCATCGAGGTCGCTGAGGTGCGGGGACTCGTTGTCGGTCTTGGCGAGGAAGAGATGGCGCTTCCAGGGAGTCGTCGTTTTTACCCCCGGGTTCTCGTACCAATAAGTTTCCTTCCCGGGGAAGCCGACGGTGATGACGTCGGGTTTGCCGTCGCCATTGAGGTCGCCGACGAGCTGCACGAAAGATTCCGAGTAGCCAAGGGGGTCATAGGGACGGCCCGGGTTTTCCGCCAAGGTGTGGCGGACGCGGAAGTCGGGTCCTTCGAACCAATGCGGGCCGGCCACGATGTCCGGCTGGCCGTCACCGTTGAGGTCACCAACCGCGCAGCCTTCGGTGAAGAAGTCCGTGGTCAGGGTGCGCCGCGCGAAATTCGGTTCCGTGGCGGCGCTGAGGACGCCCGCGCCGAGGCAGGCAAGGACGAGCAGGGTGGGGCGGGGCATGCGGTCAGGTTGCCGCGTCGCCGAGGTTAGGCAAAAACAAAGCAGGCGAGGCCGGAGCCTCGCCTGCTGGCTGGCCTGTTCCCGGCGCTTAGTCGGCGTCGGTCACCGCGCCATCGGAGGCCGAGGACACGAGCTTCGCATACTTGGCCAAGGTGCCGCGCTTTTCCTTGCACGGAGCGGGCTTCCAAGCCTGCAGGCGACGGGCGATTTCTTCCGCGGGGACCGCGAGGTTGATCTCGTTCTTCACCGCATCGATGACGATGGTGTCGCCGTTCTGGACGATGGCGAGCACGCCACCGACGACCGCTTCCGGGGTGATGTGGCCGACGACGAAGCCGTGGCTGCCGCCCGAGAAACGTCCATCGGTGATGAGCGCGATGGTCTTGCCGAGGCCCTTGCCCATGACGGCGCTGGTCGGTCCGAGCATTTCGCGCATGCCCGGGCCACCCTTGGGGCCTTCGTTGCGGATCACGATGACGTGGCCATCTTTGACTTCGCCGCTGAGGATGCCCTTGAGGGAGTCTTCTTCCGACTCGTAGACGATGGCCTTGCCGGTGAAGGCGTTGCCTTCCTTGCCGGAGATCTTCGCGACCGAGCCTTCGGGCGCGAGGTTGCCGCGGAGGATACGCAGGTGGCTATCGGCCTTGATGGGGTTGGCGAAGGGACGGACGACGTCCTGGTCGGCGGCGTAGTTGCCGACGTTCGCCAGGTTTTCCGCCACGGTTTTGCCGGTGACGGTCATGCAATCGCCATGCAGGAGGCCCTTATCGAGCAGCATCTTCAGCAACGGCTGGAGGCCGCCGATGCGGACGAAGTGGGCCATGTTGTACTTGCCGCTGGGCTTGAGGTCCGCGAGCACGGGGACCTTGCGGCCGACGCGTTCGAAGTCCTCGAGGGTCAGTTTGATGCCCGCGGTATGGGCCATCGCGATGAGGTGGAGCACGGCGTTCGTCGAGCCGCCGAGGGCGATGACGACGGTGATGGCGTTCTCGAAGGCCTTCTTGGAGAGGATATCCGACGGACGGATGTTCTTCTTCAGGAGTTCGAGCACCGCTTTGCCGGCGCGCTCGCAGTCGGCGAGCTTGTCCTTGGAGTTGGCGAGCTGGGCGGAACTGTCGGGGAGGCTGAGGCCGAGGGCTTCGATGGCCGAGGCCATGGTGTTGGCGGTGTACATGCCGCCACAGGAGCCTTCGCCTGGGATCGAACATTTTTCGATTTCCTTGAGCTCGGCATCGTCGATCTGCTTGCCGGCATGCTTGCCGACGGCTTCGAAGACGGTGACGATGTCGGCGGCCTGCCCGCGGTGCAGGCCCGGGACGATGGTGCCGCCGTAGACGAAGACGGACGGACGGTTGAGGCGGGCCATGGCCATCACGCAGCCGGGCATGTTCTTGTCGCAACCGCCGATGGTGACGAGGCCGTCAAAGCCTTCGGCGCCCGCGACCGCTTCGATGGAGTCGGCGATGATCTCGCGGGAAACCAGGGAGTAACGCATGCCTGGGGTGCCCATGGAGATGCCGTCCGAGACGGTGATGGTGCCGAAAATCACGCCCTTGCCGCCCGCTTGGTCGGCCCCCTTGGAGGCTTCGACGGCCAGTCGGTCGATATGCATGTTGCAAGGGGTCACCATCGACCAGGTCGAGGCCACGCCCACCACGGGCTTCTGGAAGTCGGCATCGGTGAAGCCGACGGCCCGGAGCATGGCGCGGCTGGGGGCGCGATCGGCGCCGTCCACGACGATGGAGGAGTGCTGGCGGGTGCAATCAGGGGAGCTCATGAGGGTGTGAAAAGTCTGCGGTTGTCAGTAGGGGGGACCCCCCTAATAAGTGGGAAGGGCCGACTCTGCCGTCCGCCTCCTTTTCCGACAATCCAATTTTACGTCCCCCTTTCCCGTGGAATTCAACCTTAAGAAAATCATCAAGGCGCTCCTGCTTTCGACCTCCGAGGCCGTCTCCATCAAGGACATCCAAAAGGTCGTCCAGCGTTACCATGCCCAGGCGGCCTCCGAGACGACGGAAGAGCGTCCCGCTTCCGAACCGGGCACCGAGCCCGCCCCGGCCGTCGCTCAGCCCGTGCAAGAGGTGATCCAGGATATCATCGATCAGGTGCCGACGTTGCTGACCGCGACGCAGATCCGCGAGGCGGTCGATGCGCTCGAAGTCGAGATGCGCGACGCCAACGATTCCTGCCGCATCCTCCAAGGGCCGGAGGGTTTCCGCTTGGTGATTTCACCGGTCTACGCCGATTGGGTCCGTTTGCTCCGCGGCGAGCCCCGTCCGCAACGCCTCAGCCCCGCCGCCCTCGAAACGCTTTCCATCGTTGCCTACCGCCAGCCCGTCACGCGTCCGGAAATGGAAGCCATCCGCGGCGTTTCCGTCGACAGCGCCTTGAACCGTTTGATGGAACTCGAGCTCGTCGCCGTCACCGGCCGCGCCGACCTGCCGGGCCGCCCGATCCAATATGGGACGACCGACAAGTTCCTCGATTTCACGGGCCTGCGCACCCTGGGCGAGCTGCCTGCTTCCGACGTCCTGTCGCCGGCCCAGATTTCCGAGTGGATCGCGCGCGCCACGACGCCCGTGGCCGTCACCGATGCCGACATGGGCCTGCCGGCCGCGGATACTTCCGCCAACGTCGCGCTCGAAACCCCGCCGGCCGACGCCGCGTCTTCCGAACCGACCGCATGAGCCTCGACCAACATCGCCGCGAGGTTGACCGTATCGACCGCGAGATCCTGCGCCTGCTGGGCGAGCGCCTCGAGGTCGCCCGGGCGATCGGCGAAGCCAAATTGAAGACGGGCGCTCCCGTCTACGCGCCGCAGCGTGAAGAGCAGGTCCTGAGTTCCCTCGTCGAGGCCGCCCCGAATATCCCGGCCTCCGGTGTCCGTTCGGTCTTCCGCGAGGTGATCTCGCTCTCGATCGGCGCCCAGATGGCCAAGCCGGTCGCTTACCTCGGCCCCGAAGGTTCCTTCACGCAACAGGCCCAGCTGCGGGCCTTCGGCTCGAGCGTGCCGTCCCTGCCGCTGCGTTCGATCGGCGATGTCTTCGCCGCCGTCGAATCGGGCGAGGCTTCCTACGGCGTCGTCCCGGTCGAGAATTCCACCGAGGGCGTGGTGAGCCACTCGCTCGACTTGCTCGCCGAATCCGAACTCAAGGTCGTCGCCCAGGTGACGTTGTCCGTCGAGCAATGCCTCGTGGGCTTCGGCACCCTCGATGCCGTGACGCGCGTCCTGTCCAAGGACATCGCCCTCGCCCAGTGCCGCGGCTGGTTGTCGCGCCATGCGCCCAACGCCGCCCTCGTCGAGACCGACAGCACCGCGGCCGCCGTCGAACAGGTGGCCCGTGAACCGCAAGGGGCCGCGGCCGTCGCTTCCGCCACGGCGGCCGAATCCCGCGGCGTCCCCATCCTCGCCCGCGGCATCCAGGATCGCCGCGACAACGCCACGCGGTTCTTCGTCATCGGCCTCACGGCCAACGCCACCGGCGCGAAGGAAGAGGTGACGAGCGTCGTCCTCACGTTGAAGCATGAGCCCGGCGCCCTCCAGGCCGCCCTCAGTTCCTTTTCCGACCGCGGGATCAACTTGATCCGCATCGAGTCGCGCCCGAGCCGCCGTCGGGCTTGGGAGTACCTCTTCTTCATCGATTTCCCGGGCCACTGGGACACGCCTGCCGTCCAAGAGGCCGTCGCCGCGCTCAAGGGGCGCTGCGAAATCGTCAAGTGGTTGGGCAGCTACCCGCAGTCCGCCGGATGAGCCGTCGCGCCCTGGGCGGCGTGTTGCTCGCCGTCCTCGTGGTGACGGGCGGCGGTGCGCTTTGGTCTTGGTGGCGGGCTTGGAATGCCCCGTTGGTACGCGTGGTTTTCCGGCCCGCCTTCTCGGTGCACGGCATCTCGACCGGCACGCCCGTGCGCGTCCAGGGCGTGGTGGTCGGGCAAGTCACCGCCATCGGACTCTTCGTGGATCCGGACCAGCGCTTGCGTCCGGAGGTCGTCCTCAGCCTCGACCCCGATACGTTGGAGGATCGGGGTTTCGCCGACCGCCTGCGTGGGGCGCGGCTGCAGGAAGAGGTGGAACGCGGCTTGCGGGCCCACCTCGTCGCGGTGAGTCCGGCATCGGGGATGCTCCAGGTCGAACTGTTCTGGGACGCGCAAGACCCGCTCCCCGCCAAGCTGGACCGCGATGAGATTCCGGCCTCCGGGGTCACGACCCAGCGCGCCATCGAGCGCGTGGTGAAGGAACTCGAGCGGGCCACGAACCGTGACTTGGCTTTGATCGCCCAAGAACTCGAAGCGGACCTCGACAAGTATTACGCGAAGACCGACCCCACCCACGCCGCGGCTTTCTCGGCGCGGCTCGCGGCCTCGACCGCCGCGTTCGCCGAGGTGACCTCGCCCGACAACCTCGGGGCGAAGGCCCGCCGGCTGACGGAGAGTTGCGCCGCCTTGCGCACCGCCGCCGAAGCCGCCGACCGTCGGTTGGACGGCGAAACCATCGGTCAGCTGCAGGTGCGCCTCGCCGATGCCCGGGCCGCCCTCGAGGCCTTCACGGTTTCCATGGAAGGCACCGAGGCCAAGATGAACGGCACCGCCGCCGAGGTCGCGGAACTGTTCAAGGCGGTGTCCGCCGCCGCCCGCACTTGGACCAAGAAAGCGCGTGGTTTGACGACCGAACCCCAGCCTCGCTGAGGGAAGAGGCTTGCGGGGCTGCCGTCCCAAGGGGTAAGCAAAGGTTTTACCCGACCATGGCCGACCCGACCGACAAGATGGAAAACATCATCAACCTGTGCAAGCGCCGCGGGTTCGTCTTCCCTTCCTCCGATATCTACGGCGGTTTCAACGGCTTCTTCGACTACGGCCCCCTCGGCGTCGAGCTGAAGAACAACATCAAGCAGGCTTGGTGGCAGGACTTCGTCCACCGCCGCGACGACATCGTGGGCCTGGATTCTTCGATCATCCACCACCCGACGACCTGGAAGGCTTCGGGCCACATCGACAACTTCACCGATCCGCTGGTCGACTGCAAGGAGTCCAAGATGCGCTACCGCGCCGACCAGCTGTTCTTCGCCCCGGTCCGCGTGGCCGGCGAGACCATCGGTTATGTTTCCGTCCTCGAAGACGAGACGATGCAGGCCAAGGCCGAGGAGATGGCCAATGAGATGAAGCGCAAGCAGGCCAAGCAGGGTGCGCTCGAGCCGCTGACGCTCAAGGACTACACCGAAGCGAAGCCCGAGGAGCACGCCCTCATCCCGTCGCCGGCCACCGGCAAGCCGGGCTCCCTGACGCCTCCGCGTTCGTTCAACATGATGTTCCAGACCTACGTGGGCGCCATGCAGGACGCTTCCGCGACGGCCTACCTCCGCCCCGAAACGGCGCAGGGCATCTTCATCAACTTCAAGAACGTCGTCGACACGGGCCGCGTGAAGCTGCCCTTCGGCATCGCCCAGGTCGGCAAGGCCTTCCGCAACGAGATCAACCCGCGCAACTTCATCTTCCGCTCCCGCGAGTTCGAGCAGATGGAGATCGAATACTTCATCGCCCCGTCCGCCGATTGGCAGACCGCCCACCAAGGCTGGATCGAGGGTTGCCTCGCCTGGTTCGAGTCCATCGGCATCCCGCGCGCCAAGCTCTCGCTCTACCCGCACCCGACCGAAAAGCTCGCCCACTACTCCAAGGGCACCACGGACATCATGTTCGAGTTCCCCTTCGGCGTCCAGGAACTGCAGGGTGTCGCCGCCCGCGGCGACTTCGACCTCACGCAGCACAGCGATGTGTCCGGCACCAAGCTCGATTGGTTCGACGAGGCCGCCAAGGCCCGCTTCATCCCGCACGTCATCGAGCCGTCCGTCGGCGTCGACCGCGTGTTCCTCGCCTTGCTCACCACGGCCTACCATGAGGACGAGGTCGAAGGCGAAAAGCGCGTCGTCCTGCGCCTGCCGGCCCGCGTGGCCCCGTTCAAGGCCGCGGTCTTCCCGCTGCTGAAGAACAAGCCCGCCCTCGTGGAGCGGGCCGAAGCCCTCTATCGCCGCCTCAAGAAGCGCTTCAACGTCTTCTACGACGAGTCCGGCAACATCGGCCGCCGCTACCGTCGCCAGGACGAAATCGGCACGCCCTTCGGCATCACCATCGACTTCGACACGATCGAGAAGGACGCCGGCGTGACGGTCCGCAACCGCGATACGCTGGAGCAGGTCCGGATGACGGAGGACGAGGTCGTCCGCTTCCTCGACGAGCAGGTCAACGGCTGACCGCCGTCGCGCCCGCGAGTTCTTCCGCAAGCCGCGCGATGCGTCGCTTCCCGCAGAGGGAGGCGGCGATCGTGAGGTTGCGGAGGCCTTGCGGCAGGTGCGCGAGGAAGTCCGCCCGGCCTTGCTTGCGGCCGAGGAAGGCGTAGGCGCCGCAGGCCTGCAGGAGCCGCTGGGTCGCGGCGATGTGCAGGAGGTGCGAGAACTCGTCGAGCGAGCCCTTCCAGTCGGCGACTTCGCGGGCGTGGTCTTCGATTTCGATGCGCCAGAGGTCCATGTCCTTGCAGGTCAGGTACGGGTCGAAGGCGAGCGAGGCGTAGTCGTAGAATGCGCAACCGAGGCGGGCGCCTTGGAAGTCGATCAGGTAGGTCTGGCCGTCCCGGACGAGGAGGTTCTGGGATTGGAAGTCGCGGTGCACGAGCACCGGCGGTCGGGCGTTCAGTTCCTTGGCGAGCGTGGCCATTTCATTCTGGAGGTCGCGGTCGGGCTTACGGCCGGCGAGGACGTTGTCCGTGAAGTACTGGCGCTCCCACGCGTAGAGTTTGTCGCCAAACGGCTCCATCAAGGGCACGCCCGCGGTCTGCACGGCTTCGGCGCCGAGGCGATGGAGATGGGCGACCTGTTCCAAGGCGGAAGCGACGGCGGGCCAAGGGAAGGTGGGCTGCTGGGAGAGCGACCAGAGGTCGGTGTCACCGAGGTCTTCCATCACGAGGACGCCCGCGTCGGTATCTTCGGCGAGGACCTGCGGGACGTGGATGCCGGCGGCAAAGAGCGTGTGGCCGAGGCGGCCGTAGCCGAGGTTCTCCGGGCGGGCGTCATCGTAGATGCAGAGCATGGCCGTGCTACCGTCGGGCTTCGCCACGCGATGGAAGCGTCGGCCCGAGCCACCTTTGAGCGGGGCTTCGCCGGCCGTGAGGGTGTAACCAAAGAGCTTGGCGGCGTCGGCCGTGGCGATCGCCCCGCGGACGGGCTTTTCGATTTCGGCCTTCACCTGTTGGTATTCTTCCACGGTCCCGAGGTCGTGCCAATGGGTCGAGGTGTCGAGGTAACCCTGCACGGAACCAGGCGTGGCTTGCACGCGGGTGAGGAAGTGTTCGACGAGCGAGACGCTCGCCGGCGGGACGCCGGCCGCGAAGGCGCGGGTGACGAAGCAGATGCCGGTGTACTGATAGGAGGGGTCGGTCTTGCCGAGGCGGTCGCGGAGGTCGGTCACGAAGCCGTCGTCGGTGATGCGGACGTTGGCGTTCGGGCCTTTTTCGCGCACGACGAGCGTGGCTTCGGCCCCGTTGGTGGTATGGTGCGCATACGCCTCGGCCAGGTTGACGCCCGCGAGGATGTCGCCGTTCCAGACGACGAGGTGCGCATCGTCGGCGCCCAGGAACTGCGTGATGTTCGCCAAGCCGCCGCCGGTTTCGAGGAGGACAGGTTCGTGCACGAACTGGATTTCGGCATCCTGCCAGCGGCCCGTCGGGAACGCCTGCGTCCAGGCTTCCGGACAGTGGTGCGTGTTGATCAGGAAACGGCGCGTGCCGGCGGCGTACAGTTGGGCGATCGCGCGCTCCACCATCGGCTTGCCGCCCAGCGGGAGCAGGGGTTTCGGGCAATGCTCCGTCAGCGGACGCAGGCGCGTGCCGAGGCCGGCACCGAGGATGAAAGCAGTCTTGGGAAAATCAGGCATGGGAAGGGGTCTTGGTGGAGCAGGTCGGGCAGATGCCGTAGATCTCCATGATGTGGGTCAGGTCGGAAAAGCCTTTGCCGCGGGCCGCGGCTTCGAGGCGACTGGTGTCGCACCCGGGGAGGCGTTCGATGCTGCCGCAGCGGCGACAGATCACGTGGTGGTGATGATGGCCCGGGGCCACGAGGGCGTAGAGGCTGCGGCCGCGCTCCAGCGGGTGCCGTTGCACGATGCCGGCCTCGTCCAAGGCGCCGAGGCTCCGGTAGACGGTGACGAGGTCCAAGGCGCCATCGCCGGCGGCGGCATGGATCTCCTCGGCGCTCAGGGGCCGGGTGGCTCCCGCCAAGATGTTCAGCATCGCCAAACGGGGGGCGGTGACCCGGAGGGCGCGCTCCTTCATCCGGACGATGGCCGCTTCGACCCGGGGCAGGGGGCTGCCCCCGCAACATTGGTCGTCGTGTCGATGTCCCTGGGCCATGGGGGTAGTTTGCTGAGCCTTATGACGTGGCAACACCGAATGGCCACTTGCCAGCCGTCCCGGTCTGGTTTCTCTCGTGTCACGCATGTCCGACCGTTCGGTCCAGTCTGCGGCCCCGCGTGAGCTCGGCCCTACGTCCTTTCAGGACTTCGTTTCGACCGAGCCCTTTCCGCTCGAGCTGGGGGGCGAACTGCCGGGCCTGACGCTCCGCTACGAGACCTACGGGAAACTGCTCCCCGATAAGTCGAATGCCATCCTGGTGCCGCACGCGCTGAGCGGTGACCACCATTTGGCCGGACGGTATGCGCCCACGGACCCCAAGGCGGGTTGGTGGGATCATTTCGTCGGTCCCGGTAAGGCCATCGACACCGACCGTTTCTTCGTCATCGGCGTCAATTGCATCGGTGGTTGCCGCGGCTCCACGGGCCCCCTCTCCATCGACCCTCGCACCGGCCAACGCTTCGGCGGCTATTTTCCGGAGATCACGCTGGGGGACATCGTCCGCGGGCAACGCATGGTGGTCCGCCATCTCGGCATCACCAAACTCCACGCGGTCGTCGGCGGCTCCATGGGCGGCATGCAGGCTTTGCTTTGGTCCGGCGACTATCCGACCGAGGTCGGCCGCATCGCGATCTTGGCCGCCGGGCTGAGTCAGTCGCCGATGGCGATCGCGCTCAACGCCGCCTCCCGGGCTTGCGTGGAGACGGACCCCAATTTCCGCGGTGGCCATTATACCCCCGGCGAAGGGCCGGATTCCGGCTTGGCCGTCGGCCGCATGATCAGCCACATCAGTTACCTGTCGTCCGCGGCGTTCGACCAGAAGTTCGGCCGCACCCGCGTCCCCGGCGCCCAGCCCAAGGACCCCGTCTTCTGGCAGGTCGAGAGTTACCTGAACCATCAAGGGCAGGCTTTCGTGAAGCGCTTCGATGCCAACAGCTGGCTGCGCATCACGCGCGCCGTCGACCGTTTCGACCTGACCGCCCGCGCGGCCGCGGGCCGCTTGTTCCAGCAAGATGGCCCCGAGGTCCTCGCCGTCGGCTTCTCCAGTGATTGGCTCTACCCCACGAGCGAGCTGCGCATGGTGGTCGCGGCGGCGACCGCGGTGGGCGTCAATGCAGCCTACTTGGAAGTGGTCACCGATGCGGGCCATGACGGCTTCCTGCTCCCCGATACGGGCTTGAGCGTTCGCCTGCACGCCTTCTTGGGCTGAGTCAAAGCAGCGGGGCCAAGGTCTTCGAGATGGCTTCGGTCATGCGGCCTCTCCACGTGCGGCTGCGTCGGTAGAGGTCTTCCGAATACGGGGAAGACTCGGCCTCCAGGCTCGTCACGAACCCTTTCACCGCGGTCAAGGCCGCGGGGTCGCGCACGACGGCCGCGATCTCGTAGTTCAGGAAGAGCGAACGCATGTCGAGGTTCGCGGAGCCGATGACGAGGCTCTCGTCGTCGGCGATGAAGAGCTTGGCGTGCAGGACGTCGGGCTTGAAGAAGAGGATCTCCGCCCCGGCTTCCTTGAGCTGCCGCAGGTACCAGCGGCGCGCGAAGTCGAGCAGGCGATGGTCGGAGCGGCGCGGGACCAGCACGCGGACGCGCCGGCCTTTGGCGGCGGCGGCGACGAGTAGGCGGAAGAGCGCTTTATCAGGCACGAAGTAGGGCGTCACGATCGTGAGCGAGACGCGCGCGTTCTCGATCAACGCGACGTATTTCTCCCAGAGCGGGTCGTTCACGCAGTCGGGGCCCGAGGCGATGACGTCGACGTCGGCTTCGCCTTGGGGGGCGGGTCGGTTGTGGAGGAGGTCCGCGAACGTCGCCGGGTCGGTGTCGGTGGCTTGGCACCAATCCGCGATGAAGACTTGTTCGAGCGCCGCCGCGGCGGGCCCGGCCAAGCGGAACGAGCAGTCGCGGAAGCGTCGGTTGGAAGGCTCGCGACCCATGTAGGCGAGCCCGAGGTTCTGTCCGCCGATGATGGCGACCTGGCCATCGAAGACCGCGATCTTGCGGTGGTTGCGCCAGTTCGCCGAGCCCTTACCCTGCATCGGCAGCACGGGGTTGAAGCGCGCCACCTGCCCGCCGGCCTTGACCAGCGTGCGCCCGAGGCGCATCGGCGTACCCCAGCTGCCGACGGCGTCCACCAGTAAACGGACCTCGATGCCTTCCCGGGCGCGGCGCACGAGGAGGCTCCTGATTTCGCGACCGACGGCGTCCGGGGAGAGGATGTACGTGGAGATATGAATGCGGTGCCGGGCGGCGAGGATCTCCGCCTCCAGCGCTTCCAAGGTGTCGCGCCCGGCCCGGTCGCCCAGCATGCGGAACGCGTTGCCCGCCGGCGTCACCGGGCCCGCCAGCCGCCGGGCCGAGGCCATGATGCCTTGCTTGGCTTTCGCCAAGGCGCTGTGCTTGCGGCCGCCGAAGAGGAAAATCACCGCGGCGGTGATGAGCGGGAAGAAGAGCACCGCCGGTACCCAGAGCAAGGCGTAGCTCAGCGTGACGCGCGCGCGGACGACCCTGATGATGACAAACAGGCCGGCGACCAGACGCAGTCCCAGCCAGACGTGCTCGGCCTCGAGCGCGAAGGGCAGGGGATTGGTCCAGGCCAACATGACGCCAACTTAATGGCCGCCGCGGGCTTTGGGCACAAAAAAAGACCCCGGTTGCCCGGGGTCTTGTTGGGAGCGCGGTGAGCGCTTAGTTGCCGGCCTTGTCGAGGAGGTCGCCGAGGCTGTTGAAGTCGCCGCTGCCCGAGGAGGACGAGGACGAACCGCCAGCCGACGGAGCCGGAGCGCCGCCCGTGGACGGGCCCTTGATGCGCTCGTAGGAGCTGATTTCGGCCTGCAGGCGCTCGGGGTCGTAGTTCGCGGCCTTGATCGAGAGACCGATGCGACGGTCTTCCTTGTCGATCTTGATGACGCGAGCCGTGACTTCCTGGCCGACCTTGACGATGTCCTTGACGTTCTCAACGCGCTGTTCGGCGAGCTGGGAAACGTGCACGAGGCCATCGATTTCGTCGGAGAG
>CALQIY020000009.1 GCA_943330755.2 Opitutus sp. GAS368
GATGCGAAGGCCGAGCCCGGCAAGTGCATCGTCACCGGCGAGCCCAGCGCCCGCCGCGTCGTGATGGCGAAGGCGTACTAACCGCCCGTCGCGTCGGCTTCGCCGTCCGCGAACTTCAGCCGAAGCTTACGTCCCGTGGTCACGCCTTTACTGGTGCTGATCACGGTGCCGTCGGCGTCGCGCACGATGCTGTAGCCGCGCGCGAGGACGGATTCGAAACCGGCCGACCGGAGGCGCTTGCCGAGTTGGTTCAGCTTTTCGCGGGAGACGCCGAGGCGCGCCTTGGGCGAGAGCCGATGGAGGTCGCTGCCGAGTTCGGACAACCGGTGCCGGCGGTCCGCGAGGTATTCCTCGGCCGTGCTTTCGAGTTTGGCGTAGAGCAGGTCGAGGTCGCGATACCACGACTGCAGCTTCGCCTTGGGCGAATGGCGCTGCAGTTCGGACTCCAAGAGGCGGAGTCGCTCACGCAACTTGGTCTGACCTGAAGCGATGAGTTCGGCGGCGGCCGTCGGGGTTTCCGCGCGGCGGTCGGCGGCGTAGTCGCACAGCGTGAAGTCGGTTTGGTGTCCGACCGCGGAGATCACCGGGGTCGCGCTCGCGCGGACGGCCCGGACGAGCGCTTCGTCGTTGAAGCCCCAAAGGTCTTCCATCGAACCGCCGCCGCGGCCGACGACGATGAGGTCGATGCCGGGGATGGCGTTGGCCTGCTTGAGGCCTTGGATCACGGAGCCTGGGCAGGTGTCGCCTTGGACGCGGGCGGGTACGAGCCAGACGGTGCCGCGCCACCCGCGGGTCTTCAGGATTTCGGTGAAGTCATGCCAGACCGAACCGATCTCGGAGGTCACGAAGGCCACCGTCTTCGGGAACTCGGGGAGAGGGCGTTTGAGCGCGTCCTCGAAGAGCCCTTCGGCCTTCAGCTTCGCGAGGAGCTCGGTGAACTTCTTGAAGAGGTCACCTTCGCCGGCGGGTTTGAGCGAGTCGACGATGAGGGACAGTTTCCCGCTCTTGCCGTAGAAATCGACCTTCGCCTTCATCACCACGCTCAGGCCGTCGCGGAGCGGCACCTTGATCCAGCGGGCCTGGAAACTGTAGAGCACGCAGTCGACCTTGGCCTCGGCGTCTTTGAGCGAGAAGTAGTGGTGGCCGGAAGGGTAGGTCTTGTAGCCCGAGATTTCGCCCTGCACTTCGATCGTGCCGAGCCCGTTGACGTGGCCCTTGAGGACGTCGGAAAGTTCGCTGACGGAAAGAGGGGCCGAGGCCATGTCCGGAGGTTCGAGGATTTCGCCGGGGAGGGCAAGCGGTAGGTAGGGACGGCTTAGGTTGTGGCGGTTGGCGGATGGGGCTTGCCCTGGGTAGGGTCAGCACTGCGTGCTGATCCTGCCCGATTCAATTCAGCCCTCGATGCTGTCCTCGACTCAGTCCGTCCTTCTGCTTTCCTTCGCCCTATGAAAATCGCGTTCGTCGGCACTGGGGTCATGGGGAAGAGCATGGCGGGCCATCTGCTGAAGGCTGGCCATGAGGTCTTCGTGTATACCCGGACCAAGTCGAAGGCCGCCGACCTGCTTGCCGCGGGCGCCCATTGGGCGGAGTCGCCGGCCGCAGCCGCGCACGGGGCCGACGCCGCCATCTCCATGGTCGGCTATCCGAATGACGTCGAAGAAGTCTGGCAGGGCTTCCTGAGCACGGCTCGCGCTGGCTGTCTGCTCATCGACATGACGACCTCCAGTCCCTCGTTGGCCCGCCAGCTAGCGGCAGCCGCGACGGCCCAAGGGTGCCTGCCCTTGGATGCACCCGTCTCGGGTGGCGACCGCGGCGCCCGTGAGGCGACGCTCACCATCATGGTCGGGGGTGCCTCGGCGGATTATGAAAAAGCCCGCCCGCTTTTTGAGGCCATGGGTAAGACCATCTCCTTGCAGGGTGGGCCTGGTGCCGGCCAGCTCTGCAAGCTCGCCAACCAAATCGCCATCGCTTCCGGGATGGTGGCCATGGCGGAAGCCTTGGCGTTTGCGCGTGCGAATGGGCTGGATCTAGACGCCGTGCTGAAGGCGCTTTCCGGGGGCGGGGCTTCCAGCTGGGCTTTGCTCAACCTGGCGCCGCGCGTGCTCAAGGGCGACTTCGCCCCGGGCTTCTACGTGAAGCACTTCGTCAAGGATATCGGCCTCGCGCTGGAAGTCTGCCGCGAGCAGAAACTCTCGCTGCCGGGCCTCGAGCTCGCCGCGAAACTCTATGCCGACGTCGTCGCCGCGGGTGATGGCGACTGCGGCACGCAGGCGTTGGCGAAGCGGTATTTTGAGGCCAATCGTTGAATCGTTGGATGGTTGATTAGAAAGGGATGCGAAAGCCAGCGTGTGACCTCTCTTCAAATCAACGAATCAACCATTCAACCAATCAACCAACCCTCCCGACCTTTTCTTAACTCAATTCCGTGCCTTCGGGCGGCGGGACCGCGCGGAGCTGGACGGAGTCGATGACCTGCGGCCCGAGGATGACGTTGGTCACGATCACGAGGACCTGGCCGGGCTGGCAGAGGCCTTCATTGCGGAGGCGGACCAAAGCGGCGGTGATGTTCTCGTCGGCCTTGGGGCTGAAGGGCATCTGGAAGGACGAGACGCCCCAGAGGAGGGACATCTTCCGATGGACGGCTTCCTCTTCCATGAAAGCGTAGATGGGCGAACCCACGGCACGGAGGGACGAGAGCGTGCGCGGGACGTCGCCATTGCGCGTGAACGCGATGATCCCCGCGTTGCCGAGGTCCTGCGCCAAGCTGGCCGCGGCGCGGAGAAGTTTGATCTTGGGGGTCTCGTTCGGTTGTTCCGCGGAGAGCACGACCGGGAGTTCGCGTTCGGTCGTGGAGGCGATGCGGGACATCACCTCGACGCAACGGATGGGGTGCTTGCCCGTGGTGGTTTCGCCCGAAAGCATGACCGAGTCGGCCAGTTCCAGGACGGCATTGGAGACGTCGGTCACCTCGGCGCGGGTCGGCACCGGGTTCTGGATCATCGACTCCAGCATGTGTGTCGCGACGATGACCGGCTTGCGGGCGGCGATGGCCATGGCGACGGCCTTGCGCTGGATGAGCGGCAGGGTCTCGTAAGGGATTTCGATGCCAAGGTCGCCGCGGGCCACCATGAGGGCATCGGTGGCGCGGAGAATGTCGCCGAGGTGTTCGATGGCGGACTGGTCTTCGATCTTCGCGATGATGTGGGCCTTGGAGTGATGCTCGAGCAGCAGGGCGCGGAGCGCGTCGACGTCGGCCGCCTCGCGCACGAAGGACAACGCGTAGAAGTCGACCCCGACCTCGCAACCGACGGCCACGTCGGCCCGGTCCTTGTCGGTGAGGGCAGGGAGGTCGACCTTCACGCCGGGGAGGTTGATGTGGCGGCGGCTACCGAGCGGGCCGGGCTGCTCGACCTTGCAACGCAGGCGGTCGGCCTTCTGTTCGAGCACGCGCAGCTGGATGAGCCCGTTGTCAACGAGGACGACGCCGCCGACCGGCACCGCGCTGATCATCTTCGGGTAGTTGGTCGGGATGATGAGGATATCGCCGTCGGACTTAGGCTCGCTGGAGCCAGTGACATCGACGAGTTGTCCGGTGGTCAACTGGGTGGGTTCGGTCCGGGCGCCGGTCCGGATTTCGGGACCTTTGATATCCATCATCACGGCCAATTCCTTGCCGACCTTTTGGCTGACTTTACGCACCCGCGCGACGGTGGCCCGGACCCAGGCGTGGTCGGCGTGAGCCATATTCAGGCGGACCACATCGGCTCCGGCCTTGATAATCGCCTCTAAATTGGCCTCGGACTCGGTGGCCGGACCAATCGTGAACGTGATGCGGGTGTGGCGGAAGGACTTCACGGCTAAATGACTAGATATGATTGTTAACTAGGCAAGGGAAAGCGGGACGCGTGCCTGATTTTAACAATCCCCCGATGGGGCAAAGATTGACCTAATTAAGGCAAGCGGACCGCGAGCAAATCTCTTTTCGCCTTCATCATGTCTTCGAAGAAAGTGGTGCGCTCAAACGGCCAAGGGGTTCCTTCGACGAGTTGCCACCGCGGATGCGCCGAGAGGTGCTCGCGCGTCCAGTCGTGATAGGCTTCCGAGTCGGTCCGGAAATGCAGCGTGGTGCCGGCGACGGCATGGTCCGCGAGCCGATCGAGGTTCGCCGCGTTGATGAAACGGTTCTTCTGATGCCGCTTCTTCGGCCAAGGATCCGGATAAAGGATGAAGATCTTGGCGAGCTTCTGCGTCGGCAACAAAGCGTCGAGGAACTCGGTCGCTTCGGCCTTCAGGAAGACCACGTTCGTGAGTTTGCCCAAGACCTGCTTGCGTTGCGAGCGCTCGACGCGGTGGGTGACCAGGTCGATGCCCACGCAGAATTCCGCCGGATGGGCCGCCCCGTAAGCGGTGAGCCAATGTCCATGGCCGCAGCCCAACTCGAACGTGATCGCGGTGTGGTTCGCCAGGGCGGTCTGCAACGTCAGACGTAAACGGTCGACGCTCCCCTCGCGGCGCGCATCCGCCCAATCCTTACCCATGACTTTGGTCTGTTCCGGCATCGCCTTGGTTAAGGAGCGGAAAGGAGGGGGAGGCAAGGTATTGAAAGGAGGGGATGGGGGATAGGGGGATGGGGGATAGGGGGATGGCGGTTAGGGGAGTTGGTGGGAGGATTAACGAGGCCTCCCGTGCCCTTTTTCCTACTCCAATCAACGAATCAACCATCCAACGATTCAACGTCACCGCCGCCCCCGCCCTTGACCAGAGGCGTTGCGAATAACTCCGGCTTCCCATGCAGGTGGGGATGGTCTCTGTTAGGGGCCTATGGCCAAGGTAGACATCGAACTCGTGCAGAAAGTCCTGAAGGAAAACGGCGTGGATGTCCGTTTGGCCGCTGCCATCCTCAACCAGATCCGTGAAGCGGCGGCCGAGGATGTCGTCGAGCGCGAGAAGCCGGCGAAGAAGCAGCACCTCGTCTTGGTCAGCGAGCCCGAAGAGGGCCTCCCCAAGGACCTGGTGGGTTGGGTCGTCCAAATCCTCGAGGACGATGATCCGCGCGAGGTCGCCGAAAAGATCGCCGACACCGCCTCGGCTTTCAACAACACGCCGAAAGGCGAGCGCGTGCCGGTCACCTCTTTTGGTGACGCGTGCCAGAGCTTGCCGCCGAAACTGCTGAAGGAGAAGAATGTTTGGGTGAAGACGCGCGAGCCGGTGCGCATCTTCGCGGTGAAGAATTCGCTCGGTCGTCGTCGCGCCCGCGGCGAGTGATTTTAAAATCCGCTTTCTAATGCGGAGCATTACCTGAAAAACGCATTTTTTGATGTGTTTTCGGGAGTGCTCCGTTGTTAGGCAATCGAAAGAGCCGTTTTTCCACGGCCTCGATTCGTCTCGCCTCTGCCGATTCCCCTCCGCAATCTCGGCCTGTATGAAGTTTAGGAATTTCCCGATCTACCGCATCGAATGGATCACCTCCATTTTCTTGATCGGTACGGCCTTGTTGTCTTTGACCGTGGTGCCCTGGTTCCTGTGGACCCAGTACCAGATGGCCGACGGTACTCCTGGTAAGGTGCAGGGCTGGCCCTTCATCTGGGCGCTGTTCGTTTTCTACTATTACGCCACCGGTTTCGGCATCACCTTGGGCTACCACCGCCTCTTCTCTCACCTGTCCTTCAAGGCCAAGTGGCCGGTGAAGCTGTTCGTCCTCCTGTTTGGCGCCGCTTCTTTCGAGAATTCGGCCCTGGATTGGTCCGCCGACCACCGCATCCACCATAAGCATGTCGATGAAGACGAAGACCCGTACGACATCTCCAAGGGCTTCTTTTACGCCCATATCGGCTGGTTGCTCTTCCGTCTGAAGCCAAAGCCCCCCGTCACCAACGTGAAGGACCTTGAAGCCGACCCGCTCGTGATGTGGCAGCACCGCTACGTCCAGTGGATTGGTTTGGTCGTTGGGTTCGTCACCCCGGCCCTCTTGGGCTGGGCGTGGGGTTACTTCAATGGCTACGAATCCCCTTGGATGACCGCCTTGGCCGCCTTCCTCATCGCTGGCCTGCTCCGGACGGTCGTGGTGCAGCAGGGCACCTTCTGCATCAACTCGCTGTGCCACATGTTCGGTCGTCGCCCTTATTCGACCACCCACAGCGCTCGCGACTCCGGTGCCGTGGCTTTGCTCACCTTCGGTGAGGGCTACCATAACTATCACCACGAGTTCCAGCACGACTACCGCAATGGCGTGAAGGCTTGGCAGTTCGACCCGACCAAGTGGATCATCTGGTCCCTCGAGAAGGTCGGTCTGGTCCAGGATCTCCGTCGCGTCCCCGACGCCCGTATTCTCGCCGCTGAACTCAAGGAGAAGAGCCGCACGCTGGGTTCGGACATCGATAAGCTCGCCGCCCGTCTCGACGCCCGCACCCGCGAACTCAAGGTCCGTACCATCACCGCCGCGCACGAACTCGCCAAGGAATTGGCCGTCCGCTCCGAAGCCTTGAAGGAAGCCGCCTTGACCAAGGCCGACGTCGGTGCCGAAACCATGGCCGAATTGCGCACCCTGCTCAACGAGGCCGCCGAGATGCTTGAGTCCTTGCGCCGCGCGGATGCGGGCGCCGCGGCCTGAGCTTAGTTAGCCGTTCCGCCGGAACGTCTCCACCAGACCGAGGACCAGTGCCTCGATCTGCGGGAGCGCGTCCGCCGGCTGCGCGCAGTCGATGTCATGAACCTGCCAGTACTCGATGCGGTCAGCCCACTCGGGGTGGGCCTTGAGCATCATGGCGTAGTGTTCGTCTTTCTTGAGAGCGATCGAGCGGTGGGCGCGGGCCAGGTCCTCGGGTCGGAGTTGCACGGGTTCTGGGCCGGTGTGGTCTTCCCGGATGCCGAGGTGCTTGAGGCGGGCCCGTGTATCGACCGAAATCCGGGTCGGTTCGTCGGCGACCATGGAGGTCAGCAGACCGCGGGAAAAGGCCCGAAAAGGCAGGTCCTCGCGGCGGGCATGCCAATTGAACAGTGCCTCGGCGTGGCGGCTTCGGTAGAAGTTGCCCGTGCAGATGAAGAGCACGTGGGGATGAGAATCTGCGCTTGAGCGGGAGGACATGCTCGGTAAAGTCCGACCAACCTAACTCCACCGTCATGGCACGCAACCTGTTCGTTCTCTCCGCCCTCTCTTTCGTCCTCGTCGGCTGCTTCGGCCCAGACAAGGCCCCTAGCCCTGTCACCGATGGCGGCCCGGTCTTCACCGGTGCTCCCCTCGTCATCGACAACGGTGGCCTCGTCCCGGTTCCGGCCGTGACCGCCCCGGCCGCCAAGCCGGCGCCGTCCAAGGCTCCGACCAAGAAGGCCCCTGGTACCCGTCTCCCCATCGAGAAGGCCGGCAACAAGTAAGCCGTCGGCGGCCGCTGGTCGCTTACAGCAACGAGACTTCGGTGACGAAGGTCTCGACCCGACCGGGCTCCGCAAAACGGAGCCCGTTCTTGTGTTCGGGGCTGTTGGGCGGCCCCATCCAAGGCTCGACGCAGTAGAAAGGCGCTTCCGCATCCGGGGTCCACGTGACGACGGTCGTCCACGCATCCGGAATCGGTTCTTCCCCCACCTTCACGGTGAGGTTCTCTTCCCCGGAGCGCGGGCCGAAGGACACCGTCGCATCCTTCAGGTTGGTGAAGATGCAGTCCGGGAGGTGCGGATCGTCGAAGGCGAATTCGGTCCGGCCCTTGAGTTCACCGAAAGGGATGAGTTTGCCGTCGGCGGCGTGCCGCCACTGCTTCTTGGAGGCGATCTTCAGCAGGTAGTCGCGCCGGCTGAGGCCCGCGTGCCACGGGAGCGTGAAATAGAAGTGATGCCCGGCGCACCAAGGCAGCGGACGGCTATCGAGGTTCTCGAATTCGAAGGTGCAGCGCAGGAAGAGTTCGCGGAATTCGTAGCGGATGCGGAATTCGTAGGCGAACGGGTAGCAGGCGCGGGCGCGATCGTCGGGCACCAGGCGGACCAAGGCGTGCCGGTCGCTGCTTTCGATGATTTCGAACCGGCAGTCGCGGGCGAAACCGTGCTGCGGCATCGGGCGTTTGACGCCCTCCGCGTCTTTCCACGCGAACTTCTCGCCGTCCGCGTAGTTGCGGCCCATGAACGGGAAGAGGATGGGGTTGCCGCCGCGCACGAGGCCGATCTTGTCGGGCGCGCAGTCGGCGCCGGCGGGCCAGTGCAGGATCTCGCGGTTGCCCGTGGGGAGGCTCAGGCGCCAGCGGAGGAGCCGGGCGCCGCGCGTGAGACAGGTTTCGTAGGTCGAGGCACCGATCTGCCACCGTTCCATCGGCACGCCCATTTCATCGTAGCTCTGCATGCGCCGAGCAAACGATGGAACGGCCGGGAGGCAAACGCGGACTTGGCGGGCTTACTTCTTGGCGAAGCGGTAATGACAGACCATCCACTCCGCGCCGCCCCGGTAGTTCCAGAGCTCGGCGCAGGCCATGAAGAAGATGCGCCAGTAAGCGAGCCACTTGCGGGCCTGCTCCGGGCCATAGGTCTCGGCGAAGATGCGCAGGACTTCCGCGCGATGGGCATCGGTGTTCTGGAGCCAGTGCTCGGCCGTCTGGCCGTAGTGGCGGCCTTCGACTTCCCAATGCGTTTCGAGCTTCAGGTCATCCTGGAAGCGCATCGCCAGGTCGTTGGAGGGCATGATCCCGCCGGTGAAGAAGTGTCGGGACATCCAGTCCGAGCCGTCCTTGGTCTCGAAATGGTAGGCGATGTCGCGGTGCGTGAAGACGTGGAAGAAGAGCTTCCCGCCCGGCTTGAGCCAGCCGCCGATGCGGCGCATGAGCTCGGCCCAGTTCTTCATATGTTCGAACATCTCGACCGAGACGACCCGGTCGAACCGGCCGGCCTCGGCGGCGAAGAGGTTCATGTCCTGCGTGATGATCCGGACGTTGCGGAAACCGCGCTTCGCGCATTCGCCCTCGATATGGGCCCGTTGGGAGGCGGAATTGGAGACTCCGGTGATCCGGGCGTTCGGGTAGTGCTCCGCCATCCAGAGGGTGAGCGATCCCCAACCACAGCCGAGCTCGAGGATTTCCATCCCGTCGGCCAATTCGGCGCGCTTGCAGGTCAGCGCCAACATCGTCTCCTCGGCTTGGCCGATGGTTTCCGTGCCCAGGGTGTAAAAGCACGACGAGTATTTCAGGCGGGGACCCAGGCAGAGCTTATAGAAGGCCGCCGGTACCTCGTAGTGCTGGTCGTTGGCGGCTTTCGTTTCGACGGCGACCGGCATCGAGCGGAGTTGCGCGGCAAAGCGATCGACCTGTGCGATGCGCGCGACGTTGTCGTCGGGGCGTTCGTCGCGCAGGCGTTGTTTGAGGAGCCGGCGGATACCCCAGCGGATGGCGCCGTCGGGGAGGAGGTCTTTGGCGAGGATGGTGTCGATGAGCGGCACGCCACCATCAGTGGCGTTTCCGTCGTCGGTGGCAACCCGGAGCGCCAGAAAATTACCGCAGGGGCTTCCGCGGCCAGAAGGCCGGCACCCGACTTTGGTACTCGGCGTAGGCGGGGCCCTTGGACGCCAAGAGCTGGGCTTCCGTCAGGGGGATGCCCGTCACGCGGGTCAGCAGGTAGTACATGACGCCGGCGCAGGCGATACCCGGAATCCCCCAGTAGCTCTGATTGAAGGCCAACAGGGCGAAGCCGACCCAGACGAGCCATTCGCAGAAGTAATTCGGGTGGCGGGTCCAGGCCCAGAGGCCATGGGCGCAGACCTTTCCGCGGTTTTCAGGGTTGCGCTTGAAGGCGGCCAGTTGGGCGTCGGCGAGCCCTTCGCCCAGCATGCCCAAGGCGAAGATGAGGAGACCGAGCCAATGCCAGACGGCCATGTGGCCGGCTTCCTTGGGGGTGGTCCCCGCCGCGGAAATCAGGGGCAAAAGCAGCAACGCCAGCGCCACGGCTTGGTACAGGTAGAACCGGTACATCTTCAGCCCCGTCCACTGGCCCCATTCCGCCCGCATCTTCAGGTAGCGGCCGTCTTCGCGGTCGAGGTGCCCGAGGACGCGGATGCCTAGGTGCGAGCCCAGCCGTAAGCTCCACACGGTCGTGGCCGCCGCGAGCCAGAGGAAGGGGTCGCGCGCGTTCCAAGGGAAGGAAGTGAGGATCCAGAGACCGACGAGCGCGAAGCCATAGGCCCAGGCCACATCGACGATCGACCAGTTATCGAGCAACTTCGCCACGACCCAAGTCGCCGTGAAGAAGAATCCGGCGAGGAACAGGATGTAGACGAAATCAAAGAGGAGCTGGCCGAGGAGGCTGGGGTTCATGGAGCAGGGGGAGGGGCAGGTGGGCCGAGCCGGCGAAAGAGCCGGACGAGGAGGAAGTATAGCCCCAAGCAAGTGACTGGCACGACTAATACCCATCCCAAGAGGCCGTGGACATAGGCGAGGCCGAATTTCGCGACAAACCCCCAGAAGGACCGCTGGAACTCCTCGATCAGGAGGCTGGGGCTAAGCGGCAGGGCCTCGGCGCCGGTGATGTATTCCCCGAGGCGGACGAAGGGAACGAGGAAGGCGAACTGCAGGGGGTAAGCGAGGTGATTGACCGTCTGCATCACGAGATGGTTGAGGCGGAAAATCCTGCCCGCGACGAGGCAGAGCACGGTGGTCGAGCCGATGACCGGGTTGACCGCGAGGCAAAGACTCACGACGACGGCCAGCGCAAGGTCTTCGGGCGAGAGCCCCCGCTTGACCAGCGCGATGAGCGGGTCGCTGACCTTCCGCTTCAGCCAATCGCGCAGGCGGCCCATCAGGCCTGCTTGCGGGTGAAGAAGGTGACGTCGAGGCTGGCGTCCGCCGGGGCTTTCCAGAGGCAAAGCAACGCGTAGCCGGCGATGGCGAAATTGCCGAGCAGCATCAGCGCGATGAGCCATAGCCCGCGGGCCAGGCCGGAGCGTTCGCGCCAGGCGACGTAGAGCCAAAAGGCCAAGAAGCCGAAGTAGGCGTCGAACATCGTGGCGAGGCCCCACGGCTCGCTGCAGACGGTGACGAATCCGTCCAGCACGTTGATGCCTTCCTTGCCCGCGACGGCGGCGTACTTCGCCAGGGAGGTGATGGTCGGGGCGGTGCTGGCATACCACGACACCCAGGTCATGGCGGCGAGGACGAGGACGAAGTAGGCGATGAGCGCGTTACGGGTTTTCATGTCAAAGGGAAGGGTGGTTGGGGCGGACGTAGACGGCTTGGACGACCCCGATGTTGCGGTGCGCAAAGGCGGCCTCGCAGTACCGGAAATACAGGCGCCACTTGCGGATGAAACGCTCGTCGAAGCCCATGGCGCGGACTTGGTCGATCTTCGCCTCGAAGGCTTGGCACCAGACATCGAGCGTGCGCGCGTAATCCAGGCCGAATTCCTCGAGGCGATGGAGCTGGAAGCCGCTCTCCTTCGTCATGAGCTGGTTCACGCGGTTGATCGAGAGCAGCAAGGAGCCCGGGAAGATGTGCTTCTGGATGAAGTCGACGCCGCGCCGGAATTCCTCGTACCGGCTGTCCGGGCAGGTGATGTACTGGAAGGCGGCGATGCCCGTGGGCTTCAGGAGCCGCCCGATGGAGTCGCAGAACGCGGGCAGATACTTGTGGCCGAGGGCTTCCATCATTTCGATGGAGACGCACTTGTCGTACTGGCCTTGGTGGTCGCGGAAGTCCTCGAGCTTCACGGTGATGCGGTCGGATAAGCCGGCCGCCCGGATGCGCTCGATGGCCAGGTCGTGTTGGGCTTGCGAGATGGTCAAGGAGGTGACGCGGCAGCCGTGGTGCTTGACGGCGTGGAGGGCCCAGCCGCCCCAACCGGTGCCGATCTCGATGACGTGGTCGGTGGGCTTGAGCTGCAGGAACCGGCAGAGGGCCTCGTTCTTGTTGGCCTGGGCTTGCTCGAGCGTGGCGGCGCCTTCCCAGCGGGCCGACGAGTACATCATCGATGGATCCAGGAACAGCCGGAAGAAGTCGTTGGAGACGTCGTAGTGCTCGGAGATGTTGCGGCGGACGACCTGTTTGGAATTCGGGCGCAGCAGGTGGCCGATGCGGTCGGCGATCCGCAGGAGGCCGAGGGCGGCCCCGCGTGCGGCGGAACCCGACATGCCGGGCGTGTGGTCGACGTTCTGGATGAAGAAACCGATGACGGCCCGGAGGTCGGGCGAATCCCATTCGCCGTCCATGTAGGATTCGGTGAGGCCGATGTCCGCCGCCAAGACGATGCGGCGGAAGAAGTTTTCGTCCGCGATGCGGATCTCCGCCGGTTGGCCGGCGAAGGCCGCATCGCCGATGAGGAGCGTCTCCCCCGTCGGCAAGGTCAGGCGGAGCTGCGCTTGCCGCATGCGGCGGAGCTCACGCAACACCAGCCGGCGGGCCAGGCCTCCGCGGGAGCTGGCCTCGGCGAGGCTGATGGGGGCGGGGGCGGTCATTCTTTGCGAAGGAGTTCGGGGGTGGGGTGGCGCAGGTTGCGCTGGAGAGCGATGTCATCCCCCTTGCGGCGGAAGGGAAGTTTTTTCACGAGCCAAAGCCACGCGGCATGCAGGTGAATCAAGCCCACGACTTTGAGGATCAGGAACGGGACCTTCACCGTCAGCCAGGCGAGCTGGGCATCGGTCGCCGGGACGGCCCGCCCCGTCCACGTGCTGATGAGCGTCTTGCGGCCATCTTCAAAATGGTCGACGCCCACGGCCAAGCGCCCATCGGGTGCGCGCAGCGTGAATTCGAATTCGGTATCGAGGCCGGAAAAGGGCGAGACGTAGAAGCGCTTGGGGGTCCGGAGGACGAGCGACTCCTCGCCGGTGGGACCGAGTTGGCGGCAGGCCGGCCCCAGGAACCAGGCTTTCCGTTCGCCGAAGGTATTATGGACCTCCGCGATGCCGCAGTGGAGTCGGCCCCCTTGGTGCACCAGGAAGAAGATGACGGGGTTGTAGCTCTTGCCGAACGCGCGCGGCATCGCGATGAGGGTGATCCGCGCCTCCGGGGTGAGCGTCTCGCCGTGGGCCGCGCAGAAGGCGCGGACCCGCTGCGCCAAGGTCGCGTCGGCCCCGCCGAAATCGTGGGGGGTGCCTTCCGCGCCGAAGACCGCCGCCGCCGGCAGGAAGTCCGCCGCGCGCAGTTGGTATGGCGCCCAACCCTTTTCGCCGAGGAGGAGCTGCCCTTGGCCGATCCGGCCAAAGTCGCTTAGTTCTACTGCAAAGCAAAAGACACCATGCGTGAAGCCATGCCGCTTCGGCCAAAGCCGGGCGTGCATGACCTGCGCATCGTAGAGTCGGACCATCGCCGCCCAGAGTGGAAGGAAAGCCCGCGGGTGCAAGTGCCCGCCTACGCTTGCCAACCTCGGCCGAGGCGGGTCATGCTGGCCGGGTGTCCGCTGCAGAAGCCAGCCCCGTCGGTCTCTTTCCCCTCGCCTTGGGGTTTCTCCTGCTCTGGTTCGGCCTCAACGCCGGACGGAAGCGCCGGTTGCTCGACGATACCCCGCTCAGCAAGACCTTGGGGGTCTTCATCGGCGAGGTCGAAGTCACCGGCGTCTGCGTGACCTCGACCCCGTTCCAGTCTTATTTGTCGGGCCGCATGTGCGTGCTCTACGATTGGAGCGTCGAGGAAGAGTGGGAGCGTTGGGAGACGGAAACCTACAGGGATAAGGACGGCCGCACCCGCACCCGCCGGGTGCTCCGGAGTGGGTGGACGACCGTGGCGGGTACGGAGCATACGCAAGGGTTTTACCTGAAGGATGAATTCGGGTTTCTGTGGGTCCATCCCCGCGGGGCCGACCTCGAGACGCTCGACCTCTTCTCCGAGACGGTTTCCCGGCATGAAGACCTTTACTTCGCCAAAGGGCCCAGCGACGAGATCGCCGACTCGACGGGCCGTCGCCGGTTCCGCGAGTCCGGCCTGCCGGTCGGCACGCAGCTGTTCGTTCGGGGCCGCGCGACGGAGCGGTCCGACATCGTGGCGCCCCAAATCATCCAGGACCCGAAGGCGGACATGTTCATCATCACGCCCCGCAAGGAGAGCGAGGTCAGCGCCGGCAAGGACACCACCTACTGGCTGTGCAACCTGATCGGCCTGCTCGCCGTCATCGGCGGTTGCAGCTTGTTGGGGGGGCAGCAATACCCGGCCGTCTTCGCGTTGGTGGCCGGCTACTTCGTCGCCTGGGCCGCCGGGTGGGTTTGGATGGTCTTCAATAGCTTGGTCGGCCTGCGTAACCGCGTGCGCCAAGCCCATTCGCTGATCGATGTGCAGCTGAAGCGCCGCGCGGACTTGATTCCGGCGCTCGTCGCCTGCCTGCAGGGCTTCCGGCAATACGAAGCGGAGCTGCAGACGACCATCGCGACCTTGCGGGCGCAGGGGGGGCGCGCGCCGCAGGTCGCGGCCGTCGCGTCGTCCTTGGTGGCGGTCGTCGAGCGCTACCCCGACCTGAAGGCCGACCAGTCCTTCCAGGGCCTGATGAAGCACCTCACGGAGACCGAGGACCGCATCGCCTTGGCCCGGGCCTATGCGAACGACATCACGACGTTCTACAATACGCGCCTTGAACGGATTCCGGACGCGTATGTGGCGCAGATCATATCGATGCAGCCCGGCGCGCTCTTCGTCGCCACGGGCTTCGAGCGGAAGGCCGTCGACGTGAAGTTCCCCGCTTAAGCCGTCCAGGCGTCGCGACCGAGGAGGAAACTGCAGAGGCGGTGGGCCGACCACAGGCCATCTTCGTGGAAGCCGTACCGTTGCCAGGCCCCGGCGAAGTGGACGCAGGCGCCCGGGCGTTCGTTCAGGGCCTGCACTTTTCCTTGGGCCGCCATCGCCTCGAGCGAGAACATGGGATGTTCGACCGGGATGGAGCGCAGGACCTTGTCCGCGGCGATCTTATCGGGATGGTTGATCGTCACGAAGTACGGCCGCGCCGGCTCGAGGCCTTGCAACGCGTTCATCCAATAGTGCGTGGAAGTCGCTTCGCCGCTCGCGGTGCGCCAGGTCTGGTAGTTCCACGCTGACCAGGCGAGCTTGGCCCGGGGCATCGGGCTGGGGTCCGAGTGGACCAAGGCCACGTTTTGGTTGTAGCCGAAGGCGGCGAGGACGGCGCGTTCGGTGGCGTCGGCATCGGCGAGCAGCGCGAGCGATTGGTCCGCGTGGCTCGCCAAGATGACGCGGTCGAAGGCTTCCTCGCCGGCGTCCGTGGCGACGAGGGCTTTGCCTTCGCTGCGCCGCACGGACTTGACGGCCGCGCCGAGCCGCAGCTGGGCGGGGTGCCGCGCCAGCAGCGCCTGCACATACGTGCGGGAACCATTGACCGGCGTCAGCCATTGGTGCTGCGTGTCGAGCCCGAGGAAGCCGTGGTTATGGAAGAAGCGCAGCAGGGCGGCGGCGGGGAAGCCCAGCATCTTTTCCGGGGGCGTGGACCAGACCGCCGAACTCATCGGGATCAGGTACAGCTCGAGGAAGTCCGCGCCTAAGCCATGGCGGGCGCACCAGTCGCGCAACGACGTGGTTTCGGCCTCGGTCGATTGCCAGCCCGTCTTGGCGAGTTGGTTGAAGCGATTGATCTGCAGGAGGAGCCGCCAGAAGCGCAGGCTGAAGAGGTTGCGCTTCTGGGCGAACAGATGGCGGAACGACGAACCGCACCATTCGATGCCCGTCGGGTCGTGGCGCACCGAGAAGGACATGGGCGCCTTTTTCCAGCCGACGTCCAGCTCGCGGAAGAGACGGCAGAGATGGGGATAGGTCACCTCGTTGAAGACCATGAAGCCGGTGTCCATCGGCTGCGTGCCGCCCGCCTGCGTCGCCGGCACGTCGATGGTGTGCGCATGGCCGCCGGGACGCGTGTCCCGGTCGAACACCGTCACGTCGTGGTGGGCTGCGAGGAAATGCAGGCAACCAAGCCCGCCGATGCCCGACCCGATGATGGCAATCCGTTCACGCACGCGGCAGGCCTTCCTGTCGGGTCCGCTCCGCTTCTTCGTAGATGGAGTCCGGGACACCCTTGAGGCCCCAGATCAGGCCCAGCCATGACATCACCTTGAGGCCGTAATAGGTCGGATCGAATTCCCACCAATAGAAGCCCTGCTTCGTCGTCGCTTGGTAGCGGTGGTGGTTGTTGTGCCAGCCTTCGCCCAAGGTGATCAGCGTCAGGACGAGGGAGTTCCGCGACTCATCGCCCGTGGTCCGGAAGCGCTTGGTGCCCCAGACGTGCGCGAGTGAATTGATGCAAGCCGTCCCGTGGAAAAGCACGACCGTCGAGATGACGCCCCAGACCAGGAGCTGCGGACCGTTGGTGTCGTAACCGTAGGACCCGAGCCAAGCGCCGGCCCCATACAACCCACCCGCCGCCAGCAGCGGGATGAGGATGTCGAAACGATTCAGGAACACCAACTCGGGGTACTTGGCCAGGTCGGGGATCTTGGAGTAGTCGGTCGGGAAGTTCCGCTTCGAGGTGATCCAGCCGATATGCGACCACCAGAAGCCATCGACGACCGGCGAGTGCTTATCTTCTTCTTCGTCCGAATGCTTGTGGTGGTGGCGGTGCGTGCAGGCCCACCAGAGCGCCCCGCGTTGCACCGCCAAGGCGGTCCAGACGGCCATGATGAACTGGAAGCCACGGGAAGTGGAATAGGTCTTGTGGGAGAAGTAACGATGTAGGAAGCCCGTGATCGCGAACATGCGGAAGAAGTAGAGACCGACCGCGGTCCAGACCGCGATGGGGCTGGCGCCGACCCAAATCACGGCGAAGCACGCGACGTGCAGGATGATGAAAGGGATGGACCGAAGCCAATCGACCTTCTTGGGGGTGTTTTGGAGCGTCTCGACCCCCTCCGGGATGTAGTCCGCGTCGAACCAGCGGATCAGGGAGCGGAAAAACCCGCTGGGGGCTGGGCTGACGGGGTCGGCTGGCATCTGCGGGCGAGTAAGTGAGCCTTGGGGCCTTTCGCAACTGCTTTGACCATTTTGGCGGAAGGGCCATCTTGGGGTCGGGTGCGTAGACAAATCTACGCGCCGCCATCGCTCCCTTTGAGTTCCCCATGAACGATGCCCATGCCGAGCAAGACTGGCGGGCCTGGTTTGCCGAACACGGCGCCCGGCTCCGGTTGATCGCGCGCCAATGGACCCGCTCGGAGGCCGATGCCGACGATGTCCTCCAGGAGGCATTTGTACGCTTTTGGAAACACCAACGTCACCTTCCCGGCAATCCCAACGCCCTGGTCGTGACCTCCATCCGCCGGGCGGCGTTGGACCTCCATCGCCGGACGGATCGCCGCGCCCTCCGTGAGCAGGTTGTCTCGGCCGATGCCGCGGCCCTGGCGGACTTCGCGCCCGAGGCCGATCCGCGGCTCCAGGCCTTGGCGCGTTCCCTCCCGGCGCTGCCGGCGGAACAACGCGAAGTCGTCGTGCTCAAAGTCTGGGGTGACCTCACTTTCGAGCAGATCGGCGCCCAACTCGAAATCTCCCCCAACACCGCCGCCTCCCGGTGGCGCTATGCCATGGAGGCGCTCCGTCGCCTCGTGACCGCCCGCACTTATGAATAACGAAGATCAAGACATCGAATCCGCCTTGCGCAGCTTGCGTCCCCGCCCGCCTGGTCCGGCGGTGGTGAGCGCCATTGGCCGCGCGCTGGATGCGCCGGTCGTCCCGGCCGCGCCCCGCGGGGTTATCGTGCGCTGGTCGGCGGGCCTCGCGGCCGCCGCGGCCTGCCTGCTGGGGTTCTTTTTCTTCGGCCGCCCGCCCGTGACGACCACCCCCGAGTATCAACTCGTGCGCGCCGAACAGCCCCCGGCTTCGGTCGATGTCTTCGCGCCCGTCCGACTGGAAGATGGCTCCTTTGCCCGCCCCGTCCGGGTCCGCTGGAGCAATGAGACGCAATGGGAGGACCGTCGCACCAACACCCGCCTCATCCATTACTCGCCCAGCGAGCAGTTCGGGCTGATCCCCATGGAAACTTATTGAACAAATCCGCCGATCCTCTCCGCTTATTGCTTATATCACCGCCATGAACTCCCTCCGCCAAATCCCGCTGCACATGCTGCTGCTCGCCGGCCTCGTCGGCCCGTTGGCCGCCCAAAGTCAGTCCGCTCCGGCGACCCCCTCGGCGCCGGCCGATGCCAAGAAAAACGCCTTGGTGCCCCAAGCCTACATCGGTTTGTATGTGAATTCCCTGACCGAAGAACTCCGCGGCAAGTCCGCGGTGACCATGCCCGACGGTGTCGGCGTCAATGTCATCATCGTCGACCCCAAGGGGCCGGCGGCGGGGAAGGTTGAGGTCGGCGACATCCTCACGCGCCTCGACGATCAGGTGTTGGTGACGCCCGACCAGTTCCGCGCCTTGGTGCGCATGCGCAAACCCGGCGATAAGCTGAAGCTCGTCGCCGTCCGGGAGTCGGAGGTGAAGACCATCGAAATTGAACTGACGGAAAAAGCCGTCCTCGAGCGCAGCGCGCCGACGGCTCGCTCCGTGGGCCCGGCGCCGACCATCATCCCGCCCACCGCCAATGGTACCAACCCGATGCGCATCACGGTGAATGGCCAGCAGATCGACCTCGGCAGCATGCCGGCGGGTAATGGTACCGTCACGCAAGTCGGCCCCGGCCACGTCGTCATCATCGGGCCCAATCAAGGCCTGCCGCCCGAGGTGCTGAAGCAGCTCGAGGAAATGCGCGCGCGCGGCTTGCCCATTCCGCCGATCGGTCCGCAAGGCCTGGCCCTCGGTGCGCCGGTGCCTGACCAAGGGCCCACCGCCCAAGGGGGCACGGTGCAGCAGCGTTCGCAGACCTTCAGCTTCAGCCTGGGCGGTCCCGGTGCGAAGAGCTCCTCCAGTTCGGTGGCTTCCGATGCCCAAGGCACCGTCTCGCTGGAAGCGAAGGACGGCAAGAAGCACGCCATCATCAAGGACGCCGATGGCAACGTGACCTTCGAGGGAGACGTGACCTCCGAAGAGCAACGCGGCAAGATGCCGGCGGCGGCCCGCGATCGGCTCAAGCTGGTCGAGGGGAATTCTTTTTCCATCCAAGGCTCCAAGCCCGCAAAGAAGGCCGACGGTGCCGCGGAACCCGAAGCGCCGAAGAAGAAGCGCGACCCGAAGGAAGGCGCCTAAACGCGAGGCGTCCGCAAACGAAGAGGCCTCCCGCGTGGGAGGCCTCTTTATTTGCAGCGGGTTACTTTTTCGCCGCGGGCTCAACCGGGGCGGCTGGGGTCGCCCCAGGCGGCGGGCCGTCGAGGGGCGGTGGACCATCAAAAGGCGGCGGGCCGCCGAAGCCACCCTTACCCTGACCGGGGCCGTCTGGTCCGAAGCCGCCCTTGCCTTGGCCTGGGCCGCCTTTGCCTTTGCCCTTACCGCCCTTGCCTGGGCCGCCGGCTTGGCCGCCGAGGTTCGAGTGCGGGTCGAGGTTCTGCTTGCTGAAGGAGGGGTCCGCCGTGCCCTTGTGTTTACGCGGGATGAAGGGGTAGTCTTCGGTCAGTACGTAATAGTAGGTTCCCTTGGGGAATTCGGGAGTGACGCCGGTGCGACCGCCGAATTCATCGAGGTCGCCGGAGCCGGCCACATATTCGAAATCGAGGCCGAACGAGCCGTCCGGCTGCCCCGTCGGGGTGGTTTTGCCGTCCCCGCCGCGTTCCGTGGTCTTGAGGCGATAGCTGCTCTTCATGTTCTTGAGCGGGCTCTTCGGGTCTTCGGGGTTCGTGTAGGCGTAGATTGCGTACACGGGGTACCCGTCGGCGGCCCAGCCGACGTGGGTCATCTTCGTTTCGCCGCCGGAAAGGCGCTCCAGGAGGAGGGTGGGGAGGCCGTGGTAGTGGTAGGCGCCGTTGGGCTGCACGTGGCCATGGTTCTCGTCGAGGCCGAGGCCGGACTTGATTTTAGGGGTGGTCCCCATGGTTTTGTTGCTGGTCAACGCCTCGTAGTGCCAAGGGTTGCTGCGGTCGCCGTCGTTGTAGACCTCCGCGGTACCCGGGTCGAAGACCACGCCGTTGAGGGCCACGCCCCAAGCCGACATCATGCGGGCAGAGGCTCCGCCTTTGGAAGGTTGCGGGTTCGTCGGGACTTGGAGGCTATACTTCTGCTCGGAGATGGGGTTGGGGTTGCCGCGGTTCGGGAACTTGGAGACCTTGTGGTCGGGGATGCCGTTGGACTCGATGATGCGCTTGTCGCCTTTGACGGTGATGGTGACCTTGTTCTGGGCGGGCGGTGCGTTGTCCGCCTTGATCAAGGCCGGCCCGGTCGCCCGGGTTTCGGTTGCCTTGGTTTCAGGGGCCTTCGTTTCGGCGCCGTAGCTGGCAGTGCTGCCGAGCAGCAAGCAGAGGGTGAGGTTGCGGAGGGGGAGCATGGGGTGGTTTAGGGGTTAATGATACAGGATGGGGGCTTAAGCGAAGATTAAGGCCGCTTTTAGGGCTGGGAGGTTGCGTTTTGCCCCTAAAACCGTCTTTTCCCATGCAATATGGCATCCACCACCGAAATCCTCTCCCGCTCCGTCGCCGGGATGAACGCCCTCGCCACGGTCTTTCTCGTCATCGGCATCCTGCGCATCAAGGCGGGCGATCGCATCGGCCATGGCAAGGCCATGGGGGCGGCGGTGCTCACCTCAGCCCTTTTCCTGGCTCTCTACTTGGCCTCCAAGGTCCACCTCTGGGTCGCCGTCGGTCAGACCAACATCATCTACCGCGAAGGCGTCGGGATGACCTGGGACAAGGCCCTGTACTACCTGATCCTCTTCCCGCACATCGCCCTCGCGATCGCGGTGACGCCTTTCATCCTTTGGACGGTCAAGCTCGCCAAGGCCGGTCGCCTCGAGGAGCACAAGCGTTTCGCCCGCTGGGTCTTCCCCGTCTGGCTCTATGTCTCGGTGACGGGTGTCTTGGTCTGGGCCTTCATGGAGTTCAGCGGCTCGTTGGCGGCGGTCGTTGCGAAGGCTCCCTGAGCGAGATTTTCCCCTCGCCCGCCGCGGGCAGACGGGTTTGACTGCGCGTACGTTTATGGAGAGCCCGGAGCGCACCGCCAACCCTCAGACCGAGAAGCTCATCCTTTGGACCTGCTTCCTGTTGTTCTGCACCGTGCTTGGTTTGGTCTACTCGACGTATCAAGAGGAGGAGGAGCGCCTCGCTTCCATGCGTCTGAACGAGAAGGCGAAGGAAGATACTTTCAACGCCATCGAGCGTCAGCGCGAGCAGACGGCGCGTTACATCGACCGCTTCACCCGCGATCCGGAATTCGTCCGCGATCAGGCGCGCGAACGCCTCGGTGTGGCCGAGCCGGGTGAAGTGGTGATCCGTCTGGATGGGGGTGCGGCTTTGGCGCAACCCGCCCCGGCCCCGCAGCCGAAGCCCGCCGGCCAGCGCTAAGCATCCTTGCTTGCCTGCAGGCCCCGGCAGGGGCATTCCTACTTCATGTCCGCACGTAAGAAGGCACAAGCGACTTGGGGCGGCCGGTTCAGCGCCGGTCCCGCCGAATTGATGCTCCGTTTCGGCGAATCGGTCTCGTTCGATCGCCGCCTCTGGGCGCAAGATATCCGTGGTTCCAAGGCCCACGCCACCATGCTGTCCAAGGTCGGCATCCTGACGGCCCGCGAATGCGCGGCCATCGTGAAGGGCCTCGATGGCATCGCCCGGGAAATCGCCGCCGGCAAATTCGTCTGGAGCGAGGCGCTCGAGGACGTGCACATGAACATCGAAAGCGCGCTCACGCAGCGCGTGCCGGCCGCCGCCAAGCTGCACACGGCCCGTTCGCGCAACGATCAAGTCGCCACCGATGTCCGTCTCTGGATCAAGGACCAAGCCGCCGCCGTCGACGCCGCGCTCGTGGGCTTGCTCCGTGCGCTCGTCGAACTCGCCGCCGCCAACGCCACGGTGATCCTGCCGGGTTACACGCACCTCCAGCGCGCCCAGCCGGTCTCCGCCGCCCATCACCTCTTGGCCTACGCCGAGATGTTCGGCCGCGACCGCACGCGTTTCGCCGCCGCCGCCGCTTCGGCCAATTGGTGCCCGTTGGGTTCCGGCGCCATCGCCGGGACGACCCTGCCGATCCGCCGCGAGATCACGGCGAAGCTCCTGGGCTTCGTCGACGCGAAGGGCCGTCCGCAGGTGACGACCAACTCCATGGATGCCGTCGCCGACCGCGATCCCGCCACGGAGTTCTGCTTCGCCGCCGCCCTCTGCGGCGTGCACCTCTCGCGCTTGGCCGAAGACATGATCCTTTGGTCGACGGCCGAATTCGGCTTCGCGCGCATGCCCGACGAGTTCTCGACGGGTTCGTCGCTGATGCCGCAGAAGCGCAACCCGGATTCGATGGAACTGCTCCGCGGCAAGGCCGCCCGCTTCCAGGCTTCGCTGACGCACCTGCTCACGTTGACCAAGGGCTTGCCGCTGACCTACAACCGTGACCTGCAGGACGACAAACCGCCGCTCTTCGATGCGGCCGACCAGATCCTGCTCTCGCTCGACGTCGCCGCCGCCACCTTGCGCGGGACGACCTTCAACCGCGCGCGTTGCCTCGCCGCGGCTTCGGATCCGGCCCTCCTGGCGACCGACCTCGCCGATTGGCTCGTCCGCAAGGGCATGCCCTTCCGCCATGCGCACCATGCCGTGGGCCGGCTCGTCGCGCTCGCCGAAAAGACCGCCGTACCGCTCGACAAGCTTTCCGATGCGGCCGCCCTCACGGCCGATGCCGCCTTCACGAAGGGCTGGCGCGAGGTCTTCAACCTGCAGCGGGGCTTCGCCGCCCGCGAGAATACGGGCATGCCCGGCCCCAAGGCCGTCGCCCGCGAGCTCGCGCGCTGGCGGAAGGCGCTCCGCTAAGGGTCGATGAACATCGGACTGCTGATCGGTTCCTGCCTGACCGCGAGCCTTTCCCCCGGCCCGGCGTCGTTGTCGACCATCGAGACGTCCTTGCGCTACGGTAAGCGTCGGACGTTCTGGCATACGCTAGGTCTTGCCATCGGTGAGACGCCTCACCTGTTCCTCGCGCTCTACGGGACGCATTGGTTGACGGTGCATGTCCCCTACGCGCTGCAGCTCATCGGCTTCGCAGGGATGTCGTACTTCCTGTACCTCGGCCTCGGGCTGCTCCTCCGTCCGCGCTCAAGTCTCCCGGAATCCGTCGGCCTGGAGGGTGGCGCGGTGCGCTTGTTCATCCGCGGGGCTTGGGTGAACTTCTCGAATCCGAAGACCATCCCGTGGATGATCGTCATCATCCAGGCGGCCGGCGTCCCGGCCGATCAACTGGCTTGGTCCACGACGGGCGTCTTCCTGCTGTGTACGTTGGGCTCCGAGATCTCGGTGATGAGTTTCTATGCGTTCGTCGGCGATCGTCTCCGGGTCCGCCTGAAGGATGCGGCCACCATCCGGGTGGTCGACCGCGTGACCGGGGTGCTGTGGTTGGCGCTGGGCCTGTTGATGGCTTGGAGGCTCTTTACTTCACTGTGAACGTCCCCCTGAGGCGGATGTCCTCGGAGGAGGCGCCGACCTCGATTTTCTCTTCGCCCGGGAAGAGCGTGAAGCGATGCGCGGTCTCGTCCCACGTGGCGAAGGTGTCGGGCTTGAAGGTCAACGTGACGACTTTGCTTTCACCGGCCTTCAGCGCGACGCGTTGGAAGGCGACGAGTTGGCGCTGCGGACGGACGACCGGACCGCGCCCGCTGACGTAAGCCTGCACGACTTCTTCGCCGTCGCGGCTGCCCGTGTTCTTCACTTCGACCGTGAGGGTCTGCGTCTGGCCGAGGGTCGGGCTGGTCGTCGGCACCGTGAGCTGGCTGTATTGGAACTGGGTGTAGCTGCGGCCATGACCGAAGGCCCAGAGGGGCTTGCCTTTGAGGTACATGTAGGTGAAGCCTTGGGAGATGTCGTAGACGTCGCGCGCCGGGACCTGCTCTTCGGAGGCGTACACGGTGTACGGCAGACGACCCGCCGGGTTCGTCGTTCCCAGCAAGACGTCGGCCACGGCATGGCCTTGTTCTTCACCGCTCCACCAGGCCGACAGTACGGCCGGAGCTTGGGCTTGGATCGTCGGTACGGTCAAGGGGCCGGCGTTGCAGAGCACGACCACCGTGCGCGGATTCGCCGCGAGCACGGCGTCCACGAGTTCCTGTTGGTTGCCGGGGAGGCCGAGCTTGGAGCGGTCGATGCCTTCATGCTCGTTCGCCAGGACCGTGCCGACGCAGAGGATCGCGACGTCCGCGGACTTCGCCAGGGCGACGGCCTCTTCGCGGGAATGGCCCTTCTCGGGTTTGACGTCCTTCATCTTGGGATCGGCGTAGGCGCCTTTCGCGAAGACGACTTCGGCGTTGGGCAAGCGGTCTTGGAGTCCTTGCGCGATCGAAACGAGTTTACGCGGGTGTTTGCCGATGTAGCTCGGGTCGCCGGCGACGGGGATGTTGGCCAGGGGACCCATCACGACGACACGCTTCAGCTTGGCCCCCTCGAGCGGGAGCAGGCCGCGGTTTTCCAGAAGCACGATCGATTTGCGCGAGGCTTCGAGCGAGAGCGCGCGGTGTTCCGGGGCGCCGATCTTGCTCACGGGAATCGCACGGTAGGCGACCTTGTCCGCCGGGTCGAACTCACCGAGGCGGAAACGCGTCGTGAGCACGCGGCGCACGGCGTCGTCGAGGCGAGCGGTCGTGAGCTTGCCGGTGCGGACGGCTTCGGGGATGTTCAGCCGGTATTCTTTGTCGGAGAAATCCGTGCCCGCCATGACCGACTTGGCGACGGCATCGACGTAGCTCATCGCGCCTTTCTCGTGTCCGGTGACCATGGTGCGCACGCCGCCGAGGTCGGAGACCACGAAGCCGTCGTGCCGCCACTCGCCCTTGAGGACGTCGGTCAGGAGCCATTGGTTGATGTTGTTCGGCGTGCCGTTGATGGCGTTGTAGGAGGCCATCAGCGACTGGGCCTTGCCCTCGACGACGGCGGCGCGGAAATGCGGCAGCCAGTATTCGCGGAGCCAGCGTTCGGGGACGATGGCGTTCAGCGATTGGCGCTTCTGCTCGACGTTGTTGACCGCGTAATGCTTCAGCGTGGCGGCCAGCTTGAGGTTCCGGGGGTCGTCCCCTTGCAGGCCTTGGACGAACGCGACGGCCATGCGGCCGCAAAGGTGGGGGTCTTCGCTCCACGCCTCGTTGTTGCGTCCCCAGTAGGGGTTGCGGAGGATGTTGATCACCGGCGCGCGGTAGATCAGGCCTTTGCGCGTGCCCTTGAACGACTCCGGATGGTCTTTCCAAGCATTGTTGATGGCGCGGGCTTCGGTGGAGATCGCATCGGCGACCTGTTGGATGAGCGCGGGGTCCCACGTCGCGGAGAGTCCCGTGGGGATGGTGAAGAGCGTGGTCGCGCCGCCATCCCACGAGACGCCGTGCAGGCACTGGTTCCAGTTGTCTTCGACGATCCCGAAGCGCTCGATCGTCGGGCCGCGGTGGTCGAGGACCACGGCCTTCTCTTCGAGCGTCAGGCGCCCGAGCAGGTCCTGCACGCGTTGCTCGACCGGAAGGGTCGGGTTGCGGAAGGGTTCGGACTGGGCGTAGGCCGAAAGCGCGAACAACGAGGCGAGCAGCAAGCGAAGGGGCATGCGGCATCGAAGGCGGAAAGGCCCCCGCCTGCAACCGAAACGCGGCTGGCCAGACTTAGATTTCCCAGTCGCCGCTGGCCTCGGACTGCGCGAGCTGGGCGACGTTGAAGCCGGCCAGGGACTTTTCGAAACGCTTCGACAGTTCGCGCCAGAGCGTGGCGACCTGGGGTCCCGATGCGCCCTTCAGGGTGATCTTCGTGGCGACGAGGTCGGGTTCAACCACGGCCAGAACCTGCTTCAAGCTGATGTCTTCGGCCGGGCGGGCGAGGCGGTAGCCGCCCGTCTTGCCGCGCTTCGAGTCGACCAAGCCGCCTTCGCGGAGTTCGTTCAGCAGCTGGACGAGGTAGTTCGCCGGGATGTCCTCGAGGCGGGCGAGCTCTTCGATGCGCGTCACGGCATTGCCCTTGTTGCGCCGGGCCAACTGGGCGAGGACGCGAAGGGAGTATTCGAGCTTGAGCGAGGCTTTCATGCGGAAGTTTTGGGGGCGGTGGGTTTGGCGTCGGTGCCGACGTGGATGAAGGTGCGGTTGGCGGCTTCGTCGGGCAGGATCGGCGCCTTGGGGCGGGCGAAGTAGGAGGTCCCGAGGAAGCACATGCCGGTGTTCTGCACGACTTGGATGGCGCGATCGTCCCAGAGCTCGATCATGCCGAAATCTTTGCGATCGGTGACTTCGAGCGCGGGGAGGCCTTGGGCGACGAGCCACTTCTGGGTCGCGGCGATGCCGACGGGATCACCGGCCCGCGCGGTCATGATCTTCACGCGCACGCCTTTCTCGATCCACGCTTTGACGCGTCGGAGCATGAGCGGCACCGGCGGCCCGATGTGCTCCATGCCTTGCCACGCCGTGGCTTCGGCCAGGGTGCCGTCGAGGTCGACGCCGATCCAGGGCTTGAAATCCTTCGGACGGCTGCTGGCAACCCGCTCGGTCGGGACCGGCTCGTCGGGGGCTTGGGACAGGTCAGGTCCCGAGGCTTTCGGGGCGAAGAGACTGCGGAACCAAGCGAACATGACCCAAGATTGAACCTTAAGGCCCCAAGGGGCAAGGACGGAGGCGGCATCCCGCGGGCAGTCCCTCTTAAGCGATGTCCGCCTGGAAGCCGTACTGCTCCAGCATCCGGGCCACGGCTTGGGCCAAAGGCGGCCGCAGGCTCGTCGCGACGGGTTGGTTGCCTTCGTGGGTGCAGGTCAGGTACCCGAGTTTCCGCGGGGCATCCGCCTGACGGCCATGGGCCTCGAGCCAGCGTTGCAGGACGGCGGCGGCGCGGGCCCATTCCGGCCAATCCTGTTCGGCGCGGTCGGCCGTTTCGACCAGCAGGCAAAGCGCGCAGCCGTCACCGAGGAAGCGTTCGACCGCCGCGGCGTCTTCGGCCCCGATCGTGTCGACGAGCTTCTGGCGTTCGCGCGCGTCCATGCTTAGGTCTTATAGCCAAGCACGGGGCGTAACCACCTCTCCGCCTGCTCGATGGTCCAGCCCTTGCGCCGCGCGTAATCTTCGACCTGGTCGCGGCCGACGTTGTCGATGTCGAAGTAGATCGACTGCGGGTTGCCAAAGTAGAGGCCCGAGACCGAGGCGGCCGGGTTCATCGCGAACGATTCGGTCAGCGTGCAGCCGAGGCGGTCCGCATCCAGCAAGCGCCAGAGCTCCGCCTTCTCGGTGTGCTCGGGGCAGGCCGGGTAACCGGCGGCCGGACGACGACCCGCATACTTCTCATCGATGAGTTCCTCGACGGTGAGGGCCTCCGTCGGCGCATAGCCCCAGAGTTCCTTGCGCACTTCGCGGTGCAGCCATTCGGCGCAGCCTTCCGCCAGGCGGTCGGCCAGCGCTTGGATGAGGATCTGACGGAAGGGGTCCTTCTCCTTGAAGGAGGCGGCGTAGTCCTCGATCTCTTGCCCCGCCGTGACGGCGAAGGCCCCGACGTGGTCGCCCTTGGAGGTGGAGACGAGGTCGGCCAACGAACGGCAGGTGTCGACCCGCGGACGCTGCCGCTGATCGCGAAGGAAGTGGAACCGGCCGATCCGCTTGGCCTGCGCTTCGTCGGCGTAGACTTCGACGTCGTCGCCGACGCGGCGGGCGGCCCAGAGACCGGCAGCCCCGCGGAGGTGCACGCGCTGGGCGCGGATGAGTTCATCGAGTTCGGCCCGGGCGGCGTCAAAGAGCTTACGCGCTTCGCTGCCGTATTTGGCCGACTGCAGGATCTGCGGGAAGGCGCCCTTCAGCGACCACGTGATGAAGAAGGGCGTCCAATCGATGATCTCCGCCACGGCGGCGGGGTCGATGCGCTCGAAGAGCGTGACGCCGGGCTTGCGCGGGGCCGGCTGGACCGGGGCGGTGGTGATGAGCGGACGCTGGCGCGCCTCGGCGAGCGGGATGACGACCGCGGGCTGCTGCTTCTCGTAGGCCTCGCGCATCGCCGCCTGCTCGACCTTGAGGTCGCCGATGAAGCCGTCGCGCTTGGCGGGGTTGAGGAGGTCGCTGCAGACGGCGGTGACGAGCGAGGCGTCGCCGACATGCACCATCGGGCCGTCGTAGTGCTCGGCGATCTTGATGGCCGTGTGTTCCTTGGAGGTGGTCGCGCCGCCGATGAGCAGCGGCGTGTGGATGCCGGCGCGCTTCAGTTCCTTGGCGACGGTGATCATTTCGTCGAGCGACGGCGTGATCAGGCCGGACAGGCCGATGAAGTCGGGCTTCAGGCGCTGGGCTTCGGCGACGATCCGCTCGGTGGGCGTCATGACGCCGAGGTCGGTCACCGCGTAGTTGTTGCACGCGAGGACCACCCCGACGATGTTCTTGCCGATGTCGTGGACGTCGCCCTTGACGGTCGCGATGAGGAACGAGCCCTGGGTGGAGCCGCCGACCTTCTCGGCCGCCATGAAGGGTTCGAGGTGGGCGACCGCGGTCTTCATCACGCGGGCGGAACGGACGACCTGCGGGAGGAACATCTTCCCTTCCCCGAAGAGCTGACCGACCACGCGCATGCCGTCCATCAACGGGCCTTCGATGACGAGCAAGGGGCGGCCCAGCTTCACGCGGGCTTCTTCGGTGTCGGCGACGACGTGGTCGTCGATGCCCTTCACGAGGGCGTGGGCGAGGCGGGCTTCGACGCCGAGGTTGCGCCATTCGTTCTTCTTCGAGGTGTCGGCGCCTTCGGTCTTCGTCGCGGCGAACCGCGGGGCGGCCTCCATGAGGCGATCCGTGGCATCCTCGCGGCGGCAGAGGACGAGGTCCTCGACGAGCTCACGCAACTCCGGGTCGATCTCGCTGTAGACCTCGAGCATGCCGGCGTTGACGATGGCCATGTCGAGGCCGGCCTTCACCGCATGGTAGAGGAAGACGGAGTGGATGGCTTCGCGGACCTTGTTGTTGCCGGCGAAGGCGAACGAGACGTTGGACAGGCCGCCCGACGTGCGGGCGCCCGGGCAGAGGCGTTTGATCTCCGTCACGGCTTCGATGAAATCGAGCGCGTAACGGTTGTGCTCCTTCATGCCCGTACCGACCGTCAGGATGTTGGCGTCGAAGATGATGTCCTGCGGGTCGACGCCGGCTTCCTGGGTGAGGATGCCGTAGGCGCGGACGCAGATGCGGACCTTGTCGGCGAGCGAGGCGGCTTGGCCCTGTTCGTCGAAGGCCATGACGATCATGGCGGCGCCGTAGCGGCGGCAGAGGCGGGCGCGGCGGATGAATTCCTTCGGGCCTTCCTTGAGCGAGATCGAATTCACGATGGCCTTGCCCTGCACGCAGCGCAGCCCGGCTTCGATGATGTCGAAGTTCGACGAATCGATCATGAACGGCACCTTGGCGATGTCCGGCTCGGTCGCCGCCATGTTCAGGAACTTCGTCATCGCCGCCGCGCCGTCGAGCAGGCCGGCGTCGAAATTGATGTCGATGACCGTGGCGCCCGCCTCGATCTGCTGCTTGGCGACGCGCAAGGCGGAGCGGTAGTCGTCCTTCTCGATGTGGCCCTTGAAGATCTTGGAGCCGGCGACGTTCGTGCGTTCGCCGACGTTCACGAAGGTGCCGGGCCCGCCGACGATGTTGAGCGCCTCGAGGCCGGAGAGCTGGAGGGCGGGCGTCGCGGCGCCAGGCGTGCGCGGGGGGTACTTCTCCGTGCGTCGCCGGATGGCGGCGATGTGGGCGGGCGTGGTGCCGCAGCAGCCGCCGAGGATGTTGACGAGGCCATCGCGGGCGAAGGTCTCGAGGATGGCGGCGGTGTCTTCGGGGCCTTCGGGGAAACCGGTCGGCGACAACGGATTGGGCAGGCCGGCGTTCGGGTAGCAGGAGACGAAGATGTCGGCCTTGCGCGCCAATTCCGCGATGTGCGGGCGCATCTGCTCGCCGCCGAGGGCGCAGTTCATGCCGATGCTCAGCGGTTGGGCGTGGCGGACCGAGTTCCAGAACGATTCGGTCGTCTGGCCCGTGAGCGTGCGGCCGGAGGCGTCGGTGATCGTGCCCGAGATCATCAGCGGCAGGCGGAAGCCGCGGGCCGCGAAGGCTTCGTCGATGGCGAAGAGGGCGGCCTTGAGGACGAGCGTGTCGAAGACGGTTTCGCAGAGCAGCAGGTCCGCGCCGGCGTCGATGAGCGCATCGACCTGTTCGCGGTAGGCATCGCGCACCTGGATGAACGTCACGTCGCGCTTGGCGGAGTCGTTGACGTCGCGGGACATCGACAGCGTCTTGTTCGTCGGGCCGATGGCACCCGCGACGAAAGCGTCCTGGCCGCGATGGGCGGCCTTGAAGGCATCGACCGCTTGGCGGGCGACCTGCACGGCGGCCGTGTTGAGCTCGCGGACGAGGTGGCCCATCTCGTAGTCGGCCAGGGCGATGGACGTCCCGTTGAAGGTGTTGGTCTCGAGGATATCCGCCCCGGCTTCGAGGTAGGCGCGGTGGATGTCGCGGACGACTTCGGGCTTGGTGACGACGAGGAGGTCGTTGTTGCCCTTCAGCTGACCGGGGTGGTCGGCGAAGCGCGTGCCCCGGTAGTCCTGTTCCTGCAGCTTGAGCTGTTGGATCATGGTCCCCATCGCACCGTCGAGGAAGACGATGCGTTGACGCAGGAGGGCCTCAAGGCGCTCGCCGGCCGGGTTCAATGGGAGTCTCTGAAGGGACATCGCCCCTACCGTGCGGTTCCGTGGCCTCGGGTCAAGGCACGGTCGGGTCATAAGGCCCGCTCAGGCGGCCGGGAGGTCGGGCTTCTTGCAACGCGGCAGGTCCTGGGCGCGGTAGAGGACGATCCGCTTACCCTCGAACTTCTCGTCGTTCCAGAGCAGGGGGCGGAGTTCGAAGCTGAAATGGGGGGCGATGCCGGCCTTGGCCTTTTCCTCCGCGGGGTCGCCGCCCTGCCAATAGAGGATGCCGTTGGGCAGGGAGTGCTTCAAGCCGTGGCGGATGAGCTGCTTGGTCTGGTGGACGAAGAGGCGGAGGTCGGACACCGCGCGGCCGGTGATGAAGTCGTGCTCGTGGGTGAGCGTCTCGGCGCGGGCGTTGAGGACCTGGACGTTCTTCAGCTTGAGGCGCTTCACGATGTCTTCGACGACCATGACCTTCTTGCCGACGGAATCGACGAGCGTGAAATCCGCCTTCGGGTACAGGACCGCGAGGATGAGCCCGGGGAAGCCGCCGCCGGTGCCGACGTCGATGACGCGGGCGCCGACCATGAGCTTCAGGCACTTCACCGCCGCGATGCAGGGCGCGTAGTGGTGGCGTTCGAGGTGCTCGATGTCCTTGCGGGAGACGAGGTTGATCTTCTCGTTCCACTCGCGGTGGAGCGCCGCCATCTCGATGAGCTTCGCCCACTGGGCTTCTTCGACTTCGGGAAAGAGGGGGATGAGGTCCTGCATGGAAGGCGGTGAGCGTGGGCGGGACGTCCGCCGGTGCAAGCGACTTAAACGCCGGTCGGGCGCAAGGCCTCGCGGAGGCGACCAATCTGCTCCAGGCGGGCTTGGACGGCATCCCGGTCGGCCGCGCGGGCGGCGAGGTGGATGCGGGCGTTCTGGCGGAGGTATTCCTTCGTGAGGTGGGCGAGGGCTTTTTCGATTTCCCATTCGGGCTTCACGCCGAGTTCGGTGGCCAAGGCCAGCAGCGGCGGCTCCCAGCCGACCATGCGGTCGCCGGCGACCTTCGGCGAGCGCTTCCGTCCCTTGGGTTCTTGCTCGGCGCGGCGGAGGTGGCGGAGGTATTGCGCGAACTGCTTCAGGTTCATGCGCAACGCGGCCTCGTCGATCGTCACCGTGGTGCGACAGGCGCGGCTGACGGCTGCGGCGAATTCCGCCGGGGCGACCTTGGCCAGCACCTCAGTGAGTGGGGTGTCCAGCGGTACTTGGCGCGGCGGGGTGCCGGTCATCTTGCCGACGATCCAAGCGATGCGTTCGAGGTCGGTCGAGCCGCTCGGGGCGGCGGGGACTTGGTCGGCCCGCGTGGCCTTGCGGCGACGTGGGGCCGGGCGTCGGGTGGACGGACGACGGAAATAGAGCCAGGCCATCGCCGCGACGATGCCGAGCACGCCCGTGGCGAGGAAAGTGACGAACGCGTTGGGCATCTCAGCCGAGCGTGACCTTCGCGACGTTGAGCGAACCGCGGCCCGCGCCTTCATCGCGCAATTCGATGACGAGGGGTTGGCCGGTGCCGAGGTCGCGGAACTCCGCGCGCATGATCCCGTTGAGGTCGTAGGCGAAGGTGACTTCGATGGCTTGGTCGGCCGGGCGGCCGGCGGGCAGGGCCATCTCCACTTCGGCGATGCGCAGGACCATGAGCGGGTCGTTCTCGGGAATCGCGGACTGCGTGACCTCGCAGGTCAGGACGCGTTGATCGGCCTCGACGGTGTAGTAGGTCCGGGTCCGGGCCACGGGCAGTTTCTCGCCCTTGGAAATGATGATGCTGTTCTCCAGCACGCCGTCGTCGTCGAGCGAGAGCGTGCCGTAGTAGTGCGGGGCGATATCCTGGAAGCTGATCTCCGCGGCGCGCCGGCGTTGGGCGGGCGAGAGCTTCGCCGGGTCGGCCTTATGCGCGGCGTAGAGCGCGGCGCCAAGGGCCACCGCGGTGTCGGGGTCGCGGAGCTGCGGTTCTTGGCCGAAGACGCGGCGGACGGCCGCTTGGACGCTGGGCACGCGGCAGGTGCCGCCGGCGAGGAAGACGCCGGCGAGTTCGCGGCGGTCGAGTCCGGCCCGCAGCAGCACGCCTTCGCAGGCCATCTCGGCTTGGGCGACGAGGCCCGCGATGGCGGCTTCGAATTCGGCCCGCGTCACCTCGACGTGCACGCGGCCGTGCTTGGCGGAACGGAGCGGGAGGCGGATGGCTTGCCGGGACGATAGCCGATGCTTGAGGTCTTCGGCGTCGGCCTTGGAGAACTCGCAATCGCCGGCGCGGAGCTCGTCGCCGGTTTCCGCCTGGAATTTGGCCGCCACGAGGGCGGAGAGCTTGGCGTCGAAGTCTTTCCCGCCCAGCCGTTGCACGCCTTCGGTGAAGACGACTTGGACGGACATGCCCTTCGCGCGCACGAGGGAGACGTCGAACGTCCCGCCGCCGAAATCGAAGACCGCATAGAGGCCGTCGAGCGGTTGCTTTTGGCCGCGCGCATAGGCGAGGGCCGCCGCGGTCGGCTCGTTGATCATGTGCACCTGCGCGAAGCCCGCTCGGCGCGCGGCCTCGAGGGTGGCTTCACGGGCGGCGTTGGTGAAGTTCGCGGGGATGGTGATGACCGCGAGGTCGACGGGGCCGTGGGCGGCTTCGGCGTGGGTGCGGACCTTGCGGAGGAGCAGGGCGGAGAGGTCGAGGGGCGTGACGCGTTGGCCGAAGACCGGGTGCGAGACCCCCGTGCCCATGTCACGTTTGAATTCCAGGAACGCGTGTTCGGCATCCTCGGCCATCGCGCGGGCTTCGCGGCCCACGACGACGTGCGTGGCGGTCTCGAAGCACAGGGCCGACGGGGTGATGGCCTCGCCTTCCCAGTCGCGGATGATTTCGGGGGCGCCGGACTCGTCGACGCGCGCGACGATGGTCGTCGTGGTGCCGAGGTCGATGCCGAGGAGGTGAGCCATCCGTAAGGTTTATATGAACGACAGGGGAGGGCGGGGGAAGGCGAAACC
>CALQIY020000010.1 GCA_943330755.2 Opitutus sp. GAS368
ACTCCCTTATTCATAGGTTATTCATAGAGGAAACCAACCCATCTGATGTTCAAGCGCTTCCCCGGGCTATTCACGCAAGCCATCGGCATCGACCTCGGTACCGCCAACACGCTCGTCTTCCTCAAGGACCGCGGCGTCGTTCTCCGCGAGCCTTCGGTCGTCGCGATCCGCTCGAGCACGCGCAAGCCCATCGCCGTCGGCAATGAAGCCAAGATGATGCTTGGCCGCACCCCGGGCGACATCCAAGCCCTCCGCCCGATGAAGGACGGCGTCATCGCCGACTTCGAGATCAGCGAGCACATGCTCCGCTACTTCATCGGCAAGGTCGCCCGGAAGTCCATCTTCACCAACCTCACCGTCGTCGTCGCCGTGCCTTACGGCATCACCGCCGTCGAACGCCGCGCCGTCATGGACTCCGCCTACCGCGCGGGCGCCGATGACGTCATCACCATCCCCGAGCCGGTCGCTTCGGCCATCGGCGTCGGTCTTCCCGTCGAAGAGCCCACCGGCTCGATGATCGTGGACATCGGTGGCGGCACGACCGAAGTCGCCGTCATCTCCCTCGGTGGCATCGTCCACGCCCGCTCCATCCGCGTGGGTGGCGACGAGTTCGACCTTTCGATCATCAAGTATATCCGCTCGTCTTACAACCTGATCATCGGCGAACGCACCGCCGAAGAAATCAAGATCAAGATCGGCTCCGCCTACGCGCTCGAGCAGGAAATGACCTACGAAGTGCGCGGGCGCGACGCCGTCACCGGCCTCCCCCGCTCGCTGCACCTGACCTCGCAGGAAGTCCGCGAGGCCATGGCCGACAACGTCAACCAGATCATCGAAGCCGTGAAGAGCTCGCTGGAGCGCATCCCGCCGGAACTTTCCGCCGACCTCGTCGACCGTGGCATCGTCATCGCGGGTGGCGGCGCGCTCATCCGCCGCATCGATCGCGCCATTTCGGAAGCCACCGGCTTGCCGGTCATCATCGCCGAAGACCCGCTCTGCGCCGTCGTCAACGGCACCGGCAAGATCCTCGCCAACGCCTCCCGCTGGAGCGGCCGAGAGTAATCCCCGCGGGCTGACCCGCCATGGATAATAACCGCCAAGGAGCCAAAGCTTCCTATGTCGCCCTGGTGTTCTTCATCGGGCTGTGGTTGATCCTGCCGAGCGCCGTCCGGCGCTTCAACCGCGAAGCCTTCGCCGAATTCCAAGCCCCCGCCTTGCACTTGGTCGGCAAGGGTCGTGACCTCGCGCGGTACTGGGAACTCAAAAGCCGCTCCCCCGAAGAACTGGCCGCCGCCTCCCGCGACCTCGCCCGCATCAACGCCGCGCTGGAGTTGAAGCTCCATTCCCTGGACGATGCGCGCAAGGAGAACATCCGCCTCCGCGAGATGCTCCGCTACCCGCAGTCGACCGAATTCGTCACCGTCGTCGCCCGCGTCTCCATCCGCGAAACCTCCTCTTGGTGGCAGCGCATCGTCATCCGCAAAGGCCGCAGCGACGGCGTCCGTCCCGGTTGCCCCGTCGTCTTCGGCGACCGCGTCATCGGCCGGGTCAGCACCGTCCACCTGACCACCAGCGAGGTCGACCTCGTCACCAGCCCTGGCTTCCGTTGCACCGCCTTCCTTGAAGGTGACGAACAATACCACGTCGTCCACGTCAGTGGCCGCGCGGGCCTTTCGCTATCCGCGCCCCGCGCCTTGGTCTCGATCATCCCGCTGGAGTACAACCCGCCCGCCGGCCAAATCGCGAAGGTCATGACCACCGGCTTGGGTGGCGTCTTCCCCTCCGGCCTCACGCTCGGCACGCTCGAAGCAGGCGTCCAGTCGACCGCCGAGAAACACATGCAGACGGGCGCCCTCACCCCGGCGAAAGAGCTCAACTTCATCCAAGAAGTCTCGGTGCTGATTCCGAAGTACCCGACGGCGGGCGAAATCCTCCTCACCCCGGCGGATAAACCGGAAGAATTTCGATGAGCCTGAGCTGGGCTTGGCTTTTCCTCCTCTTGGCGACCTTCCCGTGGTTGCTCGGCGTTGACCTGCTTTCGGACGCCATGGCCGCCTCGGGCGTCTGCCTGTTCATCTCCGGCGCCGCCATCATCGCCCCCTGCCGCCGTCTCCGGCGCTGGCAAGCGGTGCTGTTCTCGGGTTGCGTCGGCTTCCTCTTCGAATCGCTGCGACCGATCCCCGATGGCTCGGTGGCGCTTCTCCTGGTCTTCGTGGCCATCTACCTGACGTCGCACCGCGACGCGATCCGCGACCTGCCGAAGATGTTCGCGGCGGCCGTCGTGGTGAACGCCCTCGCCTGCTCGGCGTGGTTCATCGCCGCCGGCCTGGCCCACACGAAGGAAGTGCCCTTGGTCTCGCTGCACTTCCTCGGGCAGTGGTTGCTGCACCTGCTGCTGGCGACCATCCTGGCCGTCCTGCTGCTCGTCCCCCTCACGTTGGTCCAGAACTTCGCGATGGATCGGATCGGCGTCCCCCAACCCGACGAAGCCGTATGAAGGACGTCGACGGACAGAACCCCTCCGCGCCTTCGGATCCCATTTCCGCCTGGCGGCTGCGCGCGATTTTCTTCTTTTTCTCGGCGGGTTTCATCTATGTCGCGGTGGGCCTCGGTTATCGCCAGCTGGCCCAGAACGACTTCCTCACCAATCAATCCGACAACCAAAGCCGCCGCGTCGTCATCCGCCCGCCCTCGCGCGGCAAGATCTTTGACCGCAACGGTTACGTCCTCGTCGACAACCGCGTCCGGTGGAGCGTGAAAGCCGACCTCCTCGCGCTCCAGCCGGAGTTCCGGAAGGAATACCTCGACCTGCTGAACAAGGAGAAAGCCCGCTTCCCCGACCGTCGACCCGACTACGACCAACTCCAGCAAACCGCGCGCCTGAACGTGCTCAACGCTTGGCTGAACAAGATCTGGTTCGTGATCGACTCGACCAATCAGAAAGCCGCGAAAGGCTCCGCCAAGGTCAAGTCCACCCCCGACCTCCATCCGGAGGAGCGCATGGTGCACCCGGACGCGCTACGGAAGCATCTCAACGAACGCCGGGCCCTGAAGTTCCCGCTCATCCTCGACCTCGCCTTCCCGAACTCCGGCCATGCCGTGACGCCCGAGGAAGGCAATCGCGCCGTCGCCCGCTTCATCGAGCAATTTCCGGTCCACGGTCCGATCACGCTCGAGGCCGACATGGTCCGCTCCTACCCGAACGGCAAGTTGGCCGCCCACGTCTTGGGTTATGTGCGCGACTCCGACATCCTCAAGGGCCAACTCGACGACGTCATCGAGGATGAATTCGTCAACCTCCAGAAGCTGGGCTACACCGGCAAAAAAGGGGCGGATGGCATCGAGGCGACCTACAACGAAGTCCTCTCCGGACGCAGCGGCTGGGAACTGTGGACCAAGACCTCCTCGGGCTATAACAAAGACCTGCTGAAGTTGTCCGCCCCCGTCCAAGGCGCGAACGTCACGCTTTCGCTCGACACCAAGATCCAGAAGTCGGCGGAAGAGGCCTTGGCCAAGATCGTGGATTCCCAGGGCAAGCCCCTGCCGGCGGCGGCGGTCATGCTCGACGTCAACACGGGTGAAATCCTTGCCTTGGCGAGCCAGCCCTCCTTCGACCCCAACGAGATGGCGGACCGCGTCACCCAGATTTATTTCGATCAGGTGAACGCGGATGGAGGCTGGCTGAATCGCTCGACCCAAGGGCTTTACCCTCCGGGCTCGACGTTCAAATTGATCACCGCCACGGCTGGCATGCGCGCCAATAAGATCGACTGGGACGACATCCTGGACTGCGGCCCCAGTTACATGGTCGGAGGCCGCGCCTTCCCCGAACACGAACCTTCGGGCTACGGGCAAGTCGACCTGGAGAAGATGCTCGCCGTCTCCTGCAACGTCTGGAACTACCAAGTCGGCCTGCGGACCGGCCCCGAAAACCTCGCGAAGGAAGCCCGCCGTTTCGGATTGGACACCCCGCTGCTCCGAAAGCCCTCGGAGCACGACAACCATTCGACCACCGAGCTGCCGAATCCCGCCACCCGCATGGTCGTCCCCGATCGCGCGTACAAACAGCGTGTCGCCGGGGAAGCCTGGACGGATGGCGACACCGCCAACACGTCGATCGGCCAAGGTTACCTGCTCACGACGCCGCTCCACATGGCTTGCCTGGCCGCCTCCATCGCGCGTGGGGAGACCCGCACAACCCCGAGCATCATCCACGATCCCGGCCGTGATGGGCGCCATGCCGGGGCGGAGCCGATCGGTTTAACGACGCCGCAACTCCATGCCCTCCGCGAAGGCATGGTGCGTTGCGTCGAAGAAGGCACCGCCAAGAGCGTGCGCATCCAAGGACTCCCCTACGCGGCCAAGACCGGTACTTCGGAATACTTCAAGAAAGGCGAAAAGGCGCACCTCGCCTGGATCGTCGGTTACGCCCCGGCGGACAATCCCGTCGTCGCCTTCTGCGTGCTCGTGGAGGGCCAGCTCGACACCAGCACGTGGGGCGGCAAGACGGCGGGTCCCGTGGCGCGCGACATGATCATGGCTTGGCAGTCGGCGGCCGAAGAAAAATAAACCTCAGCGGATGTAGACCTGCGTCCCGACCGGCACTTGGTCGAAGAGCGCGATCACCTCGGCGTCGGAAAGCAACACGCAGCCGTGGCTATTGGGCGTGCCCAACCGAGCATGCTGATTCGTGCCGTGGATGTAGACGAACCGTTGCTTGGTGTCGACGACCCGCCCCGCGGCATCGGCGCCGGCGTTGTGGCCGGGCTCAAGACCCGCCAACCAAAGGATGCGCGAAGTGATGAGGTTATCCTCCGCGGACGGCCAATCGACCCAGAGCTTCCCAGTGGCCTGCCGGGCCTTGAAGACCATGCCGCTGGGCGCGCCGGCCCCGATCTTCTCGGCGACCTCATGCAAGCCCGTGGGGGTCTGGTGCGAATCCTGGACGCAACCCCGGCCGGCCCGGGCTGTGCTGATGGTGTAGGAATCGCACCCGCCACCGTGAAAATGCCAGAGTTTTTGCTGGTCAACCGACACCAGAAGGCAATGTTCCGACATGGATACACCCAACGCCTGAAGGCGTTCGGCGAACTCCTTTTTCAAAACCAAGGATAACTCAGAACATGGCATATCGAATTGGCATCGTGGGCGTGACCGGCGCGGTCGGTCAAGAACTGCTGGCGTTAATGGCCAAGCGAAAGTTCCCGGTGGCCGAACTCCGCCCCCTCGCCTCGGCCCGTTCGGCCGGGTCCAAGGTCAGCTATGGCGGCCAGGACTGGACCGTCCAGGAAGCCAAGCCAGAGGCCTTTGAAGGCCTGGATTTCGTCGTCTTCAGCGCCGGCGGCTCGGTTTCCGTCGCCCTGGCCCATGAAGCCGTCAAACGCGGGGTCATCGTCATCGACAACAGCTCGGCCTTCCGCATGGACCCGACCGTCCCGCTGGTGGTCCCGGAGATCAACGCCCATGCCCTGGACAACCACCAAGGCATCATCGCGAACCCGAATTGCTCCACGGCCATCGCCTTGATGGGGCTCTTCCCCCTGCACCAAGCGTTTGGCCTGAAGCGCTTCTTCGCCTCGACCTACCAAGCGGTCTCCGGCACCGGCGCCGAAGCCATGCGCGAACTCGACACGCAGGTGCGCGCTTGGGCCAAGGGCGAGGCGTCCCCGCCCAAGGTGTACCCGCATACCATCGCCTTCAACCTCATCCCGCAGGTCGACTCCTTCCTCGAAGACGGCTACACCAAGGAAGAGATGAAGATGCTGCACGAAGGCCGCAAGATCATGGGCCTGCCGGACCTCAAGGTCACCACGACCTGCGTCCGCGTCCCGGTCTTCCGCGCCCACTCGATCGCCATCAGCGCCGAGTTCGAGCGCCCCGTGGATCTCGCCGTCGCCCGCGCGGCGATCGCGGCCTTCCCCGGCGCCGAAGTCTGCGACGAACCGGCGAAGAAACTCTACCCCATGCCGCTGGATTACGCCGGCAAGGAAAAGTGCGGCGTCGGTCGCCTGCGCAAGGACACGCTCTTCGACAACGGCCTCTCGCTTTGGGTGAGCGGCGATCAGCTCTGGAAAGGCGCGGCCCTCAACGCCATCCAGATCGCCGAAGCCCTCCACGCCCGCGGCCGTCTGGCCCGCCGCTAAGCCATGGCTCGGTCCAATGATCGAGCGCCCCGCCACGCGGACCTCCACAAGCCGATTCGGCTCTTGGATGAAGCGGACATCCCGGCCCTGCTCGCGCAGCACAAGGACCCGCTGATCCTCGTCCTCGACGGCGTGCAGGACCCCCATAACCTCGGGGCCTGTCTCCGCACCGCCGATTGCGCCGGCTGCGCGTTCGTGGTCACGACCCGTAAGAATTCTTCGCCGGTCAACGACACGGTCCGCAAGGTCGCCGTCGGCGCGGCGGAACACATGCCGATCGTCCAGGCCAACAACCTCCGCAACGCCCTGGTGAAACTCAAGGACGGCGGCGTCTGGATTGCCGGGACGAGCGACCACAAGACGAGCCAATCCCTCTACACCGCCAAACTGACCGGCCCGCTGGCGATTGTCATGGGTGCGGAGGGCGACGGCATCCGCCACCTGACGGCCGAAACCTGCGATTTCTTGGTGCGGATCCCGATGCTGGGCGCCGTGCCGTGCCTCAACGTCTCCGTCTCCGCGGGCGTCTGCCTGTTTGAGGCCGTCCGGCAGCGCGGTCACCGCTAAGGGCTATTTATCCTTTACCCACGGCAGGCAAAGCCCTTTGCTGGCAACCGTTCAAGGGCCAGATAGCTCAATGGTAGAGCAGTTGACTTTTAATCAATTGGTTCCGGGTTCGAGTCCCGGTCTGGCCACTTTGAACAGCCCTTTAGGGTCGGCGCGGGTTGCTTCTTTTCGTGCTTGAAAAAGTCCCCGCAGTCCGCACTCATTCACCTTCCGCTGTCTGGCTGGATAGCTCAATGGTAGAGCAGTTGACTCTTAATCAATTGGTTCGGGGTTCAAGTCCCCGTCCAGCCACCAGCGGATCTTACTTTTCGGCTACCGCCCTTCTTCCGAAGGTAGCGGATCGCCATGTAGGCGGAATGGCAGGCCCGACAGTAGCTGTGGTAAGCCTTCGAGGCCTTGATCCAATGGAAATGACCCAGCGGGAAGGCTTGCTCGCATTGAGCGCAGGTGCGGAGCCGCACGAGGCTGGTCTTCCGCCGTTCCCGCTCTTTCGCCAGGAAGATCAAGCTCAGGCAATCCGTACAGAACGGATGGCCTTCGCCGTCTTGCCCAACGGGATAAAAATTCAGGGTCGATTTGGTTTGGCGGCAACGGCCGCAGGTCTTCGAAGCGCTGTTTTTCATGACGCATAAATATGAAAAGGCCCAGGCCGCCCTGCAAACGCCTGCGCCTAGGGTTGATGGCCTATCAATGATATCAGTTTCACTCTACGGTCACCGACTTCGCCAGGTTGCGCGGCTGGTCGATTGAACACCCCCGCAGGCGCGCGACGTGATACGCCAACAGCTGCAAGGCCACGGCCGCCGGAATCGTCGCCACCAAGGGATCGCAGTCGGGAATCACGATCCGCTCATCCGCCTGCTCGCCGCCCACCTGACCAGCCGAGACGACCGCGATGATCCGCGCGCCCCGCGCTTTGCATTCTTCCGCATTGCTCCAAACTTTATCCCACTGCGGCGAGCGGTTCGCCAAGACGATGACCGGGGTGCCGGGCGTGAGTAAGGCGATGGGGCCATGCTTCATCTCCGCCGCATGGTAGCCCTCCGCATGGACGTAGGAGATTTCCTTGAGCTTCAAGGCGCCTTCCAAGGCGACGGGGTGCATCGGTCCACGCCCCAAGAAATAGGCATGCTCCGCGGTGGCCATCCGCCCGGCCACCGCCGCGATGGCGTCGTTCTGCGCCAAGACTTGTCCGATGAGTTCCGGTAGTCGTGCGAGTTCCGCAGCCACCGCCCGGCCACGCTCCAAAGAGAGGCGCCGGCCGCGGCCTAGCCGTAAAGCCATGAGCAAGAGCACCGCGACTTGTCCGGTGAAGGCTTTCGTCGAGGCCACGGAGATCTCGGGACCGGCGTGGATGAAGACGCCCTGGCCCGTCTCCCGCGCGATCGTCGAACCGACCACGTTGACGACACCCAAGACCAAGGCGCCCTTGACCTTGGCTTCGCGGACGGCGGCCAAGGTGTCGGCGGTTTCGCCCGACTGCGAGACGGCCAAGACGAGGTCGCGGCTCCCGACCAAGGGATTCCGATAACGGAACTCGGCCGCCGGCTGGACCTCCGCGTTGAGGTCCGCCCAATCCTCAAAGGCGAACTCCCCGACCTGCCCGGCATGCAAGGAGGTCCCACACCCGACCAAGATGATGCGCTGGATTTCGGCGAGCTCGCGCGCGGAGGTCCCCATGCCGGCCAAGACCGCGGTGCCATGCTCGGCATCGAGGCGCCCCCGCAGGGCATTCCGGACGGATTCCGGCTGTTCATGGATTTCCTTGAGCATGAAGTGCGCGTAGCCGCCCTTCTCGACCGCGCCGGGATCCAAGCCGAGTTCCGCCACTTCGCGTTCGCGGACCACATCGTGGCGGTCGCGGATGTCGACGCGGTCGGCCGTGACGACCGCGATATCCCCATCGTCCAAATAAATGACGCGGCGGGTATGCGCGACCAAGGCCGCGGCATCCGAGGCGACCAGGGTCTCGCCTTCGCCCAAACCGAGGACCAAGGGACTGCCCTTGCGGGCCACGACCATGACGCCGGGTTCGTCGACGGCGATGACGGCGATGCCATAAGCGCCTTCGACTTGCGCCAAGGCCTGCCCCACGGCTTTGCGCAGGTCGCCTTGATAATGCTCCCCAATCAAACGGGCCAAGGCTTCGGTGTCGGTTTCCGAGACGAAGGCATGCCCCTTGGCCTCCAAACGGGCGCGGATCGCCCGGTAGTTCTCGATGATGCCGTTATGGACCAAGCAAAGGCGGCGATCGCCGGAAAAATGCGGGTGGGCGTTCGGCTCGGTCGGCGCCCCATGCGTCGCCCAGCGGGTATGCGCGATACCGACCGGCGCCGCTACCTCGGGGGTGCCCGCTAGCTCGGCCGTCACTTTCGCGGTCAAGTGCATGACCTTCCCGACGGCGCGGATGGCGGTCAGCCGACCGCTCGGCGCCTGCAACGCCAAGCCGGCGGAGTCGTAGCCACGATACTCCAGGCGACGCAAACCACCGAGCAAGATGGGCGCCGCCGGCTGGCGACCGACATATCCGATGATGCCGCACATGTCAGACGAGATCGCGGTCGACCACCTCCGCCGGCCGCGTGGTTTGACCCGGCCAGATCTTCCGTCCGGGGTAGATCGAGGTATGGATGCCCGTGTGCACGCCGTCACCGATGATGGCCCCGAACTTACGTCGTCCGGTGTCGATGAGTTCGCCCGCGACCATGGTCCGATGGGCTTTACCGTCGTGGCGCAGGTTCGAGACGATCGTGCCGGCGCCGAAGTTGACCTTCTCTCCCAAGACGGAATCGCCGACGTAGGAGAGGTGACCGACGTTGGTCTGCCCGAGGAGGATCGAGTTTTTGAGCTCCACGGCCTGCCCGACGTGGCAACCGTTCCCGATGGCAGTGGAACCACGGATGTAACAGTTGGGCCCGACCTTACAGCCGGCGCCGATGACGACGTCGCCTTCGATCACGACCCCCGGCAGGATCCGCGTGCCCGCGCCCACGGCAAGTCGTCCATCGACATAAAGCGAGGCATGGCAGTCGCCTTGATTCCGCCAATCGGTCCGTGCCTTGAGGGCCCGTTCGTTGGCCACCAAGAGATCCCATGCGAAGCGAATGAGGAAACTGCCGGTCGCACGGCACGCTGGACCGGTTGCGCCCGGACGCAGCATCAGTTCCGCCCCCTGGTCATCGACCAAGGCCGCCGCGAGCGGGGCGGCCATGAATGCGGCGACGTCGGCGGGCTCCAACCACGCGTGTGGGTAGACTTCGGTCACGCCCCCCTTCGGCCAGTCGCCGACCAAGGCCAGCCGCTGGTGATCCGCCAACGGGATATTGCCGATCGGAAAAGCCTCCAAGGTACGGGTAGCCGTCAAGGGCTGGCAGCCCGACGCCGGCGTGGCCGGCAAGAATCGGAAGGGTCGCATGGCTTTAAGCGAGGTCGCGTTCGACGGCCTCGCGGAAGCGTCGGGCCCAAACGGCGACGGCCGCGTCGTCGCGGTGCTCCACCAGGATCCGGATCTTGTTCTCGGTCCCCGAATAACGGATCAAGTGGCGGCCGTGGATGCCGAAGCTGGCATCCGCTTCCTGCACGGCGGCCTGCAGATGCGACAGCGTCGCCAGCGGCGGCTTCGATTTGATCCGCAGGTTCTCCAACGATTGCGGGTACTCCTGCATGGCCTTGGCCAAGTCGGACAACCGGGCGCCTTTCCGCTTCATGATGCGCAGCACCTGCAAGGCGCTGAGGATGCCGTCGCCCGTCGTCGCGTGATCGGCGAAGATGAGGTGGCCGGAGTTTTCGCCGCCGAAGGAATACCCGCCGCTGCGCAGGGCTTCGATCACATGACGGTCGCCCACCGGCGTGGTCAGGACCGTGACCCCGGCCTGGCTCATGGCATCATGCAGGCCGAGGTTGCTCATCACCGTACAGGCCATGGTCGCCCCTTTCAGGCTGCCTTCCGCCTGCATCGCCAAGGCGCAGAGGGTCAGCACCCGATCGCCGGCCACCGTGGCCCCCGTCTCGTCCGTGAAGATGACCCGATCCGCATCGCCGTCGAACGAGATGCCGAGGTCCGCACCTTGCTCGCGGACCGCCTTGGCGGCGTGTTCCGGATGCAGCGCCCCCACGCCTGCATTGATGTTCAAGCCGTCGGGCTCGACGCCGAGCTTCGTGACCTTGGCGCCGAGCTCCTTGAAGATCAGCGGCGCCAAAAGATACGCCGCGCCATGCCCGCAATCGACGACCAATTTCATGCCGCTGAGATCCGTCGGTCCGAGGCTCTGCTTCGCATACTCGATGTAGCGCCCGCGGGCATCATCGATCCGGTACGCCTTCCCGATCTTATCCGGACTGACCGCCAAGGGTTTGGCCTCGGCCAAAATCTCGCGCTCCACCGCGGCTTCGAGCGCATCGGATAACTTGTAACCATCCGGCCCGAAGATCTTCAGCCCATTGTCTTCATAGGGGTTATGGGAAGCCGTCAGCATGATGCCCGCGCCACAACCCATCGACTTCGTGAGGTGGGCCACGGCGGGGGTCGGAATCGGCCCCACCAGGAACACGTCCATGCCGCTGGCCACCAACCCGCTCGTCAACGCCGTCTCCAACATATAGCCGGAGATGCGCGTGTCTTTCCCGATGATCACACGGTTATGGTTGGCCCCCGATGATTTGAGCACCCGGGAAATGGCCTGCCCCGTTTTCAGGGCAATTTCAGCGGTGATAGGGTATTCGTTTGCTTTCCCTCGTATACCGTCGGTGCCGAAGAGTTTGGTAGCCATACCGAAATTCTATCGTTTTCGGCTTCTAACGCAAGTTAAATGAACGATAACCTTCCTTTATGACAGTAATGATTGAAGTAATCATAAATATTACCATCGAAATGGAACCAGGTCTCTTTCCTCCTATCATACTTAAAACATAGGAGCGTTTATCGTCCCTTTGCTCATATCCCCATGCCTTCCCGACTCCCCTCCGCCCTGCTGCTGTTCAGCGCCATCCATGGTTTGGCTGCGACCTTCACCATTCCGGCCCCGAGCCAACCCAAGGCCAATCAGGTGGTGGAAGTCTCCGATGCATCGCTCGATCGATCGCTCAGCTACGTCATCGCGACGCAGACCGCGCAAGGCGTGAACCTCCTGCCGGCCCAGTGGGATGGCAAAAAGGAGAAGCTGAGCTTCATCCTCCCCTACCAAGATTCCGGCAAGGCGTTCACGGGCTTTGCGACCATCGGCAAACCCAAGTCCCCCATCGAAGTCCAAGCCTTGCGCGGCAAGGACACCATCGAGGTCTCGGAAGTCGGCGAAACGTCCCGCACCATCTTCAGATACCAAGATTCGGAAATACTCCCGACCGGCGTGAAGGAACTCTACCGTCGGGGCGGTTTCATCCACCCGATCTTCACTCCCGAGCAAACGCTGGTCTCCGACAGTTTCCCCACCGATCACCTCCACCACCACGGCATTTGGATGGCGTGGTCGCACACCTCCTTCCAAGGCCGTAAACCCGATTTCTGGAACGTCCACGAGAACACCGGCCGCGTCGCCGCCCTGGGCGTCGACCGTGTCTGGTCCGGACCCGTCGAAGGCGGCTTCACCTCCAAGCTGCGCAGCCTCGACACCGGCGCGCAACCCGCCGTGCCCGTGCTCGACGAAGCCTGGACGGTCCGCTGCTATGCCGGTGGCCCGAACGCCCGGGCCAACGTCTTCGACGTCGAGACGACCCAAAAGAACATCGCCACCGACCCCTTGGAACTGACGAAGCACATCTACGGCGGGCTCGGTTTCCGCGGCCGTGCGGATTGGGACGCGAAGGCGAAGCTGCGCTTCCTGACGTCGGAAGGCGCCACGGACCGCAAGCAAGGCGATGGTCAACGTGCCCGCTGGTTCTACTTCGGTGGACCCGCCGACGGCAAGACCGTGGGCGTGGCCATCCTGTGCCACCCGGACAACCTCAACGCCCCGCAGGCGACGCGTTTCAACCCGACCATGCCCTTCGTGGCCTACACGCCTGCGCATGCGGGCAACACCCGCATCGCGCCCGGCGCCAGCTTCACCCAGAAGTTCCGCTTCGTCGTCTTCACCGGCGAACCCGACCCGCTTTTACTGGAATCCTATTGGCAAGGTTTTGCCGGCCCAGCGAGCGTCACGGTAAAATAGGGTGATTCACGGATTGAGGTCACTGCGTCAGCCAACATACCTATCCACATGCCTCGCCCCTCGCTCTCCCTTGCGCTGCTCTGCCTGACGCTTGGCGCGGGCGCGGCGGAAGAACCCACGGTGGACTTCAATCGCGAGGTCCGTCCGATCCTTTCGGACCGATGCTACGGTTGCCATGGACCGGATGGCGACAAGGGGCGCAAGGCGGGCCTTCGTCTGGATGAGTTCGCGGGCGCCACCAAGAAACTGAAGAGCGGGGACACCGCCATCGTTCCGGGCAACCTCGCGCAGAGCGCCCTGATCGCCCGCATCAACGCGACGGATGCGGACGAGATCATGCCGCCGCCCGAACTGCACCGACCGCTGACCGCCGCCGAGAAGGACATCCTGACCCGCTGGATCAAACAAGGAGCCAAGTACGCCCCGCACTGGGCCTTCGTCACCCCGCAAGCCCACCCGCTCCCCAAGGTCCCCGACCCGACGTGGCCCAAGGACCCGCTCGATCACTTCATCGCCGCCAAAGCCGCCCAAGTGGGTTTGCGGCCCGCCGCGCCCGCCGACCGCGTGACGCTGCTCCGACGGGCTTCCCTGGCGCTGACGGGCCTTCCCCCGACGACCGCCGAAGTCGATGCGTTCCTCGCCGACCCCTCGCCCGACGCCTACGAGAAACGCGTCGATGCCCTGCTCGCCTCGCCGCGCTTCGGCGAACACCTCGCCGTCAGCTGGCTCGACCTCTCGCGTTACGCCGACACCTGGGGTTACACCGGGGACAAGGAGATGTTCGCTTGGCCTTGGCGCGACTGGGTACTGCAAGCTTTCAACGAAAACAAGCCGTACGACCAGTTCCTGACGGAACAGCTGGCCGGCGACCTGCTGCCCAATCCGACCCAAGCGCAACGCGTCGCCACGGCCTACAATCGCCTGCACCGCATGACGTTCGAAGGCGGCTCCATCGCCGAAGAGTTCCGCCAAGACGGGATCAACGACCGCGTCAGCACCGCGAGCTATGGCTTCATGGGCCTGACGATGGAGTGCGCCCGCTGCCACGACCATAAGTACGACCCGATCTCCCAAAAGGACTTCTTCTCCATGGCCGCCCTGTTCGGTGACCAAAACGAGAACGGCCTGCTCTCCTATCACGGCGAAGTGCCACCGCCGTTCATGCGCCTGTTCAGGTCCGACGCCGAACGCGCCAAGGAACAACAATTGAAAGCAGTCGTCGTCGCGGCGGAGCAAGCCTTCGCCGCCCTCCCGGCTCCGACGGTCGCCCACCTCGGCCCGACCGCGGCGCCCGCGCCCACCGTGCACCTACCGTTGGACAGCCTCACCAAGACAGGTGCCGATAACGCCATCGCGGACGGCAAGCCCGCGAAGTTCGAACGGCGGAGCTCCCCCGAAGACCTGCAACTCGTCCCTGGGGTGAAGGGCCAAGGGGTCAAGTTCGACGGCGATGCCGGCTTCATCCTTCCGGACTTCCGCCAGTTGGGCCGCTTCGAGCCTTTCACCTTTTCCGCCTTCATCCGCTTCGGCGAGAAAAACGCCCGCGCCACGATCCTGCATTCGACCGGTTTCTACACCGGGGATGGCGATGCGACCGGCGTGGAACTGCTTTACGCCGACGGCAAACTGCGTTGGAGCATGATTCACCTTTGGCCCAACAGCGCGGCCTCGATCGTCACTTCCGCCGAACTGCCGCTCAACGCCTGGCACCGCCTGACGGCGACCTACGATGGTTCCTCCAAGGCGGAAGGCCTCCGTCTCTACCTGGACGGTCGGGCCATCGCCACCACCGTCGTGCGGGACACCCTCAACGCCAAGCCGCGGGACAACGTCCTGGAAATCGGCTCGCGGTCACGCGATGCCGGCTTCCGCAACGGTTCGCTCGACGAAGTCCAGCTCTGGCACCAAGCCCTCACCGCCGTCGAGGTCGCCAGCCTGCATGGCCTCGACCCGAAGACGTTGCCCGCGGCGGACCAGCAAGCGCACCTCCGAGCGCGCGCGGATGCGGCCCACCAAGCGGCGCACCAAAAGCTGCAACAGGCCCGGCGCGAGCTCGCCGCGCACCAGGAATCCGCGCCCGCCTTCTTCACGATGGAACACTCCGCCTTGGCGCCCAAGGCCTACGTCTTGACCCGCGGGGAATACGACAAGCCCGACCTCACGAAGCCGTGCGCGCCCGGCGTGCCCACGAGCATCTTCCCATGGGACGAAAAACAACCGCGTAATCGCCTTGGGCTCGCGCGCTGGCTGACCGACCCGCGCAACCCCTTGACCGCCCGCGTCGCGGTCAATCGTCTCTGGGCCCATTTGTTCGGCAACGGCCTCGTCGCTTCGAGCGAGAATTTCGGGCTGCAAGGCGACCAACCGTCGCACCCGGAAATGCTCGACACGCTGGCCGTGGACTTCGTGCGTAGCGGCTGGAACACCAAAGCCCTCCTCCGCCGAATGGCCCTCAGCGCGACCTTCCGCCAGTCTTCGACGCCGGCGGCGGGCGCCCGCGAAAAAGACCCGTCCAACCAGTGGCTCGCCCGTGGTCCCGTCCTGCGCCTCACGGCGGAGATGGTGCGCGACCAAGCCCTGTTGGCCTCCGGCAAACTCGTGGAAAAGGTCGGCGGAGCGAGCGTGCAGGAAAGCGCGCAACGCCGCAGCGTCTACACCTACCGCAAGCGCACCGCTCCGCCGGACAACATGCTGATCTTCGACGCCGGCTCCCGCGAAGTCTGCCAACCCAAGCGCCTCAACACCAACACCCCCCTGCAGGCGCTGGTGCTGCTGAACAACCCGGGCTTCGTGGAGTCCGCCAACCAGATCGCCTTACGCGTCAGCCAAGAAGCCGCCGAACCCAAGGCGCAAATCACCTTGGCGTTCCGTCACATCTGCACCCGTTCGCCGCGTCCCGCGGAACTCAGCGCCTTGACGGAACTCTACGCCCAACAGAAAGCGCAGGGTCCGCCAGTCGCACCCGACGCCCCAGCCACGCCTGAACCCAAGCCCGATCCCAAGGCCAAGGGCAAGCGCGTCGTCGCCCCGGTCAAACCCGCCTCCCTCTCGAGCGACCCGGCCTTGGCCGCGCTCACCCTCGTCTGTTCCACCATCTTGGCGAGCGACGCCGCCGTCACCTCCCGCTGATCCCATGAGCCATCCCCTGCCCAGCTACGACGGTCTCATGCACCATACGCGCCGACACTTCCTCGGCGCCTCGGCCCTCGGCTTGGGTGCGCTCGCCCTGCGGGGCATCCTCGGCGAGGCCCACGCGGCGCCCTTGCCCAGAGGCACGCACTTCCCGGCCAAGGCCAAGCGCGTCATCTACCTCTTCCAAGCCGGCGGCCCTTCGCAGTTCGAAACCCTTGACGCCAAGCCGTTGCTGCGTGAACGCAACCAGCAGCCGTTGCCGGATTCCGTCCGCCAAGGACAACGCCTGACGGGCATGAGCGGCTACCAGGCCACGCTGCCGCTCGCCGGCGCTTTCACGAACTTCAAGAAATACGGGAAGTCGGGCGTCGAATACAGCGACCTCCTCGCGCACACCGGCGCAGTCGCCGACGACCTCTGTGTCATCCGGTCGATGCACACGGAGGCGATCAACCACGATCCGGCCATCACCTTCTTCTGCTCAGGCAATCAGGTCGCGGGCCGGCCCTCCATGGGGGCGTGGGCCTCTTACGGCCTTGGGAGCATGAACGAGAACCTGCCGGCGTTCATCGTCATGGTCTCGCAAGACGCGACCAAGGACCAGCCGCTCTACTCGCGCCTGTGGGGCTCGGGCTTCCTGCCGTCCGAACACCAAGGCGTCCAGTTCAAGGCCGGCAAGGAGCCGGTGCTTTACCTGACGAATCCGGAAGGCGTCTCTCCGCACGCCCGCCGCGGGATGCTCGACACGCTCGGCAAGCTCAACGCCGACCAACGCGCGACCGAGCTCGACCCCGAAGTCGACGCCCGCTTGGCCCAAGCCGAAATGGCCTACCGCATGCAGACGAGCGTGCCGGAAGTCGCCGACCTTTCGAAGGAATCGCCCGCGACCCTCGCGATGTACGGCGAGAGCGTGACGACCCCGGGCTCCTTCGCCGCCAACTGCCTGCAGGCGCGCCGCCTCATCGAGAAAGGCGTGCGGTTCGTCCAACTCTTCCACCAAGGCTGGGACCAACACGGCGGGCTGCCCGGCGGGATCACCCGGCAGTGCAAGCAGACCGACCAAGCCTCGGCGGCGCTCATCAAGGACTTGAAGCAACGCGGCCTGCTCGAGGATACGCTCGTCATCTGGGGTGGAGAGTTCGGTCGCACCGCTTACAGCCAAGGCAAGATCACGAAGGACAACTATGGCCGCGACCATCACCCGCGTTGCTTCAGCCTCTGGATGGCGGGGGGCGGCATCAAAGGTGGCCAGGCCTACGGCCAGACCGACGAGTTCGGCTACAACATCGTCAAGGACCCGGTCCACGTGCACGACCTCCATGCCACGATGCAGCACCTGCTCGGCGTCGACCATGAGCGGCAGACCTTCAAGTTCCAAGGGCGCTACTACCGCCTGACGGACATCGCGGGTACGGTCGTCAAAGGCGTGATTGCCTAGCGGCCCGACCGCCGCCATACCTCGGCGCGATGTCCACCGCGCCGCAGGCCTCCGCCGTCCAGCACGGGTCGTTCCGCCTGTACCTCGGGGCGATCGTGCTCGGCACGCTCGGCATCCAGATCCAAGGCGTCGCCGTCGCCTGGCAGGTCTTCCGGCTGACGCAGGCCGACACGGCGAATGCGGCCTTGGCCTTGGGTGCGATTGGCCTCGCGGAGGTCATCCCCTTCGTCGGCGCCGTGCTTTTCGCCGGCCATGTCGCGGACACGCACAACCGCCGACGCATCGCCCGCTGGGCGATCGCCGCGATGACGTTGCTGGGCATCGGTCTCTTCGCCCAAAGCCTCCTGACGCTGGAGACCTGGGTGCAGCTCACCGGCCTTTATGCGACGGTCATGCTCGGCGGCCTCGCCCGGAGTTTCCTCACCACCGCCCGGCAGGCGATGATTGCGGAACTCCTGCCGCGCGAACTCATCGCCGGCGGCGTCCGCTGGCGCAACACCCTCTTCGAACTGGCCTGCGTCATCGGCCCCGGACTCGCCGGCTTGCTGCTTTGGCTCGGCGGCGAACCCTTGGCTTATGGACTCATGCTGGGGTGCTTCTTTGGTTCGCTGGTAGCCACCAGCCTGCTGAAGCCGACGCAGCAACTGCAGACGCGTACGCCGGAGCCCATCTGGCAAAGCCTCGCCGCGGGAATTCGCTTCATGCGCAGCCAACGCATCATGCTCGGGGCTTTCACGATGGACCTCTTTGCGGTGCTCCTCGGCGGCGCGGTAGCCTTGCTACCCATCTTTTCGCAGATGCTGGGGGTCGGGGAATTCGGCTTTGGCCTGCTCCGCGCCGCGACTTCGATGGGCGCCGTGGTCATGTCCATCTACCTCATCGTCCGCCCGCCGCTTGAGCGCGCCGGCCCCGCGCTCTATGCGTCCTTCGCGGTCTTCGGGCTCTGCATCATCGGCTTCGGCCTCTCGATCCCGCTGGCGAGCGCGCTCGGCTTGGGCCTGCAGGCCGCCTTCGTGTTCTCGTTCTTGTTCCTGCTGATCTCAGGCGGCGCCGATGCCGTGAACGTCATCATCCGTCAGACCATCCTCCAGACCACCGTCCCACCCGAAATGATGGGGCGAGTGTCCGCGGTGACCGCGGTGTTCGTGGGATGCTCCAATGAATTAGGCATGGCCGAATCGGGTCTGGCCGCCCGCCTGTTGGGGACCGTGAATTCGGTGGTCTTTGGCGGCTTGGCGACCTTCGGGGTCATGGGGCTGACGCACTGGCGGTTTCCCGAAATCTGGCACCTGCGGAAAATCGGCCAAGAGCCCCCGAAGTAAGGCACTTGGGCTTGTCACCCTTGAGGGCTCTGCTTCATTGACGGGACCCCCATGAGCTCCCTCCGCACCCTCCTGCCCTGCCTCCTCGCCGGGCTGGCGTCCGTGGCTTCCGCCCAGACCGCCGCAACCAAGGCCAACGCGGCCGCCAAGGCGACCGCCGCCCCGACGAAAGACTGGAACGCGCAGTACGTCCTCGGCCCCGACTCCCAGGAGAAGGCCAACGTCCCGAAAGGCACCGTCACGAAGTTCCAGCTCGAAGACTCCAAGACCTTCCCGGGTTACGCTCGCGACTGGGCCATTTACGTGCCCCACCAATACGACGGCAAGAAAGAGGCCTGCCTCATGGTGTTCCAAGACGGCATGGGCTACATCGGTCCCAAGGGCAACTGGCGCGTCTCGACGGTCTTCGACAACCTGATCGCGGAAGGAAAGATGCCCGTGACGATCACGGTCTTCATCAATCCCGGTTTCGCGCCGGACAAGAACAACCCCACGGGCAAGGGCAAGGACGGCAAGCCGCTCGGGAAGTCGAACCGCTCCTTCGAGTACGACAGCGTCACCGACAAGTACGTGACGTTCCTCCTCGAGGAAATGATCCCGCTCGTGGAAGCCAAGGGCTACAAGATCTCCAAGGATCCCAAGCGCCGCGCCATCGCCGGGGCTTCTTCGGGCGGCATCTGCGCCTTCAACGCCGCTTGGCAGCGTCCCGACGCCTTCAGCAAGGTGTTCACGACCATCGGCAGCTTCACCAATATCCGCGGCGGCAACAAGTTCCCCGAGATGGTCCTCGCCGAACCGAAGAAGGATATCCGCGTCTACTCGCAGGACGGCACCCATGACCTCACCAACCAGTTCGGCTCCTGGCCGGAAGCCAACCAGAAGATGGCCGACGCCTGGAAGGCCAAGGGTTACGACTATCAGTTCGTGATGGGCGAAGGCACGCATGACGGCCGCCACGGCGGCATGCTCATGCCCGAGGCCCTGAAGTGGCTCTGGCGCGACGTCCGCTAACCCAGCCACGATGCGTACCTTGCTCCTGCTCTGCGGCCTGGCCGCCACCGGTCTCGCCGCCGAGCCGGTGTTCACCCCGTTGCTCGACGAAAAGCTGTCGCAATGGGAGAAGTGGCTCGGCGTGCCGCATCGCGCCCATGAGGTGCCCGGCTACGTCCGTGGCGCCACGCCCAAGGAAGACCCCGTGCTCGGCCTCAACCGCGACCCGCTCGGCGTCTACACGGCGAAGCTCGTCGACGGCGAGCCGGTGCTGCACATCACCGGCCAGGTCTTCGGCGGCCTGACCTCCCTGAAGTCCTACGACAACTTCCACCTCCGCACGCAACAGCGCTGGGGCACGAGGAAGTGGGAACCGCGCCTCAATGCGGTCCGCGACAACGGGATCCTGATCTACTGCGTCGGCGAACATGGCGCCGGCGGCAAGAACTGGATGCGCAGCCAGGAATGCCAGGTCCAAGAAGGCGATATCGGGGACTGGTGGCCGATCGCCGGCACGATCGTCGACATCCCGATCCGCGCGGAAGGGCGCTCCCTCTCCTACGACCCGCAGGCCCCGCTCAGGACGATGACGGGCCGGGCCTTCCATGGCACCGATTACCAAGAGAAGCCCTCGGGCGAATGGAACGTCATCGAGGTCTATTCGCTGAACGGCAACGCGGTGTTCCGCCTCAATGGCCGTACCGTGAACGTCATCCTGAACTCGCGCATCCGCGAAAAGGGTTCCGACCAAGACATCCCCCTCAAGGCCGGCAAGCTGCAGATCCAGTCCGAAGCCGCCGAATGCGAGTACCGCCGCCTCGAGATCCGGCCGTTGACCGCTTGGCCCCAGGAAGTGGCCGGGGACCTTCCGGCCATCCCTCCGCAGGCAAAGTAAGCCCCGATGTTGCGCGCCTGCCAACTGAGCAAGGCCTTCGGCGGCCTGTCCGTGCTGCAGGACGTCTCCATCGATTTCCATCCCGGCGAAGTGCACGCCCTGATGGGCGAGAACGGGGCCGGGAAATCGACGCTGATGAAGATGCTCGCGGGCGTTTACGCACCCGATGGCGGGTCCGTCGCTTGGCGCGGTCAACCGGTCCGCTTCCGCACGCCGAATGACGCGCTGTCGCAAGGCATCGCGATGGTCCATCAAGAGCTCATGCCCATCCCCGACCTCAGCGTCGGCGAAAACCTGCTGCTCGGAATGGAGCCGACGAATGCGTTCGGCTGGGTCGACCAGGCCGCGTTGCACACCCAAGCCAGCGCCTGGCTCCAGCAGCTCGACACGGACCTCGATACGCGCCGCCCGATGCGCAGTCTCTCCGTGGCGCAGATGCAGGTGGTCGAAATCGCCAAGGCCTTGGCCCGCCAAGCCGACGTCCTCCTGATGGACGAACCCACGGCCGCGCTCTCCGACCACGAGGTCACCGCGTTGTTCAAGGCCATCACGACGCTCCGCCAACGCGGCGTCGCCGTGGTCTACACGACGCACAAGATGGACGAGGTCTTCCGCCTGGCCGACCGCATCTCCGTGCTGCGCGACGGCAGGTTGGTCTGCACCCAAGCCGCGCTCGAGTTCTCCGCCGACTCCCTCATCGCCCACATGGTCGGCCGCGAGCTCGCGCAAATCTTTCCGCCGGTGACCACCACGCCCGGCGAAACCGTCCTCGCCGTCGAGCAACTGACCCGCGAACCGGCCTACCGGAACATCTCGTTCACCCTCCGCCGCGGCGAAGTGCTCGGACTCGCCGGGCTCATGGGCGCGGGCCGCACCGAAGTGGTCAGCGCGCTCTACGGGCTGCAACCCGCCGCGAGCGGCACGATCAGGCTCCGCGGACAGACGCTCGAGCTGCGCTCCCCCATCGACGGGCTGGCGGCCGGCCTCGCCATGGTGACCGAGGACCGTAAGGGCTCGGGAATCGTCCCCGCCATGAGCGTCCAGCATAACCTGACCTTGGCGGCGCTTCGGCAATTCTGCCGCGGGGCGGTGATCGACGCCACCGCCGAAAGTTCGACCACCCACAAGGCCACCGGTGACTTCGCGATCAAGGCCAGCGGACCGGGCCAGGCGATCAACCAACTCAGCGGCGGCAACCAACAGAAGGTCCTGCTCGCCCGCGCGCTGCTGACCGCCCCCGCGGTCCTGATCCTGGATGAGCCCACGCGCGGCATCGACATCGGCGCCAAGGCGGAGATCTACGCGCTCATCGGACGCCTCTCCGCCCAAGGCACGGCGGTGCTCCTGGTCTCATCCGAACTCCCCGAAATCCTTTCGTTGACCCACCGCATCCTTGTCCTCCGACAAGGCGAACTCTCCGCCGAACTCGCTCCACGCCAGACCAACCAGGAGGAAATCCTCCGCCACGCCATGCCCCGATGACCGCCACCACGTCCCCTGCCCTCGACCGCAATCTCCTCCACCGCCTCGGCATCGTCGCCGTGTTGTTCGTCATCGCCGGCCTGCTGTCCGTGCTGACCGATAGTTTCGCGACGGCCTCGAACCTCACCAACGTCGCCCGCCAAGTCTCCATCAACGGCATCCTCGCCGTGGGCGTGACGTTCGTCCTCCTGACCGGCGGCGTGGACTTGTCCCTCGGCTCCGTCGTCGCGCTCAGCGGCGTGGCTTGCGCGCTCTTCGCCCACCCGGGCGAATACCCGCTCTTCGTCCCCATCTGCGTCGGCCTGCTCACTGGCGGTCTCTGCGGCCTGCTCAACGGGGTGCTCGTGACCCGCGGTGGCATCGCCCCCTTCATCGTGACGTTGGGCATGATGACCGTGGCCCGCGGCTTGGCGCTGATCTTCAGCGGCGGCAAGCCGGTCGCCGACATGTCTCCGGACTTGACCGGGCTTGCGGGCGACCTCGGGCCGGTGCCCATCCCCTTAATCTGCTTCGCGGCGGTCGCCGTGCTTTCTTGGCTCTTCCTCGGCCGCTTCCGTCTCGGCCGACACCTCTACGCGGTCGGCGGCAACGAGCAAGCGGCACGGGCGGCGGGCGTCTCGGTCCCCAAGGTAAAACTCTTCGCCTACGGCCTCTGCGGGCTCCTCACCGGCTTGGCGGGGGTCGTCCTGGCGGCCCGGATCACCACCGGCCAACCCAACGCCGGCCAGGCTTATGAACTCGATGCCATTGCCGCCGTGGTCATCGGCGGTACCAGCCTCTCTGGCGGGGTCGGCAGCGTCTTGGGCACCGTGTTGGGGGTTCTCTTGATCGGGGTCATCAACAACGGCTTAGACCTCCTCAGTGTCTCGTCCTACTACCAAGCCGTGATCAAGGGCATCATCATCGTCGGAGCGGTTTGGCTCGACCGACGTCAGGCCCGTTCCTAAAAAGGGAGGCATGCGCCTTACCCCACGCACCGCCGCAGGCACCTTCGGCCTCGCCTGCGCCCTCCTCGCCACCGGCCTCAGCGTCGGCTGCAAAAAAGCCGAGACCCGCAAGCCCGGCGAATGGCTCGTCGGCTACTCCTCCCGCGACCAGTCGGCCGAGTACACCGCCCGCCTCGGCGACGCCGTCCAAGCCCGCGCCAAAGAGCGTGGGGTGAAGCTCGTCTTCGTCGACGCCCAAGCCGACGCCCAGAAGCAGATCAGCCAGACCGAGAACTTCATCTCGCAGAAGGTCGACGTGATCATCCTCAACCCTTGCGAGGTCGAGGCGAGCTCGCCGGCCATCGACCGCGCCCGCGCGGCCAAGATTCCGGTGGTGAACGTCAACTCGCTGACCAAAGCCGCGCCCGATTGCTACGTCGGTTCGGACGACGAGCAGGCGGGCATCCTGGCCATGGAAGCCATCGCCAAGCAGCTCAACGGCCAAGGCAACGTGCTGATGATCCACGGCATCATGGGTCAGTCCGCGCAAATCCATCGTGACGCCGGCGCCCGCAAGGTCCTGGCCAAATACCCCGGCCTCAAGTTGCTCGACCACCAGACGGCTTCTTGGGACCGCGCCAAGGCGTTGGCCTTGACCGAGAACTGGCTGCAAGCCCACAAGGGCAAGTTCCAGGCGATCTTCGCGCACAATGATGAGATGGCGATGGGCGCGCTGCTGGCCCTCGAACGCGCCGGCGTGAAGAAGGACGTCTACGTGATCGGCGTGGACGCCATCGCCCAGGCCTTGGACGCCGTGAAGTCCGGCCGCCTCGACGCGACCGTCTTCCAGGATGCCGTCGGCCAAGGCCGCGGCGCCATCGACACCGCCATCCTCATGGCCGCCAAGCAACCTTACGAAAAGGAAGTCATGATCCCCTTCCAGGTCGTGACCCGCGAGAACGTCGACCAATTCCTCAAGAAGTGACCTTTCCCATGAAAACCCTCCTCTCCCTCCTCACGTTCGGCCTGTTCGCGACCACCGCGGTCGCCGCCGAACCCGACACGCGTCTCTTCGAGATGCGCGTCTACTACGCCGCCGAAGGCAAGCTCGACGGGCTGAACGCCCGCTTCCGCGACCATACCCTGAAGCTCTTCGTCAAGCACGGCATGACCAACCTCGGCTACTTCGTCCCGACGAAGAACACCGAAAACAAGCTGGTCTACTTCCTCGCCTACCCGAACCGCGAAGCCCGTGACGCTTCGTGGAAGGCCTTTCAGGCGGACCCGGAATGGAAAGCTGCCGCCAAGGCATCCGAAGCCAACGGCAAGCTGATCACCAAGGTGGAGTCCGCCTTCCTCACCGCGACCGACTACTCGTACCTCGCCCAAGCCAAGACCTACGGCCAAGGCGTCTTCGAGCTCCGCACCTACACGACCGAAGCCGGCCGCCTCGACGCCCTCAACGGCCGCTTCCGCGACCACACGGTCAAGCTCTTCGAGAAGCACGGCATGACGAACGTCTGCTACTGGAACCTCGCCGCCGAACAAAAAGGCGCCAAGTCCCCCCTCGTCGCCGGCAATACCTTGATCTACCTCCTGGCCCACAAGTCCGAGGACGCCGCCAAGGCCAGCTTCGACGCCTTCCGCGCCGACCCGGCTTGGGTCGCCGCCAAGGAAGCCTCCGAAAAGAAGGCGGGCGGGTCCCTGACCATCAAGGATGGCGTGAAGTCCGAGCTCCTCGTGCCGACGGATTATTCTCCTGTAAAGTAATCCTCCAGCCACCTCCCGCAAAACCCCTCGTTTGAGGGGTTTTTTATTTAGGATAGTTGCAAGGAACCCCCGGGCACCTAGGTTGGTCTCACCCCTTGCCCATGTCGTCCCGACTTTCCTTGCTCCTGCTGGCCCCGCTCGCTGCGGTGGCCGCCGATGGCGTCTCGTTCAACCGCGACATCCAACCCATCCTCTCCGAGTATTGCTACCACTGCCACGGCCCCGACTCGGGGTCCCGCAAGGCCAAGTTGCGTCTCGACCGCGCCGAATTCGCCTTCCAGCCCGCGAAGAGCGGCGACGTGGTCATCCTCAAGGGTGCCGCCGACAAGTCGCCGTTGATTCAGCGCATCCTGAACAAGGACCCGGACGAGGTGATGCCGCCGCCGGAATCCCATAAACAACTGAAGCCGACCGAAATCGAACTCCTCCGCCGTTGGATCAATGAAGGCGCCAAGTATGAGGAGCACTGGGCCTTCCTGCCGCCACAGCGACCCACTCCACCGACGGACAAGACCGGCTGGGCCAAGTCGCCCATCGACAGCTTCGTCGTCACCAAGCTCGTCCAGAACGGACTGAAGCCCAATGCGCCCGAAACCAAGGAGCGCCTCTTCCGTCGTCTCAACCTTGACCTCACCGGCCTGCCCCCCACCCCGGAAGAGTTGCGCGCCTACTTGGCGGACACCGCTCCCGATGCCTACGCCAAGGCGGTGGAGCGACTGCTGAAGACGGACGAGCATGCCGAGCAGATGGCCCGCCACTGGCTGGATGCGGTCCGCTACGCCGACACCCACGGCATCCACATCGACAACATCCGCAACATCTACCCTTACCGCGATTGGGTCATCAACGCCTTCAAGACCAACATGCCGTTTGACCGCTTCACGATCGAACAGATCGGCGGCGACCTCCTGCCCAATCCCACCATCGAACAGATCGTCGCCACCGGCTATTGCCGCTGCCTCCCCACCACCGGTGAAGGCGGTGCCATCGCCGAAGAAGTCATGACGAACTACGCCAAGGACCAGGTGGAAACCTTGGGCGCGGTCTGGCTGGGCCTGACGAGCGGTTGCGCCGCCTGCCATGACCACAAGTTCGACCCGATCAGCCAAAAGGAATTCTACGCGATGGCCGCGTTCTTCCGGAACACCTCGATGTCGGCCCTCGACGGCAACAACGCCAACCACCCGCCGTCCATGCTGGTGCCGCAGCCCGAAGACCGCGCGAAGTTGTCCGGACTCGAGGCCACGTTGGCCAACCTCAAGGCCGAAGACGCCGCCCGCAAAGCCAAGTCGGACAAGGAATTCGCCGCCTGGCGCCTGAAAGCCAACCCGTCCGACATCGTCGCCAAGGAGCTTCCAGCGGGTTGGTCGTTCGATGCCGCCACGCCGATGACGGTTAAGGCCCCGACGGGCCCGGCCCTCAAGTCCAAGGTCATCGGCAAGGCCGCTTACAACAAGCGCCAAGGGGGCTTCGTGCTCGATGGTTCCTCGGCCTTTGAACATGCCGACCTCGGTGACTTCGAAAAGAATCAGGCGTGGGCCGTCCAGGTTCGCCTTAAGATGACCAAGACGGTCAACGGCGCCGTGCTGGGCCGCATGGATGAAGCCAACGGCTACCGCGGCTGGGACTTCTGGATCGAGAACGGCAACCCCGCCATGCACATCATCCAAAACTGGCCCGACCAAGCGCTCAAGGTGCGCTCCGCCGGCGTCATCCCCCTGAACAAGGAAGTCGAAGTCATCGTGACGTACGATGGGTCCGGCAAGGCCGAGGGCGTGAAGTTCTACATCGACGGCGACCTGCAGGCGAACCTCGTCGACAACAACACCCTGCCCGCCAACGCCAGTGTCCGCACGAATACGCCCTTCCGCTACGGCACCCGCAGCAAGGCCGGCGCCACGGACATCATCCTGACCTCCGCCAACATCATCCCGGCATTGGTCGAGACGGCCGATGTCGCGACGCTCGGCAAGGTCCCCGCCCTGCGTTCCGCGCTAGGCAAGGAAGGCGCCAAGGCTCCGGCCGCCACGGTCGCCCTGCTCCGCGGCTACTACGACAAGCGCATCGACAAGTCCGACCAGTCCGTCCTCGCCAAGATCAAGTCCACGACGGCCGACATCGACGCCATCAAGAACCGCGGCGCGATGACGCTCATCATGAAGGAGAACGCCACCCCGGCCACCGCCAAGCTCCTGATCCGCGGCGAATACACGCAACCGTCCGAGACCGTCCCGGCCGGTACGCCCCGCGTGCTGCCCCCCTTGAAGATCGAAGGCAAGTCCGCGAACCGGCTGGACCTCGCCCGCTGGCTCGTCGATGGGCGCAACCCGATGACGGCCCGCGTCACGATGAACCGTCTCTGGTATCAGTTCATGGGTACGGGCCTCTCCGAGACGACCGAGAATGTCGGCATCATGGGCGACAAACCCTCGCACCCCGAATTGCTCGACTGGCTTGCCACCGAGTTCGTCGCCCAGAAGTGGGACCAACGCGCCATGGTCCGGGCGATCGTGCTGTCGGAGACGTACCGTCAGTCGGGCGTGACGACTCCCGAGAAACTGGAGAAGGACCCGAAGAACCGCCTGCTCTCGCGTGGCCCGCGCTACCGCGTCGACGCGGAAATCGTGCGTGACCTGGCCTTGGCCACCGCTGGCCTGCTCGTGAAGAAGGTCGGCGGCCCCTCGGCCCGTCCTTATCAGCCGGAAAACATCTGGAGCGACGTGGCGATGACGCAGAGCAACACGCGCTTCTACAAGGCCGACAAGGGTGACGGTCTCTACCGCCGTTCGATGTACACCTTCCTCAAGCGTTCGGCCCCGCACCCGATGATGCTCAATTTCGACGCGACCTCCCGCGAGGTGTTCTGCACCCGCCGCGAACGCTCCAACAGCCCGCTGCAGTCGCTCAACCTCCTCAACGACGTCCAGTTCATCGAGGCCTCCCGCGTCCTCGCCGAGCGACTCCTCAAGGAACAGCCCACGGACGCGGCCCGCATCGACCAGCTGAGCCTGCTGCTGCTTTCCCGTCCGGCCACCGCCAAGGAACACCAGATCTTCGCCAAGTCCCTCGCGGCCTTCCGCGCGGACTACGCCGCCAAGCCTGCCGAGGCCGCCAAGCTGCTGAAGTCCGGCGACCAACCCGCCGACCCCAAGCTACCGCCCAATGAGGTGGCGGCTTGGACGCTCGTCTGCTCGCAGATGTTCAATCGCGACGAAACCCTCAACAAATAATCCTGCCATGCATCCCTTTGACGCCGTCGAACATAACTTCCGTCTCAACCGTCGGCAGTTCTTCCGCCAGAACGCCATGGGCCTAGGGGGCATCGCCCTCGGCTCGCTCCTTGGCAAGTCCCTTGCCAGCCAAGCCCAGGCCGCCGGCCTGCCCGGCGCCCAGCACTTCCCCGCCAAGGCGAAGCGCTGCATCTACCTCTCGATGATCGGCGCCCCTTCGCAGTTCGAGACCTTCGACCCGAAACCCGAACTCGAGAAGCGTTTCAACGAAGACCTGCCCGCCTCCATCCGTAACGGCCAGCGCATCACCGGGATGACCTCCGGTCAGGCCCGCTTCCCGGTCGCTCCCTCGGCCTTTGGCTTCAAGCAATACGGCCAAGGCGGGACCTGGATTTCCGACATCCTCCCGTACACGGCGAAGATGGCGGACGACATCTGCGTCATCAAGACGATGAACACGGAAGCCATCAACCACGAGCCCGCCAACATGCTCTCGTATACCGGCAACATGGTGCCCGGTAAGGCCTCCCTCGGTTCCTGGCTTTCCTATGGTCTCGGCAGCATGAACGAGGACCTTCCCACGTTCGTCGTGCTCCATGCCCGCCACACCAACCCCGGCGCCAACGTGCAGGCCATCTCCGCGCGCCTTTGGTCGGCGGGCTTCCTGCCGACGCAGTACTCGGGCGTCACCTTCCGCTCCGCCGGCGACCCCGTGCTCTACCTGCGCGACCCCGACGGCGTCAGCCGCGAGTCGCGCCGCAAGATGCTCGACGGCCTGAACGAGCTCAACGAATTGACCTATCAACAGGTGGGCGACCCCGAGACGGCCACCCGCCTCAAGCAATACGAGATGGCGTTCCGCATGCAGGCCTCGGTCCCGGAACTCGCCGACCTCTCCAAGGAATCCAAGGAGACCTTCGACCTCTATGGCCCGGACTCCCGCGATCGCGGGACGTTCGCCAACAGCTGCCTCACGGCCCGTCGGCTCGTCGAGCGCGGCGTGCGCTTCGTGCAGATCTTCCACCGCGGCTGGGACCAGCACGGCAACCTGCCGAATGACATCAAGGCGCAGTGCAAGGATATCGATCAGGCCGCCTGGGCGCTCATCCAGGACCTCAAGCGCCGCGGCATGCTCGACGATACCCTCGTCGTCTGGGGCGGCGAATTCGGCCGCACCGTCTACTCGCAAGGCACGCTGACCAAGACCAACTACGGCCGCGACCACCACCCGCGCAATTTCTGCATCTGGATGGCCGGCGCCGGCGTCAAGGGCGGGATGACCCTCGGTGAAACGGATGAATTCTCGTACAACGTCGTCAAGGATCCCGTGCACGTGCGCGACCTCCACGCGACGATCTTCAACCGCTTCGGCATCGACCACGACAAGCTGCTCTTCAAGTACCAAGGCCTCGACCAGAAACTCGTCGGCGTCGTCCCGGCGAAGGTCGTGAAGCAGATCCTGAGCTAAGCGGTGGGATGGTTGATTCGTTGATTTGAGGACGCCGATGGTAGGGGCAGCAACGCGTGCTGCCCAAGGGGACAAGTTGACAAGGGGACACGGTGACAAGGGGTTGTGCGGCGGCTTCGCCGCGCATTGCCTCTAGGTAGGGTTGGCACTGCGTGCCAACCTAGCAGTCGCGCCCCTACCCGTTCGCTCTCCCGCAAACAATGCCTCTCCCTCCCCCCATCCCCTATCCCCTCTATCCCCCATGCGGCCTCACGCCTTCCCGGGAATGGGCGGGACTTCGGCCGGGAGCTTGACGTTGCCGGTTTCGAAATCCTTCGGGCCGATGGCGAACTTGAAGTTATAGTGCGGCGACTTGTCGTTGGTCAGCAGGTCGGCGAAACGGATGACTTCGCCGGTGTAGGCGGACATGCGCCCCATGATGACGGCGAGGTTGGACTCGGCGATCTGGCGGGCGTCATTGAGGGGCTTGCCGTTGTAGGCGCTGCGGATCAGGTCGACGTGCTCCTGCACCATGGCGTCGCCGGTATCGAGTTTGATTTCAGCCACCTTGACGTCCTTCTTGGTGAAGACCTTGCCGCTGCCGTAGCACGAGCCTTCGGCGCCGGTGAAGAATTCACCGACCCTGCCAGCGGTATCCGTGATCTGGCGGCACTGGCTGTGGATATGGACGGCATCACCGAAATCGAAATCGACGCTGAAGAAGTCGAACATGTTGCCGGAATCGCGACGGGCGCGCCCACCGAAGCCTAAGGCGCTGACGGGTGGACGCCCGAGGAACCAGATAGCGACGTCGACGTTATGGATGTGCTGCTCGACGATGTGGTCGCCCGAGAGTTCCGCGAAGTTCACCCAGTTGCGGTTCATGTAAACGCCATCGGATTCACCCGCCACGCGACGACGCACCCAAGGGACGGTGCCGTTCCACTGCACGACCCCACCGCGGATGGCGCCGATGGCACCAGCCTCGATGAGGGCCTTGTTCTTCTGATAAGAGGCATCGTGACGGCGCTGCGTGCCGGCGACGACGGCCAAGCCCTTGGCTTTGGCCTTCTCGCCCGTAGCGATGATGGCACGAGCGCCGACGGGGTCGACGGCGACGGGCTTCTCGACGAAGCAATGCTTACCTGCTTCGACCGCGGCGGCGAAATGCACCGGACGGAACGCGGGCGGCGTCGCCATGAGGACAAACGCGCAGTCCGTTGCCATCACCTTCTGGTAGGCGTCGTAACCCACGAAGAGTTTGGTCGCGGGCAGCTTGTAGGTCTGGTTGATCTTCTGGATGCGATCGTCAAAGGCGTCCGCCAGCGCGACGACCTCGGCTTCAACGCCAAGGATCTTACAGGCAGCGATGAACTGAATCAGGGCGCCGGTACCACGACCACCGCACCCGATGAGGGC
>CALQIY020000011.1 GCA_943330755.2 Opitutus sp. GAS368
CCTCCGCTTCGAGGGCTGGCTCAACGTCCAAGACGCCGGTGACTATGAGTTCTTCCTGAAGGCGAACGGGGCGACGCTCACCATCGACGGTAAGGAAGTGGCGGCGCTCGCACCTAAGGATCGACGCGGGGTGCAGGCGTTCACCGGCAAGACCGCGCTCCGGGCCGGGATGCAGAAAATCCGCTTGGACTACTACCACACCGGACGGGAACCCTCGCTCGCTTTCGAGTGGGCCGGCCCTAATCTCACCCGCCAAGCGCTCTCCGACCGCCTGCTCTCGGTCTCCGAGCAGCCGACCGCCGACTTCATCCGTCCCACCGTCGACGCGGAACTGGCCACGCAGGGTCGCCAGAAGTTCTCCGAACTGGGATGCGTGAGCTGCCATAACGACCTTGGAGTCCCTGCCGCCGCCCCCGCGAAGGCGCTGTCGCTCACGAACCCCAGCCGCGGCTGCCTGGATGGACAGGGCGCGCTAGGCGCCCGCTTCAACCTTTCCGCCGAACAGGTTTCCTGGATCCGGGCCGCGCTCACGCAAGGCCTGGCGACCGCGCTGACACCCGAACAGACGCTCCACACGGAACTCGCCCGCTTCAACTGCATCGCTTGCCACGATCGCCGCGGCCTCGGCGGCGTCGCCCCCGAACGCAGCGCCCTCTTCACGAGCACCGCCCCCGCCCTCGGCGACCAAGGGCGCCTACCGCCACCGCTCTCGGACGTCGGCGCGAAACTGACGACAGCCGGCTTGGAAGGGGCGCTCCTCCATGGCCAGCGTCCGCGTCCCTACGTCGACACGGTGATGCCGCAATTCGGCGAAACCAACATGCGTCCCTTGGTCGCTCTCTTCAGCCAGGTGGATAAGCTGGAGCAAACCGTCCTGCCAACCGTCGGCAACATCCAGGAATCCAAGAACGCGGGCTACGAGATGATCGGTGAAAAGGGTTTCAGTTGCATCGCCTGCCATGATTTCAATGGCCAGAAGTCCGCGGGAGCGGGGGCCTTGGATTTGGTCAACACCACGACGCGCCTGCAGAAGAACTGGTTCCACCTCTACATGCGTTCGCCGCAACGCTTCCACCCGGGCATCATCATGCCGAGCTACTGGCCGGGCGGTCAGTCCCTCCGTCCTGATGTATTGGGCGGTGATGCGGCCCAACAGATCGAGGCGCTCTGGACCTACCTTGAAGGCGGCACTCGGGCCAAAAACCCGATCGGGCTTTCGCGGCAATCCAAGGAAATCCGCGTGACCGATGTGGCCGAGATAGCCCGCGGCCGCAGCAGCATCGGCTACCGTGGAGTCGCCGTCGGCTACCCCGGCCGGATCAGCCTCGGCTTCGATTCGGAGGAGATGTCGCTCCGCCAACTCTGGAAAGGCGAATTCGCGAACGTCGACCTCGGCTCCTTCCAGCCACGGGCCTTGGACACGCTGGTCGCCTTCCCCGCCGGCGTGCCGTTCCATCGACTGAAGTCGTTGGACGACCCTTGGCCCGCCAAGGGCAAGACGACGTACGGCTTCCCCCAGAATCTGGGTTATCAGTTCCGCGGCTATGACCTGGATGCCCAGCGTCGTCCGACCTTCCACTACGAATACGGCGACGTGAAAGTGGACGACTTCTTCGAAGACCTCACCACCAAGGATGGCCAGACGTTCTTCCGCCGGACCCTTCGGTTCACGGCTCCCGCCAACACCGCACCGTTCTTCTTCCGCGCCGCGTGCGGCACCAAGGTCGCGGCCACCGGACTACAAGCCTACCAAGCCGATAAGTTGACCTTCCGCGTGCTGGGCACCCAAGCAGGCCAAGTCCGCGACGGCGAATTGCTCCTGCCGCTGAACCTCCCCGCCGGCACCTCCACCCTCACCCTCGAATACCAATGGTAACGCGCCGTCACTGCCTCGCCCTTGCGGCCCTCGCCCTCGCACCCTTGGTTTTCGCCGAAGACCTCGGTGCGATGTGGGGTACCGCCGCCGAAGAGGCGAAATATTATCCAATCGTCGATATCCCCATCCCGACGACGGTGCCCATGCGCCCAGGCGGCTTGGAAGTCCTCCCCGATGGTCGCCTCGCCGTGGGCACACGTCGCGGCGACATCTACTTCATCGACGGGGCCTTTGCGACCCCGCCCAAACCGACCTACCACCTCTTCGCCACCGGTCAGGACGAAATCTTCTCCTTGGCGTGGCGCGATGGCGCGATGCTGGCGACGTCCTTCGGCGAGGTCACGCGGATCCGCGACCTCAATGGCGATGGCGTGGCGGATCGCTACGAAACGCTCTCCAACAACTGGGGTTACGCGGAAGGCCATGAATTCGCCTTCGCCTCCAAGCCCGACCGCGATGGCAACGTGTGGGTCGCGCTGGGCCTCAGCGGCTCCTACAATTCCAACAACCTCTTCCGCGGCTGGGCCGTCAAGGTCACCCCCACCGGCCAGATGATCCCCGTCTGCAGCGGTCTGCGGAGCCCAGGGGGCGTTGCCGCCAATGCCCAAGGCGAAATGTTCGTCATCGAAAGCCAAGGTCCGTGGAATGGCTCCTGCTCGCTCAAGCACCTGAAGCCCGGTGGCTTCCTCGGCCACCCGGCGAGCTACAACTGGTATGCCTTCACGAAGGACCTCAAGGAACCCGTGAAGCCGAACAGCAATTCCCGTCTGACGATCGAACGCGGCCGGGTGGCCGAGCTCGTGCCACCGGCGGTGCGTTTCCCTTACATCAAGATGGGTCGCTCCATCTCCGGCTTCCGACTCGACCAAACGGGCGGAAAGTTCGGCCCCTTCAGCGGCCAGTTCTTCCTCGGCGACTACACGCTCAGCATCATCCTGCGCGCGAGCACCGAGCAGATCAACGGCGTGTGGCAAGGCGCCTGCTACCCCTTCCGTGAAGGCCTGGCGACGGGCCTCATGAACGTCGAGTTCTCCCCGCAAGGCCAACTCGTCGTCGGGGGCTTTACGACAAACACGCAATGGCCCGTGCGCGGAACGGCCCCATTCGCCTTGCAGCGCATCGACTGGAACGGCGTGATGCCGTTCGAGGTGAAGGAAATCAATATCCGGCCCGACGGCTTCCTCCTGACGTTCACGTCTCCGGTCGACCCGAAGACGGCCGCTGACCCAGCCAGTTACGCGGTGACGACCTACACGCATATCTATCAAGCCGGTTACGGTAGCCCCGAAGTCGACCAGACCGCTCCGCGCGTCCTCAAGGCCGTCCCCTCCGCCGACGGGCTCACGGTGCGGCTCACGCTCGAGAAGATCGAGTTGGGGCACATTCACGACTTTGACTTCGCGGGTTTGCGCTCCCCCGAAGGTAAGCCTTTGCTCCACAAAAAGGCTTATTACACGGTGAACGAGATTCCGCTCCGCTGAAACAAACAGGCCGCCCCAAGGGCGGCCTGCGTAGGCGAACGGGTTGCGGCTTACTTCAGCAGTTCCTTGACCTTCGCTTCCATCGCGTCGGACCAGATCTGGTAACCCTTTTCGTTCGGGTGCAGGAGGTCGGGCATGATGGCCTTGGGCAGCGTGCCATCGGCCTCGAGGAACTTGTCGCTCACATCGAGGAAGAAGACCTTCTTGTCGTCGGCGAAACCCTTGATGATCGCATTGGTGGCTTCGTTCTGCTGGCGGAACTTGTCGTTCTTGTCCGCGCCGCGCGGGAAGATACCCAACACCAGGATCTTGGCGCTCGGGCACTTCTGCTGGAGCTTGGCGAGGATCGCCTTGATGCCTTCGGCGGTCTGCTCGGCGGTGCACTTGTAGACGGCGTTATCGATCTCCTTCTGCGGACGGCCTTGGTGTCCGGTGTTGTTGGTGCCGATCATCAGGACGATGGCTTTGGGCTTGAGGCCGTCAAAGTTCCCATGGTCGAGACGCCAGAGGACGTGCTCGGTGCGGTCACCGCTGATGCCGAAATTGGCGGCCTTGAGCGGCGCCCAGGTCTTCTCCCAGACGGCCTTGCCCTTCCCCTCCCAAGAATGGGTGATGGAGTCGCCCAAGAAGACGAGTTCGGCTTCCCCCTTCTTGGAGATCACGTTGAAGGACTCGTGGCGCTTCTCCGTGCCGGGATGCAGGACGGGCTGGATGGCGTAGTTGGGGGCGTCGGCGGCGAACATCGGGGTAACCAAGGTGGCGGCGAACAGGAGGGAACGGAGCGTGTGCTTCATAGGGTGGAGGGGTCCCGTCAATTTGCCCTGCAGGCCAGTCGCAGGCAAGCCCGCTCCCAGCGCTTAGGGTTGCAGTCAGTTATCTTTAATCTGAAAAGTACCCACCCCACCCGCCATGCCCCGCCTCGCTTCCTTGCTCCTCGGCCTGCTCGCCCTGCCCATCGTCGGTCTCTCCGCCGACGCCCCCAAGGCCGCCCCAGCCCCTGCGCCCAAGGCCCCCGCCCGTGCCCAACCGCCCACCCGGGCGTTCGACGCACCCGGTGCCCCGACCTTCCAGCGCCTCGATGGAAAGCCTGGCGCCACGCCTCCGGTCAAAGTCGACGGCAACTATGTGGTCGGACCCGACTACACCGCGGCGCCCGAGACCAAGGTCATCGCCAACGTCCCGCAGGGCAAGGTGCAGCAGTTCCAGATGGATTCCAAGGACTGCCAGCGCTTCAACCCCGGCATCGCCCGCAAGGAGTTCGGCACGCCCGACCCGAAGAACCCGAAGACGCTCATCGTCCAGACGCACGTCATCGACTACAAGCGCACCATCACGGTCCACATCCCGGCGCAATACGTGCCCGGCACGGCGGCGCCTTTGTTGGTCACGCATGATGGCCCTGGCCTGGGCAAGCCTGACCTCGGGCTCTGCCGCATCCTCGACAACCTGATCGCGCAAAAGCGCATCCCGCCGATGATCACCGTGATGATCGCCAACGGCGGCGGCGACGCGCAAGGCCATGAACGCGGCAAGGAGTACGACACGATGTCGGGCCTCTTCGCCGAATTCATCCAATTAGAGGTCCTGCCTCAGGTCGAAAAGAACTACGGCGTGAAGTTCACGACCGACCCCGATGGCCGCGCGACGATGGGTACGAGCTCGGGCGGCTCCGCCGCGCTCATCATGGCGTGGTATCATCCGGAATGGTTCCGCCGCGTCCTCACGCTGTCGGGCACGTTCGTCAACCAGCAGTGGCCCTTCGACCCGAAGACCCCAGGTGGAGCTTGGGACTTCCATGACACGCTGATCCCGCAGAGCCCGGTGAAGCCGATCCGTCTCTACATGGCCGTGGGCGACCGCGATAATTATAACCCGAACGTCATGCGCGATGGGATGCACGACTGGGTCGAGGCCAACCACCGCATGGCCAAGGTGCTCAAGGAAAAGGGGTACGCCTACCAATACGTCTTCTGCCAGAACGCGGGCCACGGCCTCGGGGCCGCCCGAAACCAACTGCTCCCCGCCGCCCTCGAATGGGTGTGGCAGGGCTACCCGGCCCGCTAAGTCAGCTTACTTGGCCGCGCCCAGCTGGGCCACGATGCCATCCCACAACTGCAGGCGGGCCTCGATGGCCTGCTGCGCGGCTTGGGCGGCTTCCGTCCACTTGCGGTCATCGTCACCGCACAGGAGCTCGACCATGCGCAGGGAAATCGCCCCGTGGTGGCCGCCGTCGACTTCGATGTGGCGCTCAAGGTAATAACGGAAGGTATCCAATCGTCCCGGGTGCTCGCGGCTGAGTCGCCCGACGAGTTCCGGGAACATGTCCGGAATCAGGTCCTCGCGGCCGAAGGTGAACGCCGCGGCGACTTCATGGATCTTCCCGGTCCCCGCCAACGTGAACGTGCCACCCGAAAACGCCGCCGCGGCGGCCGGTACGCCCGCCTGTTGCAGGGCTTCCCGGGTGGAGCCACCGGCACGGACGGAGGCCAACGCACGACGGACCGCGGTGCTGTCGGCGCCCGCCTCTTCCATCGCGCGGAGGTAGAGGTCGAAATGCGCGATGCGCCCCCCGCGCGGGTCGACGTCCGATTCCTCCCCGCAGACGATTTCGTTGATCAGGTAACGGACCTCGGCGTCGCCGACCGGCACCCACGGGACCTCGACGCAGGTGAGCTCGCGCTGCAGGCGTTTGAGCAGCGACATGAAATCCCAAACCGCAAAGGCATGCGAAGCCATGAAGCACTGGACGTCCGCCAAGGAGTCCATGCGGGCGTAGAGCGGATGCGCCAGGAGCCGCTGGCGAGCGGGAGCGATGCGGGCGCGGACGGCGTCGAAGCGGGACATGCCTACGCACCAAAAAGGCTTTTCCGGCGAACGCAAGTACCCCGCCCTGCTTTCCGCTCGGCCTACTTGGCCAAGGCTGCGCCGAGGGCCGCCCCGAGCTTGAGCTGGCCAGCCGTATCGAAGTGGACGTGGTCGGCGACGACGCTGAAGCCCTCGGTCTTCACCATGCGGAGGCCCGGAACGGCGTCGGCATGCCGGGAAACCTCGTCAGCCTCAGCCATGCGGCGACGGAGCAAATCGCGCGCCACAAAACGCGGGACGTCCCCGGCCGCCGGCAGGACTTGCGCGTAAGCGAAGGGCACATCGGCCTTCAGCTTCAGTTCACCGATCAACCGCTGACGGAGCAACGCGAGGGTCGCAGGATACCGCTGGGCGGAAATCTCATGCTTGGCGTCGGCCTCCCCCTGGACCCAGGCGATGCCTTTGACCACGGGTTCCTTACCGTCCGCCCGCAGGGCCGCGAAGGCCGCCGTGTTCATCTTCTGCCAAGCCAAGAAATGCAGTCCGACGTTGGGGTCGGTCGCATCCTTGCCCGGATAGAAAGTCGCGCGCTTCGGACCAGCCTCGGGGCCTTCCCATTTGGTGTTGCTCCAACCCGCATCGAGGGGCTGACCACTGAGGTAATGCTTGATCAGGTAGACATCGCCCTGCACGCCAGCGGAGCGCAGGCCGCGCACGAAACCGATTTCCGGACCGAACTCCGCGGGACGGGAAGAGAGCTTCGTCTTACCGACCTGCAACGGCTCGAAGGCCTTGCCGTTCCAAAGGAACACGCCCGGAAGCACGGTCAAATCCGCCGCCGGCAGCTCGGCGATCTTGCCGAGGCCTTGCATGTTGGATTGACCGCCCAGCAGATAGACCGTGACCGGCGAGCGCTCCGCGGCACCGAGACTCAGGAGGGTCAGCAAGAAGCAAAGAAGGGGGCGCATGCGGTCATTAAGATAACCGGCGAGCGGCGGGCAAAGCGAAACCCCACGATGGCCATAAATTGCTTTGGCACGCGCCACCACACCCCGCAAAGTCCTTCCACCCCGCCACCGCATGTCCCTGCACTCCCGTATCTTGGCCCTCGCCTGCATGGTCGCCACCGTCTTCGCCGGCGAGGCCCGCCGCGATTACGCGCTCCCCATGGTCGACCTGACCAAGCAAGCGACGGGCTTCACCACGGTCGAACGGCGCAAGTCCTACCTGGGCCATCCGTCGACGATGCTCTTCCGCGACGGGCAGACCGTGCTGGTCGCGTATCCAGATGGTCATGGCAAAGGGAACCTGATCCTCCGACGCAGCCCCGACGCGGGGGCGACGTGGCAACCGGTGGCGATCCCCGCCCAACGGGTCGAGGAAACCCCGACGCTTTACCGCCTCGACCTCCCCGCTGGCCGCGAGCGCGTGCTCTTGGTGACCTGCCAACCGGCCAAGGGCGTGCTCGAATGGATGTGGAGCGACGACCGCGGCACGACCTGGTCGGCGCGACAACAGTGGAAACTGACCGGCACCAAGGGCATCATCGTGGCGCTGGCGTCCCTCTGGCCCGTACCCGGACCTGAGCCCCGTTGGCGCGGGGTCTTCCATGACTTCGCCTTCGATAACTATACAGTGGACGTCGCCCTGCGGTCGGACGGAAACGAAACGCCGACCATTGCCTTCGAAAAGCTCAAGCGCATCGACTACGCTTCGGCTGAAGGGCGCGCCCAGGCGCAACGCGCCGGCCTCTGCGAAGCGGGTCTCGTGACGCGACCGGATGGGAAGCGCCTCGCCTTGCTCTTCCGCCCCGAAAAACGTCTCACCAACGCGATGGTGGCCTTCTCCGATGACGCGGGGCTCACCTGGACGGACCCGCGCGAACTGCCGGGGGCGTTGACCGGACATCGCCATGAGGCCGTCAACCTTCCGGATGGCCGCACGATGGTCTTCATGCGCGACTACAGTCCGCTGAACCCGGGCAATCCAAGCCACGGCGACTGGGTCGCCTGGGTCGGGACCTTCCAAGACCTTGAAGCCGGCCGCGAAGGGCAATACCGGGTACACCTCCGGCGCAATTACGGCAATTCGACCAATAACAACATCGGGGACTGCGGGTATACCGGCGTCGAACTGCTTCCCAACGGCCAAGTGCTCGCGCTGACCTATGGGCATTGGGAACTCGCCCCCGGCTCGAAGCACCCGAACCACCCCGAGGGCCGCGGCCTACCACCCTACATCTTGGCCGCCAAACTCGATGTCGCCCAACTGGACGCTTGGTCGCGCGACCAAGCGCACCTCAGCCCTCGTCGCCTTGCTCCCGCCAAGTAGCCCGAGACCACTGACGGTTACTTGCCGTCGGCCTTGGCGGGCTTCTTCTTTTTCTTCTCATCCTTATTGGCGCTGCGACCTGAGCCATCGCCTTGGTCGAGAATACCGCCCGCCGGATTGAGTTGGGTCAAGGCCGCCGCCAGACGCGTCCGGGCCGCGATGGCCGCGGCATCCTTGCTGTCCACCGGCACCAAGGTTTCGCTGAACGGCGCGTTCTGCATATCGTAGAGTTCACCCGCCTGGTTGAGCTTCCAGCCCGCGTCGCGGACATACCAGTTCGGACCTAATTGGTTATAGACCCATGGGCGGAGCGGGGTGGCTTCACCCTTCAGGTAAGGCACGAGGCTCTTCCCATCGAGCACGCGGTCGGCCGGAACCGGGACGCCCGCCACTTCCGCAAAAGTCGGCAAGAGGTCACTCGCGTCAGCCACATTGGGGTTAACCTTTCCGGCCGCGGCAACCCCGCGCCAATTCATCAAGAACGGCACGAGGCCGCCCCCTTCTTTCATGGAACCCTTCTCCCCTTCCAGACGCTTCCCCCCAATCGTCGCGCGCTCCGCCTGCGGCTTGGCCGTCCCGTTGTCGCCCATGAAAACGATCAAGGTGTTATCACGCAGCTTCAGGCGATCGAGTTCCGCGACGAGCTGACCGACCAGCTTATCCATGTAGACCACGTTATCCCGAAAGAGTTCAACGGCGCGCTCTTCGCTCTTCGCGCCGTCCTTGCCCGGTGCGCTGTCGGGCGTCGGCAGGATTTCGCCATGGACATGCGACAACGAGTAATAGACGAAGAACGGCTGCTTTTGGTGGGCTTCGATGAAGTCGACCACGTGGCGATGCAAGAGGTCGGGCATGTATTGCTTGTCGCCCAGCTGCATGGTCTTGCCGTTCACGACATAGGTGTCGGGATTGCCGCGGACGGCACCGTCGCGCGTCATGCCCTTGACGACGTTGCTGTTCCAGTAAATCCCGCTCCCACGGTAATATAAGTTATAGTCAAAGCCCCACTCCGCGGAGGTCCCCGAGGGGCTCAGCTGACCCCACTTGCCGATCATCGCCGTGGCGTAGCCGGCCTTCTTGAGCAGGGTTGGGATCATCACTTCCGCCTTGGCGCCGGTACGGACGAGGTTGGCGCACGCGTCTTGGTTCGTCGCGCCTGTCCGGAAGGCGTAGCGGCCGGTGAGAATGAGGGCGCGCGAGGGCCCACACAACGGCGCGGTCAAGAAGCGCGTGAAACGCAGCCCACCCGCGGCCAAGGCATCGATGTTCGGGGTCTTGTACGCGTCGCCCCCATTGCACGACAGCTCCGCATAACCGAGGTCGTCGGCGAGGATGTAGATGATGTTCGGCTTGCTGGGAGCGACGACCTGGGCCGGCGCGAGCCAAGGCCAGGAGGCCAAGGCCAGCAGAGACAGAAAGGCGATGGGGCGACGCATGGGAGTCCCCGAAACCTACCGCGAAGCCCCCTCACCTCAACCCCTTTGAAAAAGTAAAAGTGCCCCCGCGTTGAAACTTTGGGCAAGGGCACCCAGAAGAGGCGGTGGCGAAAACCGTCCAACATTCTTGTCATAAGTATTAAATGACCCCTGGGAATGCCGACTAATAGGCCGGGAGGGCCGCAAGGAGGGGCTTGCCTGCGGGTCCAGGTTCGAGAGGCTGGACGCATGAACGCGTCCGCCCAAACGCCGCCCAACGGCCCGAGCCGCATCAAGTACCTATTCACGGGCCTGCCCCTGGCGTTCCTGCTCAACTCGCTCCTGGTCGTCCGCATCACCCCCGCGCTCTGGGATCCCGCCAGAAATGTCGTCAACCGAAACATCGTCCTCTCGTCGCCCTACGAACCTTACGAATACATCGTCATCGGCGTTGCTGTGATTGCATTGCTGCTGACGGGTTGGCTCGCGTTCCTGCGGGCTGTACGTGTGCGCTCGGACTTCCCGGCCCTCTGGGCCCTGCTCAGCTGCGTCCCCCTCTTGGGTGTCGGCGTCGCGCTCTGGCTCACCATCGCCAAGGATGATGACGAAAGTCCCCAGGCCGGCACGGCCGAGCGGCTCGCCGGACAGCTCGCGATCCCGGCGCTGCTCTGCTGGACCATGTTTTTCGGTCTGACCACTTTAACCGAACTAAAAATCTTCCCACAACTAAACCCGGGGAGATACCTGAGCCTCTCCTTGCTCTTCGTACTGCCGCTAGTCACCGCCGCGATCGCGGGCTTCCTCTCCGGACGCGCCGGCCGCACCCAAGGCCAAAGCATCGGCGCGGCGTTCCTGACCTTGAGCGCGATCCTCACCATCCTGGGCTTCGCCGCCATGGAAGGCATCATCTGCATGGTGATGGTGACGCCGGCGGTCGCCCTCCTGGCGGTCGTCGGAGCCATGTTGGGCTACTGGCTGGCCTACCTGACCGACCCCTCGGCCAATCTCCGCGTGCATTCGGCCGCCTGGTTGACGGTCATCGTCTGTGCCGTCGGCGAAAGTTTGACGCCCCCGACTCCGCTCGAGGACGTCGTCACTTCCGAAGTCATCATCCAAGCCTCGCCCGCCGAAGTCTGGAAGCAGCTCAAGGATATCCGTGACCTACCGGCTCCGACCGAACCGCTCTTCGTATTCGGCGTCGCCCACCCGCTCGAGAGCTACGTGGTCGGCGAAGGCGGCGTCGGCGCCGCGCGCGTCTGCCGCCTCAGCACCGGCGACATGCCGGAACGCATCACCATCTGGAAGCCGGAACAGGAACTCCAGTTCGTCGTTCTCGACACGCCGGCGACCATGCGTGAAGCGACGTTCTTCGGCCGAGACCTGGATGCGCCGCACCTGCATACGACCTACACCAGCCTCGAAGGCGGCTTCCGCCTCGAAGCCCTGCCCGACGGCCGCACCCGCCTGACGGGCAATAGCCGCTACCTGCTCACGATCGCCCCCGCGACCTACTGGAACCTCTGGACTCGTCAGATCGTCTCGCAGGTCCAACTCCGCGTGATGAACCACGTGAAGGCCAAGGCCGAAGCCGCTGCGCGCTGAGGAGCTAGCTAAGCCCTCACCGACGGAGCCTTGGACGATAGTCAGCCGTATCGGCGGTCTGGACTGGACGGCGAACGGACGCGACGCAGTCGCGCCCATCCCCTATCCCCCCCATCCCCCTATCCCCTATCCGCCATCCCCCATCCTCGACCCTACTTCCTCGGATTCTCCTTAAAGAACCGGACAATCAGTTCCGATGAGCCCTTGGGGTATTCATGCCCACCCTGATGGATCGCCGTGACGAGAGGTGCGCCTTTGGTCGAGCTGAACAGCGTCGCTTCGAGGGCGCCTTCCTTCGCGTAGGGCTTACCTTCGTCGGTGCATCCATTGAATCGACGCACCGCCGCAAAGGTCGCCTTTTGCCAGGCGAATCTGACGAGAGGGTCGTTCTCGCCGGCGACATGGATGACGGGCAAAGGTTTGAGGTCGCGTGCTTTGACCGTCAATGAGCCAGCGACCGAGCCGACAGCGGCCAGGACGTCAGGCCGAGCCTGCCAAAGGACATAACTGAACGCGGCACCGTTCGAATGCCCCATCGAATAAATGCGCCGGTCGTCGATCGCACGCTCCTTCTTCAGATCCGCTAGAATCGCATCAAAGAGCTTGATGTCCCGATCGCCACCGTCGCCGACCGCCGACTGCCAGCCGGAATGACGGCCTTCCTTGTCGACGAGTGGGCTGACGGTCGGCAAGCCCTGCGGGTAAACCAGAATCGAAGCGGCATCGGCCTTGTCGAAGGCCCAACCACGCACGGACTGCGCCGAATTACCGCCATGCCCGTGCCAGCAGAAGACCACGGCAGCAGGCGTCTTCGAATCGGCGGGAACGCGGACGAGCGCGGTTCGCTTGGCGCCATCGACCGTCCAGGTGCGCTCCGTGAAGCCATCGGGCGGGCGACCGGATAGCAGTTCACGAAGCTTGCCTTGCGCCGGGGCTTGGATAGCGGCGAAGAGGGAGAGGAACAGGATGACGAAAAGACGCATGTAAATCTAAGCATCAAACACCAGATACGGACTTAAGTTGCCGGGGCGGTGCCGCCCTGCCTCTAAACCACGCCTAAGATATTCCCTCCACGAAAGGGGTCAGGCCGTTAGTGCGACTGGCTGTGAGTTTAGGGGGCGTTTTTCGTCGAATTAACTAACACCGAAAACACTAACGGCCTGACCCCTTTCGTGGGCGTTTATCCGATACGAAGGTGAGGTAAACCCTTGATGGCCGTAGGCAGGGGGCCATACCTTAAGCACCCCACCTTCATGCTGCGTCTTCCTACGTTGGCCCTTCTTCTGCTCTGTATCTGGCCCCACGCCTCCAAGGCGACCGAGCCCGCCGCCAAGGCCGAGCCTATCGCGAAGAAAGGCTTCGGGCTCCCGGAACGCAAAGGCATGGACGCTACCCAACTCGCGTTGCTCAAGGTGGGTTGGTACTACAACTGGGGCGACCACACGAAACTGACGACGCATGCGCAATTCGTGCCGATGACTTTTTCGGGCCGACGCGAGCCCCCCAAGAATAAGGAGAAAATCCTGCTGGGTTTTAATGAGCCTGATCACCTAAAGCAGGCGAACCTGACGCCCGCCGCGGCGCTCGAGAAATGGCCCGCGCTAGTCGCTAAGTCGGAGACGATTATCGCCCCCGCCCTCGCCGGTAACCCCTTGAAGAGCGAATGGCTGACCGCTTTCCTGAAAGCCAACCCTAAGGTCGATGCCATCGCCGTGCATTGGTATAAAGGTGCCGATTCAGCGCGCTTCATCAAGGACCTGGAAGAGATCCAAGCGCGCTTCCAGAAGCCGCTTTGGGTCACGGAATTCGCCCCGCAAACGATGGCGGACTCGGCGGAGAATCCGACGAAGTTCACGCAAGTCCAAGTCAACACGTTCATCGCGGAGACGACGGCCTTCATGGAGAAGACGCCCTGGGTCGCACGCTATGCCTGGCACCACTCCGGGGTCGGCACGTCGGCCTTATTCACCAAAGACGGGCAACTCACCGAGACCGGCAAGACCTACGCCGCGGTGAAGAAATAATGCCCGCATCCCGGATGCGTTTCCTTGCCATCATCGGCCTACTCGTCGTCGCCGTCGGTTGCGGAGGCAAAGCCACGACGGCTGAGCGCGTCGCCACTTACGGGGAGGCAGTGCAGGCCCGTCTGAGTCCGGCCTTCGCCGCGCAAGGCGTCTCCTACCCTCCTGCCAGCCTGACTTTGATTGGCCTTAAAGCGGAAAAGCGCCTCGAAGTCTGGGCGCCCGATGCGACCGGCCAACCTCGCCTGCTCAAGGTTTACCCGATCCTGGCTGCGAGCGGTGGCATCGGACCTAAACTACGCGAGGGCGACGGCCAAGTCCCCGAAGGGCTCTATGCGATTGAGTCCTTGAACCCGAACAGCCGTTTCCACCTGTCGCTGCGCATCGATTACCCCAACGCCGACGACCGACGCAGCGCCCAAACCGATGGCCGCACCCAATTAGGCGGGGACATCATGATCCACGGCAGCAACGCCTCCATTGGTTGCCTCGCCATGGGCGACCCCGCCGCGGAAGAACTCTTCGTCCTCGCCGCGCTGACCGGCCCGAGGAATATCCAAGTAATCCTCAGTCCCGTCGACTTCCGGAAAGAGGCCTCGGTCCAGATTCCCGCGGGACAACCTGCTTGGGTGGCCGAACGCCACGCCCAGATCAAAGCGGAGCTGCGCAAGTTCCGCTGACCGTTTCGAGGCGGCTTCCTCCACAGGACAGGCTGGCTTTCCTGACCGTGCCCACCACAGTCGCCCACGATGAGACTCCCCCTCCTCGCTGCTTCCTTCGCCTTGGCTTTCGGCGGCCTCCCTGCCCTGGCAGAGACGAAGTCGTCCCTTCCGCCCGCAACACCGAAGCGGCCGCCCAACATCATCCTGATGGTCGCGGATGACCTCGGCTACGGCGACCTGGGTTGCTATGGAGCCACGCGCATCGCCACCCCGCACATCGATTCGCTGGCGCGCGAAGGCGTCCGCTTCACCGATGCGCACTCCTACAGCGGCATCTGCATGCCGTCGCGCTACGCGCTGCTCACCGGGCGATACACCTTCCGCCTGCAGCGCTCGATGGACTATGCGTGTAATTTCGATGCCGGACAAGTCTTGCTACCCGGGGCGCTGCAAGCCGCTGGCTACCGTACCGCCGCCATCGGCAAATGGCATAATGGATTCGGGACGCAGATGAAGGTGGACTGGAATGCCGACCTCAAGCCGGGCCCGCTGGAGTTTGGCTTCGATACTTTCTTCGGCACCCCACGCACCCATTCGGAACCGCCTTTGGTCTTCGTGCGCGACCACCGCATCGTCGGGCTTGATCCGGCCGACCCGATCAGCGTCGACCAGTCCCCCGGCACGGGCGCACATGGTCGGCAAGTCGGCGGAGCCCAGGCAGCGGCGCAGCGCCCGTCCGACCAAGTCGACCTGCGGCTGGCCGAAGAGGCGGAACAGTTCTTGGCCAAGCAATCCGCCGAACGCCCCTTCTTCCTCTACCTCTCCTGGGTCTCGCCACACTACCCCCTCATGCCTTCGCCGCGCTTCCAAGGCAGCAGCTCAGCGGGCACCTACGGTGACTTCATCCAACAGCTCGATCACTGCGTCGGACAGGTGCTTGCAGCCCTACGGGCGCAAGGTCAGGCCGACAACACGATCGTCGTCTTCACGAGCGATAACGGCGGTCGCTACTTCCAACCCACGCTGCGCACCGGGCATCGCCCCAACGGCGAACTCCTCGGACAGAAAACCGACGTCTGGGAAGGTGGACACCGCGTGGCCTTCCTGGCTCGTTGGCCAGGACAGATTCCCGGCGGGACGGTCAGGAAAGACTACTTCCACCACGTCGACGTGATGGCGACCTTGGTCAACCTCGCCGGCGTGGCCATGCCAGCCGGCGCTTCACCGGATGGTCGCCCAGAGCGGGCGGCTTGGCTCGAACCGGAGAAAGCTCCCGTTGGCCGAACCGAAGGGATCCACCATGGCACCAATGGGCTGGCGCTGCGTCGGGGGGCTTGGGTTTACCTGCCCAAACCAGGCTCCGGCGGGAAGACCGTCCCGGAACCGACCAAACCCTGGAGCATCCCCTACGCCCAGATGAAGGTCAGCAACAGCGACGTCGATGAACGCGGCCAAATCAAAGCCGACGCCCCGAAAGAGCAGCTCTATCACCTCGGTGAAGACTTGGCGCAACGGACCAACCGCGCCGCGACCCAACCGGCCTTGACCCAAGAGATGCGCGAGCGCCTGCGCGAACTCACCGCTCCGGCGAGCGCCGCACCGGCCGTCCGGAAATAGTCCGCCACTACGGGGTTCGATGGACCGCGCTTCAGCTGGAACAAGGTTTCCGGCTAATTGCCCGAAAAAAGTGGGGCGTGCTCGCAGGTCCGGCTGGATTTCGAACCCGAACCGGCAAGGATGCCGGCTGCCATGCGCCTGTTCTCCTGCTCCCTCGCCTACCTCGCCGCCGCGATCTTCGCGACCGCCCAGTCCGCGCCGAAAGACCACGGCCTCCTGAAGACCCGTGAGGATAAGGCTGACGCGTCGAAGTGGCCCGACAACAGCAAGGGCACGCCGACGCCCCACGCACCGTCGGCGAACCCGCCCGCAGCCACGGTCGCGCGCCCTCAGGTCGTTGCGCCGCCGAGCGCCGGCGAACGCGTCGTGTTCATCGGCAACGGCTTCGCCGAACGCGACACCTACTACGGACGCCTCGAGACGGAACTCCACCTGCGCTTCCCGACGCAAGGCTTGCTCGTGCGCAATATGGGCCGCTCGGGGGACACGCCGGCCTTCCGTCCCCACCCGGCCCGCGCGAGCCAATGGGCCTTCCCGGGCGGCGAGAAGTTCCACCCCGAATACGCGCAGCACAACGGCAAGGGTTTCTTCTCCACGCCGGACCAATGGCTCTTCCACCTGAAGGCCGACACGGTCGTCGCCTTCTTCGGCTACAACGAATCCTTCGACGGCCCCGGTCGCGTCGCCAATTACGAAGCCGAGGTCGACGCGTTCGTCGTCCATACGCTGTCCAAGGCCTACAATGGCGTGGCGGCCCCTCGACTGGTGCTGGTCTCACCGATCGCCTTCGAGGACCTTTCGAAACAACGCGACCTCCCCAACGGCAAACAAGAAAACGCCAACCTCGAACTCTACGCCGCCGCCATGGAGCGCGTGGCCAAGAAGCACGGACTGACCTACATTGACCTCTTCAAGCCGACGCTCGCGGCTTACGGCCAGGCCAAGACGCCCTATACGATCAATGGCTTCGCCCCGACCGACGCCGGCTATCGCGCCATCGCCCAGCTGCTCGCCGATGGGCTCTACGGGCGGACTGAGCGCACTTCCCGCGCCGACGAGGCCTTGGTCAACGAAGCGGTCAAGGCGAAGGATTTCTTCTGGAACAGCGATTACGCGATCATCAACGGCGTCCACACCCATGGCCAACGCTACAACCCGTTTGGACCGCAGAACTATCCGGCCGAGGTCGCGAAGTCGCGCCAACTCACCGCGCTCCGCGACGAACTCATCCACGGCCTCGCCCAAGGGAAGCGGACCAACCTGACGGTCGACGACAGCCAGACGCTCCCGCTCCTGCCCATACCTTCGAATTTCAAGCCGGACATGAAGAACGGCAACCCGACCGAGTTCCTGTCGGGGGAGGCCGCCATCGCCAAGATGAAGGTGGCCCCCGGCTACAAGGTCGAGCTCTTCGCCTCGGAGGAGAAATTCCCCGACCTCAAGAAGCCCGTCCAGATGTCCTTCGACGGCAAAGGGCGACTCTGGGTCGCCACGACCCCGACCTACCCACACTACCGTCCCGGCGATGCCCTGCCCAACGATAAGTTGATCATCCTCGAGGACACCGACGGCGACGGCAAAGCCGACAAGCAGTCCGTCTTCGCCGACCACCTCCACATCCCCATCGGCTTCGAGCTCACCCCCGAAGGCGTCTACGTCTCCCAGGAACCCAACCTCGCCCTGCTCATCGACGACGACAAGGACGGCAAGGCCGACCGCAAGGAACTGATCCTGCACGGCTTCGATTCGCACGACTCCCACCACGCGATTTCCGCCTACTGCGCCGATGCGTCAGGAGCCTTCTACCTGCTGGAAGGTCGCTTCCTGCACAGCCAAGTCGAGACGCCTTACGGCCCGCGCCGTTGCAACGACGGTGGCGCCTGGCGCTTCGACCCGAAATCCTTCCGTCTCGAACGCCTGCAGGTGGACATCTCCAACCCCTGGGGTTTCTCGTTCGACACTTGGGAGCAGCCGTTCATCTCCGACGCCTCCCCCGGCGAAAACTGGTGGGCGCTGCCGCTGTCGTCGAAGATGCCCTACGGCATCGAGCAGCCCAAGGTGGAACAGTTCGTGCCCAAGCGCTCCCGCCCGAGCTCCGGCGCCGAGTTCGTGTCCTCCCGTCACTTCCCCGACGTCAATCAGGGTGACTTCATGACGTGCAACACGATCGGCTTCCTGGGCATCAGCTTCGGCGCCAAGCGCGACGATGGCGCCGGCTACGTGGGCAAGGCCAACGGCGACCTGCTCAGTTCGTCCGACGGCAATTTCCGCCCGGTCGACCTCGAGTTCGCGCCGGATGGCTCGCTCTACTTCATCGACTGGCACAACCCGCTGATCGGGCACATGCAGCACAACGCCCGTGACCCGAATCGCGACCATGAGCATGGCCGCATCTACCGCGTCACCTACCCGGGGCGCCCGCTCGTGAAGCCGGCCAAGGTCGATGGCGCCTCGGTCGCCGAACTGCTCGAGAACCTGAAGGAGCCGGAGTACCGCACCCGCTACCGCACCCGCCGCGAACTCCGCAGCCACCCGGCCGCCGAGGTGCTCCCCGCCGTCAAGGCTTGGGTGGCGAAGCTCGACCCCCAGGATCCCGCCTACGAACACCACTTGTGCGAAGCCCTGTGGGCGACGTGGGCGCAGAACCAGCCCGACGGCGAACTGATCCAGCGTCTGCTCCAAGCCAAGCAGTTCGAGGCCCGCGCCGCGGCGGCCGATGTCGTGCGCCATGCGTTCCGCCAGCTGCCCAACCATGTCGCCCTCCTCACGCAAGCCGTCCGCGACGAGCACCCACGGGTGCGCTTGACCGCGGTGGTGGCCGCGACGTGGCTCGACAACTCCGACGGCGCGAAGATCGCGCTCGAGGCCTTCCGGAAGCCGGTCGACCGCTGGGTCGGCCCGGTCCTCCACTACGCCCTCACCTACACGCTCAAGGAGGACGTGGCCACGCTCCAAGCCGGCGGCCAACTGAACCTGGCGGATAACCCCGCGGCGGCCGAATACCTCGCGGGCAAATCCAAGATCGGCCAGCCGGTGGCCGACACCGCCCCGAAACCCGTCCGCAAACTGAGCGCCGCGGAAGAAAAAATCTTCCAACTTGGCCGCGAAGTCTACTTCCGCGATGGCCACTGCGCGACCTGCCACCAAGCCGACGGCAAGGGCTTACCGAACATCTACCCTCCCCTCGTCCGCAGCGACTGGCTCGACGACGATACCCGCGCGATCAAGTTGGTGCTCAAAGGTCTCTGGGGGCCGATCACGGTCAATGGACAGGCCTTCGACCCCAGCAAGGGCGTCCCGCCGATGCCTGGCTTCGGCGGCATGCTGAACGACGCTGAAGTCGCCGCCGCGCTGAGTTTCGTTCGCCTATCCTACGGCAATAGCGGCAAGCTGATCTCTCCCGCGCAGGTCGCCAAGGTCCGCGCCGCCACGCAGGAGCGCACCAACTTCTACATGACCGATGAGATCCTCAAGGAGCATCCGCTGAAGGCGACGCCGGCCAAGAAGTGATCCGCACCTTGCCCATGCTCCGACTCATCTGCGGCCTCATCGGCCTCTTCCTTGTGGGCTGCGCCGCGACCTCGCCCCGCAACGCCATCGGCACGTTCAACCTGAGCTTCCGCCAACGCGATGCCGCCGCCCAGGTGGCGCTCGTCGAGAAGACCGGTTACGATGGCCTGATGGTCGGCACCTGGGAAGACCGCGCGCCTTGGCCGAAGCTCCGTTCCTACGGCAAGCTCCCCGCCGTCCTCGCGGGCAAGGTCCAGATCATGGCCATCCTCGCCAACCTGGAAGTGGCCAAGCCCGCCACCGAAGCCGAACTGAACGCCCTCGCCGAGGTTTCCGCCGAACTACACGCCCCGCTCTGGGTCTACGTCCACGGCGGCCGGATGGAAAGCGCCCCGATCGCCGTGGCCATGCTGCGAAAGCTCGCGGATGCGTGCACGGCCAAGGGTGGCTCGCTCGTCCTGTACCCTCACGAGGGCTGCGTCTACGGCGACCTCGAAGAATCCCTGGTCATCCTCGAGGCCCTGCAGCGCCCCGGCGTGACGACGTCATTCCATGTTTGCCATGAACTGAAGGCCGGCAACCTCGCACGTTTCGACGAGCTCATCCGCCGACACGCCGCCCGACTTGGGCTGGTCTCGATCAACGGAGCCGATACCCAGCGGTTCGCTCAACCAGGCTGGGACGGCGCCATCCTGCCGCTGGACCAAGGAGATTACGACGTGGCTCCGCTCGTGCGCAGCCTGCAAGCCGCGGGTTACACGGGCCCGATCCTCGTCCATACCTTCGGACTCAAATCCCCGCCGGAAGAGCACCTCACGGGTTCACTCCGCCGCTGGCAGGAAATCACGGGCCAGCCGCGCCGCTAGGGAAACCCTTGAAGCGCGGGCGTGGGTGGTTATGCAAGGGGCACCCCCACCGAAGATGCGCCGCTGCTTTACCCTACCGCTCGTCCTGCTCTGTGCTTGGACGTCCCTTGGCCACGCCGAAGAAGCCAAGCCAGGGCCGACGATGCCCGGCGTCGTCGTGACGCTCTGGTCCAAGGGCACCATGCCTGGCCAAGCGGCCAGCGGCCCCGAGCGGGCGATGCCGGCGCGCGGCGACAACGTGCTGCGCCTGACCGACATCTCCGAGCCGTCCTTCACCGTCTATAAAGTCGCCGCCAACAAACCCACCCCCGCCGTCATCATCTGCCCGGGTGGCGGCTACGGCATCCTCGCCTACGACAAGGAAGGCACTGAAGTCGCCGCTTGGCTCAACTCCCTCGGCATCACCGGCATCGTCCTCAAATACCGCGTGCCCAAGAACCAGGAAGGCGCCTTCCAGGATATCCAACGCGCCATGTGGCTCGTCCGCCATCGCGCCGCGGAATGGAACATCGCCCGCGAACGCATCGGCGTGATGGGTTTTTCCGCAGGCGGCCATTTAGCCGCACGCCTGAGCACGCACGCCGAACCCACCGTCCAACTTTGGCTCAACAACGAGGAACCTCAGCCCATCCGCCCCAACTTCGCCATCCTCGTCTATCCGGCCTACCTCGACCAAGGCATGGTCGGCTTAGTGAATGCCAAGACCGCACCGACCTTCATCGCGCATGCCGATGACGACAAGAGCTACATCAAGGGGAGCAAAGTCTACCATGAGGCCCTCGTCGCCGCCAAGGTCCCCAACACCTTCTTCCGCGTCGCCACCGGCGGCCACGGACATGGCCTGCGCTCCGACAAGGAAATCAAGGCCTGGCCCGAGCAGTGCCAAGCCTGGCTCAAGCAGATCGGCATGCTCCCGGCCACGCGCTGAACGGCCAAAGCTACTTCGCCCCCTTCGGCGTCACCGCGGGCTCAGCTGCCCGGCCGGCATTCTCGCCGGCGGCAGGCGTCGCGACGGGCAAACCCTTCAACGGCTTGTAAGCATCCGCACGCTGACGGGCTTCGATCAACTGCGCGTCCGTCATCTTGGCTTCGACCCGTTTGCGCGCCCCCACGCTCCCCTCCTGCTTGCTCTTGTAGGCGATCTGATACCACTTATCCGCCTCCACCCAATCGACGCCCGTACCGAGACCTTGTTCGTAGGCGGCCCCCACCCACAGTTGGGCGAGCGGCTGGTCGCCGTTTTGGGCAGCCTTCAGGTGAAGTTTGAAGCGACTCGGTAAATCCTTCGTCTTCTGGTAGGTCAGGCCGAGGCCCATCAGCGCCAGGGAATCCCCCGCGAGCGCACCCGGGGCAAGGTTCTGCGCCGCCTTGGCTAAGTCCAGCGGCAGGGTGCTTTCCGCAAACGAATCAAAATGCAGATGGTGCAGACCCAACTCCGTCATCGCCTGAGGATGACCGCGCTGAGCCGCCTGCAGCATCGCCTTGACGTAGGCAGGGGCCAGTTTGGCGGCGCCGGCCGCGCGCAGCGACTTCGCCTCCTCCCGTTGGCCGAGGTAATTCTTTCCGTCCGGTTGGTCGTTCGCCAGGCTGAGCTCGCGCCATTCCGCAGCCTTGGCCAAATCGACGGGCACTGCCGGCAACCGGCCTTCAGCGTAGATTTCGGCCAGCATCGCCTGCGCAAGGGCGTCCTTGCGGGTCGCCGCGCGCGTGAGGAGGTCGAAGCCCTCGGCGAAGCGGTCGCCGCGTTGCAAATCGCGCTGCAGGTGAAGTTCCGCCAGCGCCACCAGCGCGCTGGTTTGGAGCGGCGAATTCGACCTCACGACCGAAGTCAGCCATTGCTCCGCTTGTCGGGCATCGGCCTCGGCGGAGGCCAGTCCATGCGTTGGGTCGAGGAACAGGTTGGGGTAAGGCTTACCGACGGTCGGCAACCCCTCCCGGGCGTTCAACCAGCGCGTGGCCGCATGGAAAGCCAGCTGTTCGGTCAGCGACTGAACAATCCGCTTCGACACGAGGAGACGTCCATCGGGGGAACCCATTTCGGCCGACCTCCGGTACCAGCGTGTCGCCGCGGCCTCATCGGCGACCGGCGAGCGACCGTCTCCATACGTGACCCCCAATTCAAAAGCGGCGCCGGCATGGCCCTTCTCCGCCAGTTCGGTGAAGATGCGGATCGCCTCGGCGAGGTCGCCGCTGGCCGTCTCCGCCTTCTTCAGCTGACCATCGCGATACATCTTGCCGATTTGAATTCGGCCCAAGGCCGCCAAATTGCGGTCCAGCCTCTGGATGGAGACTTGGTGAAACAGATTCACCGCGGCCTGTCCGTTGGGCGGCATCTCCTCTCCCTTGAGGAGCAGGTGTGCCAGCACCCATTGCGCCTCCGGGTGACCTTGCTCGGCCGCTTGGCGCAGATGCGCATGCGCGAGCGCTCGGTCTTTCGGGAAGTCTTCCCGGCCCGTCGAGTGGAACTGGTAAAGCTTGAACCAACCTTGGCCGTCGCCGCTCTTGCCGGCGCGCTCATACCATTGAGCGGCGCCGCGGATGCCGCCGAGTCCCGGCACGCCACGCTCGGCGACCTGCCCGAGGTTGATCATGGCGGGCGTGTAACCTTTCTCGGCGGCGACCTGAAAGAAGCGACTCGCCTCGACGGTCCCGCCGTTCAGTCCGAAGAGACGGTTGAGGTGCCCGATGCCCAAGTAATTGTTGGCCTCCGAACTCCCACCCTTGGCGGCCATCTCCAGCCACTTGACGCCCTCCAGGTCATTGTGGTCTAGGAATAGCCGCGAGAGGTTATACTGGGCGGGGACATACCCTAAGTGGGCGGCCTCGAGCAGCTTGACCTTGGCTTGGGCAAGGCTCGCGGGGGTGTTCTCGACCAACAGTTTGATCGCCTCCTCATTGAGTTGGATGGGCCGGAGAGTCTCGGCCTCCTTTTGGGCCTGGGCAATCGCCCGGCTCGATTCCGTCGCCGCTTGGCTGTTCTTCTGCTCGAGTTCCTTGGCGACTTCGGCGTCGGTGCTGCTCTTCCACGCCAAGCCGCCCGCCACGAGTCCGACGACGCTCACGACGCCAACCAGGCCGTACCGCAGCGTCGCTTGGCGCTGTTGTTGGGCCGCGAGCTGCTTCTGGTGGGCGAGGTCTCGCTCCGTCAACTCACCGAGGTTCACGCCCAGCACCCCGGCGATGATCTTGAGCTTCATCAACCGCAGCCGTTCCTCGTATGCTTGGACGACGCGTTTCGCTTCGGCCGGGTCGCAACCGTTGTCCTGCAAGGCCTCCAGGTAGGCCAACGGATCCGTCCAGCCCTCGCCCCCATCCACGGTGCGGAAGTCGGCGGCGATGGGTTCAGCCGGGGTCGACAGCAGTTCGCCGTGTTCGTCGACATTGAAGCGGGTCGCCGCCGGGAAACATTCCTGCGCGGCGTGTTCGCCGGCGGCATGCGGGATACCGGCGACGATCGCAGCCAACAACCGGCTGGAGCGCCCGGACATCTTGTAGGTCCGCACCACCTGATCGACCAAGGGAGAATGGGTCGCCCAAGGGGAGCAAAGCACGACGAGGTTCAGGCTGCGGTTCAGCTTCTCGGCAAGGGCTTCGTCGATCAGCGCGGCAGGGTCGGCCGCAGACTTGGTGACGCATACCGGGAGCTTGCCCACGGGAATCACTTCACCGCGCAGATTACGTCGACCCGCCAGTTTGGCCGGAATGACGAATCCGTGAATCTCGCGCTCCAACCAGTCCGCCCAAGCATCGCCCGTCGAGCGACCGTGGGATTGGTCGCTCAAGATGTGACACCAAAAAACCGGCGAGGTCGTGCTCATGCGGGTAGCCGCTTCATCGCGGGGAAGTCGTGGGAGTGAATAAGGTGGCCGCTTGTTGCGCCTCGAGCCGCTGAGCGGGGGTGAGTCGGCCAGCCGCTACGTTCAGGCGGCCGGTCAAAGCGCTGCGCTGCTCACGCGCGATGGCCTGAGGATTGACGGAGGCGATCAGCAGCCATTTGTAGGCCTCCATGGGGTCGGCCTTAACGCTCGTCCCAGCCAACAGTACCTCCGCGAGTTGAGTTTGCGCCGGGCCGTAGCCTTGCTCGGCGGCCTTACGCAACCAGCCCAAGCCTTGGATGGCATCCGTGCCGGCGGGCTGGGTGAGCAAGAGCATACCGAGGGCCAACTCGGCCTCGGGCAGTCCCTGTTTGGCCGCGAGGCCAAGCCAACGCATCGCCTCGTCGCGACTGGGCTTAACGCCGTTCCCATCCCGCAACGCAACCCCCAGCGTGAACTGCCCCATCGTCTCGCCTTGTTCCGCCGCCTTGCGAATCCAGCCAATCGCGGCAACCTTGTCCGTGGGATAGAGAAAAAGTCCCAAGGCACGTTGCGCTTCCGCATCGCCTTGCTCCGCGGCCTTGGTCAACCACCGCTGCGCCTGCGCACGGTCGGTCGCATCCTTGCTTTTCTCGAATTTGAGGAGAAGCCGTTGGCCGAGTTCCAAGCTGGCGCGGGGATGCCCACCCTCGGCGGCCTTGGTCAACCATTCCATGCCCGCGGGTTCGGCGGCGGCGGCGCCTAAGCCCATGCGCCGGACCCATTCGATGTCCTGCGGATCGGTGACCGGCACGGTGAAACCGCGGAAATGCAGCTGCGCCACGTCGTACATCGCCTGGAGGTGGCCTTGCCGGGCGGCTTGTTCCTTCAGGTTGAACGCCTCCGTGGGCCGGTAGAGGCGCGTCAGGCCCTTCGCGAAGAGTTCGCCGAAATTATACTGCGCGTCGGCGAGCCCCGACTTCGCGGCCTTGCTGAGGAAATCGCCGGCCTTCTTCAGGTCAACCGGGACATCCAAGCCATCACGGTACGCCAAGCCGACGACGTTCTGCGAAACCGGGTTACCCGTCGCGGCGCGGGCGAGGTGCCACTGGAACGCCTCCGCGCGCACCTTGGGGATGGTGGCTTCGTCGCCGAAGATCCGGGCCAATTCCTTGGCCGCTCCTTGATCACCCTTGCCTTCTGCGGACTGCAGCCAGCGCAGCGCCTGCAAGATGTCGACAGGGCCGCCCTGCCCGCGGGCCAAAGCGCAGCCAACCTCCCGCTGCGCATCGGTGAGCCCCTGCTCCGCCGCTGACTTGAGCCAGCGTCGGCCAGCCGGAGCGTCGGCGGAACGACCCAACAAGAACAAACCGAGTTCCAGCTGGGCGCCCGGATGACCGCCTTGAGCCGCCGTCTCAAACCAACGGCGCGCTTCTTCCGCGTTCGCGCCTTGCTTCAAGAGCCGGCCAAGTTCGCACTGCGCGGAGCCGAGTTTGGCCTCGGCCGCCTGCCGCAACCAACGCTCCGCTTGCTCGCGGCTAGGCGCGACGCCGCGGCCATCGCGGTAAGCCAGTCCCAGCGCCTCCATCCCCGGAGGATAGCCTTGATTCGCCGCTTCGGTGAACCAGCGGAGGGCCTCTTGGGCCGCCCCAGCCCGGTCCATGAGCCGCTGACCGAGAGCGACCTGAGCCGGCGCATGGCCGAGTTCGGCGGCGTTCCGGAAATTCCGGTCGATAAACTCGGGGGAAGACAGCGGGAGGCTGAGCTGCGCCACGGCCTGCGCGTAGGCGCCCTCCGCCTGGGCTTGCCGCGTCCGGACTTCCTCGGCCGCTCGCTGGGCTTTACGTTCAAGGGCCACTTGGGATTGCGAGGCGGCCGCCTCCGCGGCGGCCTCGGCCGCCGCTCCATGTTCCATGGAGAGCTGCACCCCTTGCCAAGCCGCCAAAGTGAGCAACAGGGCGACGCCGCTCCAAATGTAGCGCGAGCGAAGGCGAGTCCGTTGGAGCTCCGCTTGATGGCGGTGGTGGTGCGCGGTCAACGTCGCAACCGGCAATTCCAGCACATGAGCCACGACCAGCAGGAAGTTCGCCTCGAGCTGTTTAGCGTAAGCGCTGACCGCAGCCGCCGCCCCGTCCTCATCCACGCCGCTCGCCTCGAGGGCGGCTTGGTGGTGCTCCGCGTCCGTCCAACCTTCCTGCCCCTGCGAGGTCCGGAGGTCGACGAGATTGAGCGGATGTTCCGCCTCCGCGAGGACTCGACCCGCTTGATCGGTCCGATGGAGGTAAGCGTTCGGGAAACTTGTGTCCGCCGCCTGGCCCGTCGAGTCAGGCGTTCCCGCGATGATCAGACCGAGGATCCGCTCCCCCTGCGTGGCACGCTTGAACAACCGGACTTCATCGTCGACGAAACGCGAGGCGCGGGCGCGCGGAGAACAAATCACGACCATGCCGAGGCTGTTGTCGAGCGCCCGGAGGATGGGCGTGCTGAGGTCGGCATCCGCCGGCAGTTCCTCCTCATCCCGAAACACGGGGAAGATCTTCGCCGGGACGGGTTGCCCGCGCAGGTTCGACTTACCGATGAGCGAGGGCGGGATCGGGTATTTTTCGAGTCGCTGATGCAGCCAAGTCGCCCAGCGCCGGCCCGTCTCGTGGTTATCGGCATGACGATAACTGATGAAGCACCGATAGGTCGTTACGTTGATCGAATCGGAGGGTTTCATGCCGAAGACATGGCTGGGTATACCCCGCAAACAGGCACCCGAAAGGAAAATCCATCCGTAAAGCTCTCGGCAGGCATCGTTTCCTCCCATGGCGTTTGACACCATGGGGCCGTGGCTTATCCAAAGTCCCCTCTGCTGGTCAGCCCTGACCGTCGTCCATGAAACCCCAACCCGAGTTCGTGCTAGGCTTCGTCGGCCATCGCCAGCTACCCGACGAAGAAGGCCTCCGACCGGCCATCCGTCTCTGCCTGGAACGTTTCATGGAAGAAGCGGCCCGCCGGGGCGGGCGGCTCAACCTGTACTGCTCGATCAGCTATGGCGCCGACCTGCTGGCCATCGAGTGCGCACATGAGTTAGCCGTGCCCGTCCACCTGTTGCTGGCGAAACCGCTCCCGTCGTCGCTCGCGGACGTCCCCACCGACGGCATCGCCGCCGACTTCAAGGGCGGACCCGGACAGCCCGACCGGCTTGAGGATTGGCGTCGGGCCCGTCTGGCCATCCAACGAGCCATGGACGGCGTCCATGGTGGCTCATGGCGCGTCGTCAGCCAAGCCTCGGGCGACCCTGGGTGTTATTATGATGCGGGCGTGATGCTGGTCGATGGCAGCGATGCCTTGCTGGCGGTCTGGGACGGCCAGCCCGCCAAGGGAATCGGCGGCACCGGAGACTCGTGTGACTTCGCCCGCTCCACCGGTAAGCCCGTCTTCGTCCTGGTGCCGGAGCCGACGGAGGCGCTCGCCACCGCGCGCGGCTTGGCGCCGTCCTTCCATTCGACCCACCTTGCCTCCACCATCACCCTGCTCACGCGCCGCAAGTCGCTCGAGACATCCCAGGAGTTGTTCACCCGCCTGGACGAGGAGGCTTTCTCCATCGGGACGGCGTTCCGCGAGCGCCTGAGCCGTTCAACGAGCTTCTTCTACTACGCGACCCTGCTCGGTGCCGCGACGAGCACCATCCCTTGGATGCTGCCCTTGCTGGTGGTCATCGTGGTGGCCAAGGTGGGCTTCACGACCGCCGCCTGGTTCATCCAACGCAGCAACCGCCGCGACCAAGCGCAGGCGCGCTGGTTGGAGCTGCGCTTCGCGTCGGAGATCGCCCGTGGCCTCCGGGCGGCCCGCGATTTCACCGACCCCCTGCACCTGCCCATCGGACGTCACCGGCCCGAATGGGCGCTCTTCGCCCGCACGCTCGCGCTGGAAATCCGCCGGGAGCACCCGCCGCGCGCCTGGCAGGTCGGGCGCGACGAGTACGTCACCGAGCATCTGGTCTCCCAGGCCAAGTACTTCAAGGCCCGCCAAGCGTCGGCGACGGAGGAATGCCGCAAGTTGCGCAAGCTCGGCAGTTTCGCCGCGCAGATGTCCCCGTGTATCCTCGTCGCGGTATTCCTGCACATGGGCGTGCAGCGGTTGCCCATCGGCGAATGGGAATTCCTCCGCGGCAACCGGGCCTTGTTCAACCACATCCTTGATTTCCTGTCCCTCAGCATCCCCCTGACCGCAGGCTACCTCAGTTCCCGCCGCCAAGGCAGCAGCGCCAATCGACGTAGCCTGCATTACGGCGACCTCTCCGAGCGGCTTTCGGCGCTGGCCCTGCGCATCCAGATGATTCGCACCGAGGCCTACGCCCGCCAATTGATTGGCGAAGCCGAAGCGGTCCTCACCGAAGAGCAACTGGAGTGGCGTCTGCGCGAAAGCGAAGGCGGCGCGTGAAGCCAAGCGGACGGCATAGACCAAGCATCGACCTACTCACGGCACGCCGGGCTTAACCCGATCGGCCTGCTCCCGGCCACGTGCTGACCTAACCACGCAAAGTCGGACGCCGCTTGCCCTGACGGCGCGGGGCCGGAATCGGTTGCGGCCCAGGCAGCACCAAGGAAAGCGAAATGTTCAGGGTATTCAGCACCATCAGGACCTTGCCCAGTTGGCAGGTCGCCTTGCCCTGCTCGAGCTCGCCGATGAAGCGCAGACCCGTGCCAGAGGTCAATGCGACCGCCTTCTGGGTCACGCCTAAATTGCGGCGGGCCTGCCGGACCGCCTTGCCGATGTCCTTGGAGTTAAGTCGTGCCATCCGGGAAGGTCTTACCGCTCGGGAATGTTTAGGCGATCCAACTCAAGAAACCCTCGAAACATTACCGCTCGGGAATAAACCGCTCCTTCAGCGCACACCGACCAACCGCGTCAACCACCCGAAACGCAAAACGCACGCAAAGTCCGTTTGAGGGGGTTTTTCCGCGTTAAAGTGGCGGAGAGGATGGGATTCGAAATCTCCTTTTACCGTCTTTTTCATTGGTTTTATGGCCTTAAACCGACTTTGCGTCTGCTTGCCGCAGCCACTTTTGTCATGGTTATCTCAGCACAAGAATCCTAATCCCGCAAAATGCCACC
>CALQIY020000012.1 GCA_943330755.2 Opitutus sp. GAS368
CGGAATTCGACTTCCGCGCCTTCGACCGCGGCGGTTATGTGGAAGCCGTCCGCGACCGCGATGCCAGCGAGACGATCTCGAAGGTGCTCTACCCGAACGACAGCACCGAAAGCGGCAAGGAACTGCGCTTGGTCCAGCAGATCTTCTTCGTCTCGTGCTCGCTGCAGGACATCCTGCGTCGGCACCTGCGCCTGAACCCTGATTTCACGAACCTGCCGGCGAAGGTCGCCGTGCAGCTCAACGATACGCACCCGTCCATCTCGGTCGCCGAGATGATGCGCCTGCTCATCGACGTCGAGCGCCTCAGCTGGGATGACGCTTGGTCCGTGTGCACCCGCGTCTTCAGCTACACCAACCACACCTTGTTGCCCGAGGCGCTGGAAACGTGGTCCGTGCCGCTCTTCGAGAAGGTCCTGCCGCGCCACCTCGAGATCATCTACGAGATCAACCGCCGCCACCTGCGCGACGTCGACGACCGTTGGCCCGGCGACGACGCCAAGAAGGAGGAGCTTTCCATCATCCAGGAAGGCTCCGTCAAGCGCGTGCGCATGGCCCACTTGGCCGTGGTCGGTTCGCACCATGTGAATGGCGTCGCGGAACTGCACACCCGGCTCTTGCGTGCCCATCTCTTCCCCGGGTTCGACGCCCTTTGGCCGAATAAGTTCATCAACGTGACCAACGGCGTGACCCCGCGGCGCTGGATTCGGGGCTGCAATCAGCCGCTGGCGGCCTTGTGCGATGAAGTCGCGGGGCTGGGTTGGGAGAAGCAGCTGAGCCAACTGCGGGCGTTGGATGCCTTGGCCGACAAGCCGGCTTTCCAGGATCGCTTCCTGGCGATCAAGCGGGCGAACAAGGTCAAGTTGGCGGCGCGCATCAAGGAACTCGTCGGGGTCGACGTCTCGCCGGATGCCTTGTTCGACGTGCAGATCAAGCGGCTCCATGAGTATAAGCGCCAGCACCTGAACCTGCTGCATATCCTGCACCTCTATCGGAAGATCCTCAACGATCCCGACGCGCAGGTGCAGCCGCGCGTGTGCATCTTCGGCGCGAAGGCCGCCCCCGGTTACGCCTTGGCCAAGCACATCATCCATGCGATCAACCGCATCGGCGCGGTCATCAACAACGACCCGCGGGTGCGCGGCTTGCTCAAGGTCGTCTTCTTGCCCGACTACCGCGTCTCGCTCGCCGAACAGATCATCCCGGCGGCGGACTTGTCCGAGCAGATCTCGACGGCGGGCAAGGAAGCCTCCGGCACCGGCAACATGAAGCTCGCCCTCAACGGGGCCGTCACCATCGGCACCTTGGACGGCGCGAACGTCGAGATCCACGAGGAAGTCGGCGATGAGAACATCTTCATCTTCGGCCTGCAGGTCGAAGAAGTCGCCGAACTCTACGCCCGCGGTTATTCGCCTGAGGCGGTCTTGCAGTCGGACCCCGAATTGGCCGCGCTGTTGGATTGGATTCGCTCGGACGCCTTCACCCCCGAGCAGCCTGGGGCCTTGTCGCCCGTCGCCGATTCCCTCGTGGCCGGGGGTGACCCCTACCTCGTCTTGGCCGACTTCCGCAGTTACGTGGAAGCCCAGGGGAGGGCGGAGCAGGCCTTCGCCAACCGCCGTCGGTGGGCGGCCATGGCCATCCGCAACGTCGCCCGGTGCGCCAAATTCTCCTCCGATCGCTCGATTGGGGATTACGCCAAGCACATTTGGCGGGCAAAAGCCCAGCCCATCCCCCGTTAAGTCAGGGTTGAGGTCGGGCCGGAAATCCCCCAATCTCGCGGGGTCGTGTCCTTCCGCCCCTCCACCATCGCCTTCCTGGTCGCTTGCGCCTCTGGGTGGGTGTGCTTGGCGGCGGCGGAGAAGCCCAAGGTCTCCGGGTATACCGTCACGGCGGAAGGCGGCGTCGAAGGTACCCAGGTGATCCGTTACGATGCGGAGGGCCGTCCGATCGACCCCAGTACCCCGCTGGCGCCCAAGACAACGGTCGGCGGCACGCGACCCGCAGAGCGCCCCGCGGCGGCGACCGCTGCTGGTGCCGGTTCCTCGCGGGTGGAGTCCACCGGCGGCGGCCCTCAAGATTTGGTTTCGGCGGACGGACGTCGCCTCAATGGTTTTTCGATGAGCGGCAAGAGTCCGTTCAGTAACGGGAATAAGGAAGTCGACCCCAACGTGGATGTGAACTCCGCGCTGAAGAATGCCGCCAAGGGCTCCAACCTCATCGAGAAGCGCTATGACACCAAGACCGCGGAACTCGGCGGCGACCGTCCGTACTCCCGGGAGAATCTGGTCACCATGGATACGTGGAGCGGGAAGTTCGATACTTTTGGCCGCAAGAAGGCGGAGCTTGATCTGCTCGACACGTTCGATCGCGGCAACGCCCAGGACAAGAACCTGATTGAAGTGAAGTCTGTCGAGCGCCCAACGTCGCCGTGGGCTCGCCGCACCGCCGATGTCGCAGGCTGGGATGAACGCCTGACCACCGAATCGAACAGCCGCTACAATGTGGCTCCGCTCATGGCGGCCGATCGTGCCAAGCCAAAGTCCGTCGACCAAATCTCCATGCAGGACATCAATCGTTACCAGTTCCGTCGTAATCGCTCGACCGATGCTGGTTTACCCGTGGTTCCGGTCGGTACGGAGCAGGTGAAAACGAAGGGTTCTGAGGGAAAGTAGGCTGCTTTTCGCCTCGCAGTAGGGGGCGGGGGGCTTAAGCCTTAACTTTACCCCCTTTTCATGAGCGACGCTCAAACCAGACCCTCCGGCAGTTCGGTTTCCGACTTAGAAGTCAAAGACGCCCAGATCATCTTCGATTCCGTGTGGGCATCCTTGGAACGGGAGTTCGGGCGCGCGAAGCTTTCCTTCCCCCGTGAGATCTTCTGGCTCAACGGTGCGCCGGGCGCCGGTAAGGGTACCAACACGCAGTTCATCCTGCAGTACCGCGACTATGGGGCGGAACCCATCGTGGTCAGCGACCTGCTGTCGAGCCCCGAGGCCAAGAAGCGCATCGATGCCGGCATGCTCGTCGGCGATCGCGAGGTGGTGGAGCTGCTCTTCCGCAAGCTTCTGGAGCCGCAGTTCGAGACCGGTGCCGTCGTCGACGGCTTTCCCCGCTCGATGGTGCAGGTGGAGTGCCTGAAGCACCTCTTCTCTCGCCTCAATGAGTTGCGCCAGGAATTCCGGCATTCCCCCGAAGGCATCCGTTTTCCGAAGCCGCATTTCCATATTCTCGTTCTGTTCGTCGACGAAAACGAATCCGTCCGCCGTCAGTTGAAGCGCGGTGCGGAGGCCATCTCGCTGAGCGAGCGCGCCAAGGCCGACGGGGCGCCGACGCCCGAGGTCCGCAAGACCGACTTGAGCGCGGAGGCGGCCCGCAACCGCTACCGCGTCTTCAAGGAGCGCACGTACGAGCCGCTCCAGTCGCTACGGGACATCTTCCATTACCACTTCATCAACGCGCACGGCTCGTTGCCCGAAGTCCAGGCCCGCATCATCAAGGAACTCCAGTACCAGAGCTCGCTCGAGCTGTCGGAGGAGACCTATGACTTGATCTCGCCGATCCCGTTGTCGTCGCAGATCGTCCAGCACGCCCGCCAAGACCTCGTCCGGCGCCTCGACGACTACGCCGAGCGCCATGCGGTGACCTTCCGGCGCGTCATCGACCTCATCCAGGATAAGTTCCTGCCGATCATCCGTTCGCATGCCATCTCCGGTCAGGCGCACGTCAACACCGAGACCCCGGTCTTCGATGACTCCTTGGCCATCGCCATGTTCATCGACATCTTTTCGGAGCGCGGTTTCCACGCCGTCGTGGACCTCCATCGCATCGAGATCCCGGAAAGCGTCGAGCCGATCAGCGGCCGTATCCTCACCCGCGTGAAGAAGGTCTGGCGCGTCTCGATCCGTTTCGAAGGCTCCGAGATTCGCCGCGGCGGCGCGTAAGGCCAAGCCTTAGGCGAGGATGGGTTTGATCACGTTGCCGTGCACATCGGTCAGGCGGAAGTCCCGTCCCCCGAAGCGATAAGTCAACTTCTCGTGGTCGAGCCCGAGCTGATGAAGGATGGTCGCCCAGAAGTCGTAGACCGTGAGCGGCTGGTCCACGGCGTAGTACCCCAACTCATCGGTCGCGCCAAAGGCCGTGCCGGCCTTGAAGCCGCCGCCGGCGACCCACAGGCTGAACCCGTAAGGGTTGTGGTCGCGGCCATCGCTGCCTTGTGAGAAGGGGGTCCGGCCGAACTCGCCCGAGAAGATCACGATGGTGCTTTCAAGGAGGCCACGTTGCTTGAGGTCCTTGAGGAGCGCGGCTATGGGCTGATCGACTTGGTGCGCCATGGCTCCGTGGCCCTTGGCGATGGCGCCGTGCTGGTCCCAGGGGTTGGCCGCACCGCCCGCACCGATGCCCGCCGAGAGGCAGCTGAGTTCCACGAATCGCACGCCGCGCTCAACGAGACGGCGGGCGAGCAGGGCTTGCCGGGCGTAGCTCGCGGTCAGTTTGTCCGGCGAATTCATGCCATACATCTGCTGGGTGGCCTCCGTCTCCCCGTTCAGGTCGCAGACCTCAGGCACCGCGGCCTGCATCCGGTAGGCGGTTTCGTAATTACGGATGGCCGCCTCGACCTGCGGCTCCCGCGTCGTTTCGGCAAAGGCTTGGTCGACTTCTTGGATGAAGCCGAGGCGGCGGCGTTGCGCGGCATCGGCTTCGCCGGGCTTGATGTTGGCGAGCGCCAGGGTCCCGTCCGCCTTCAGGATGGAAGCCTGATGTTGTCCGGGGAGGTAGCCGTTGCTGTAGAGGCCCACGCCTCCATGGGGGACCACCGCACCACCGCTTTGGAGCACGACGAAGCCCGGGAGGTTCTGGTTCGCGGAACCGAGTCCGTAGGTCAACCAAGCCCCAGCGCTCGGGTGCCCCATGAAGGGGAAGCCGGTGTGGAAGAAGTAATTCCCTTGGGCGTGCTCACTGACCTTACTGGTCATCGAGCGCACGATCGTCAGGTCATCCGCGCAGTCTGCGATCTGCGGGAAGAGGTTGGTCATCTCCAGCCCTGACTTCCCGAAGTGCTTGCTCTGCCATGGGCTGCCCATGACCTTGCCGTTGTCGTTGAAGACGGTGCGTTGAATCGGCACGGGCATCGACTGGCCGTGGAGTCGCGTCAGCGCTGGTTTGGGGTCGAAGGAGTCAACGTGCGAGACGCCCCCAGACATGTAACAGAAGATGACGTTCTTCGCCTTGGCTTTGGGTCCGGGCTTCGCGTTGGGCGAACTGGCCCCGAAGGCCGGCGACGAGAGGAGGCCGGAAAGCGCGATGCCGCCGAAGCCGAGCGAGCAGCGGCGGAGGAGTTCGCGACGCGAAAGTGGGTTCATCTTATTTGACGTAAAGGAACTCCTTGAGGTTGAGGACCGACTGGGCGAAGTCGGACCAGACTTGGTTGGGTTTGGCCAAGGGGGCGGACTGCAGCTCGGTTAAGTAGCGGGCGGCGGCCGCCTGTTCTTGGGTATTTGCTTTCCGTCCCAGCGCCTGAAGGAAGAGCGCGTCGACCTTGGCCGCGTCGGAAGCGTTGGCGTCCAGTTGTGCGGACCAGCGTCGGGCGGTGTCGACGATGAACGGGTCGTTCAGCAACGTGAGCGATTGCGCGGGTACGTTGGTGCTATCACGTCGCCCGATGGTGGTGAAGGGCTTGGGGCCATCAAAGGTCGTGATGAGCGGGTTGAGCGTGTTGCGGCGGATGAAGAGGTAGACGCTGCGGCGGACCTGTTCGCGCGGCGGGGCCAAGGCATTGTCGCCGGGGCCGTACATGCGCGTATCCAGCCGACCAGCCAAAGCGATGCAGCTGTCGCGAAGCGCTTCGCCTTCGAGTCGACGGATGCGCATGTACGAGAGCAGGTCGTTGGCCCCGTCGCGGGCGGCGACACCCGCGGCCGGCGTGCTGGAGCGCTGGAAGGCGTCGGACAGCACGAGCGTGCGCAGCATGGTTTTGATGGACCAGCGTTCCGCGATGAACTGCTGGGCGAGGTAATCGAGCAATTCGGGGTGGGTGGGCTGATCGCCGAGACGCCCGAAGTTATCGACGGTGCCGACAAGGCCACGTCCAAAGGTGTGGTGCCAGAGCCGGTTGACCATCACGCGGGCCGTCAACGGGTTGTCCGCCGCACCGATTTTCGCGGCTAATTCGAGCCGGCCGCTTCCAGCCGTGTCAAAGGGCTTTTTATCGAGGATTTCGAGGAAGCGTCGGGGGATGGGTTCAGCGGGCTTGCGATGGTCACCGCGGACGTAGAGGGGTTGGTTGAAGCCAGGGGCCTCCCAGAGCCCCGGGGCACGCCGAGGAACCGTCAGTTCGGATTCCAGCTGCCGGTACTCAGCGACGAGTTTGGTCAATGCGGGTGAGGTCGCGTAGCCGGTGTCGAGCACGCCATGGCGCAGGGCCGCATCAAGCAGGGCGACCTGGGCTTCGTCGGCCTGATCTCGGCCCCAGGCCTTGGCTGCAGTTGCTAGCGCATCCACGACGTCATCCACGGTCCGTAAGGTCGGAGCCGTGACGATGACCGCTTCGCCCTTGGGTGCGTTGGCCTTGGCGTCATGGAAGATGACTTGGCGGACACCGAACCAGCCGCGCTCGCCGGTTTTTCCGTCGGGATTGGGGGAGTCATCGGGCAGGGTGAGCTCGAGATAGCCATAGGAACCTTTGCGGTAGGCCGTATCGAGCGTGACCCAGGTGCTTCGGTCGGAATTGACGGTGGCTTTGGGGAAGCGGGAGCCGCCGGGCGATAGCGGGTAGTTGTCGGGGATGAGCCGCAAAGTCGCCCCTCGCCCCATGACCTGCACGCTGACGAAGTCCGTGGTGATCAGGAAGCGTGGGGAGGTGAGGACCGCGCTGTGCTTGGTGGAGAGGGGGTGGGAGTGAAGGCCGGAAGGGAGGAGCTGACGGAGGACCTCGTGGCCGGTGCCCTCGATGCGGAATTCGCCTGGGGTGATGCGACCGGCCATTCCATTGCCATGCCGTGGCCAAGTCGGGGCTGTGGCGCTGGCGAGGTCCCAATCGGCGGCTTCGGTGGGCGCAGCCTTAGGCGTATTCGGACGCAGGCCAAGCCGCAGGAAGCCCGACGCGTGGAGAGGGTGCGTCGGGTCGGTTTCGTTGGCGAACCCAGCGACGAGTTTCCCGTCCATCTGCTTCAGTTCGCCGAGCCTGGCCCGAAGTCGGGTCGCTTCCTCGCGGACGGCCTTCAGCGCATCCTCGCTCGCGGCTACGGCGTCGATACCTCCGCGCAGGATGCCGGTCTGGAATGAGGCCGCGATTTGTTCCGCCGTGAGGGCGAAGTCGTAGAGCCGAGCCTCCTCGATTTCGCCTTGCAGGAAGGCGTTACCGCCGCCGGTGTGGCGCCGCCCAAAGAGCAGGTGGGACTTGTCTGGGGCGAAGGTGTAGAGGCCAGCGGCCGCATTGGCGGGACCATAGGCTTGCCCATAGGGCTTTCCATTGCGGTAGAGCGTGGTCCGGCCATCGTTCGAATAGGTGATGGCGATATGAACCAGCTCGGTCGGGCCGGCTTGTTCGGCGGCCCCGCCGACATTTTGAGTGCGGATGCCGTTGTCACTCCCCGACATCCAACGCTGGGGTTGCTTTTCCGCGAAGACAATAGAGTCGAAGACCTTACCGCCGATCGTCTCCACCGTCAGCACGCCCCCGCCGCTTTGGGCCAGGGTGGGCAGGAGGACCCAGACTTCCATGGTCTTGGCCGTGAGGCTTTCCGTGGTAGCCGCGGTTTCCGCGAAGGCACCTTTGCCGTCGAGGCTGAGTCGGCCATCGCGGATGCTGGCACCGCCTTGTGGTTGGGCGGCGAGTTTTCCGATGAGGTCGCGGCCATCCTGTTCGAAAGTCCACCAGTGAATCGGGACCGGGCCGGCATCCTTTCCGGCCTTAAGCCGCCGACGGAACGTATCGGCCACCAAGGTTTGCTCCAAGGCCGCCACGCGTTGCTCGAGTTTGACGCGTTCGCTGCTTTGCGAACGTATGCGGCTCAACGCGGCGGGTAGGTCTTGGGCTTGTTGGCGCCACTGGGTGGCGAGGGCGACGCGGATTTCCTGCTTAAGTTCGCCGAGCTTCGCCTGGTGCAGGCCAAGCCGTTCGGGTGAGTCCACGGTGACTTGGCCGGGCCGGGAAGAGGCGAAGATTCCGTAGAAAGCGTAGAAGTCGGCTTGGCTGATCGGGTCGAATTTGTGGTCGTGGCAACGGGCGCAGGAAACCGTCAGCCCCAAGAACGTCTTGCTGACGACATCGATCTGGTTGTCGACGTTGCGGACCTGCTCATCGAGGGTATCGACCGGTTGGTAGCCGTGCTCGACGAGGCGGAAGTGGCCCGTGCCGAGGGCGGATTCATTCAAGTGTTCGCTGGCATTGAGCCGAGGCGTAGGGAGGAGGTCGCCCGCGATTTGCTCGCGGACGAACTGGTCATACGGGACATCGGCGTTGAAGGCGCGGATGAGGTAGTCGCGGTAGCGCCAAGACTGGGGAATGCTGGGGTCACCTTCGCTGCCATGGGAGTCGGCATAGCGGATGAGGTCCATCCAGTGACGGGCGAAGTGCTCGCCGTAGCGCGGCGACGCCAGTAGCCGGTCGATCACCTTGGCGTAGGCCTCGGTCGAGGTGTCGGTTTCAAAGGCGATGATTTCGGCGGGCGTCGGCGGCAAGCCGGTAAGGGTGTAGGTCGCCCGGCGGAGCAAGGTCGCCTTATCCGCTTTCGCCGCCGGCGTCAGTTTGGCCTCGATAATCTTCGCGTCCAAGAAGCGATCGATGGGACTGGAGGCTGGGCCGGCCGGAATGGCTGGACGGCTGATCGGCTGGAAACTCCACCAATTCTTGCGGACCGTCAGTAGATCGGACCAAGCCGGCGTGATTGAGTCCGTGGGCGGGGCCGTCCGTGGGTCAGGGGCGCCTTGGTTGACCCAGGCGGTGAAGTCCGCGATGATCTTGGCGTCGAGCTTGGGACGTTTCTTCGGCATCTGCAGGTCTTCATGCGCGTGGGTGATGGATTGAATGAGAAGGCTTTTCTGCGCATTGCCCGGGACGATGGTTGGGCCGTTCTCGCCGCCTTTCAGCACGCCGTCGCGGAAGTCCAGGCGCAGCTCGGCCTTCTGCTTCTTGGCATCGTGGCACTCGTAGCACTCTGCCACCAACACGGGACGGATCTTGGACTCAAAGAACTCCAGCTCAGCGGCGCTCGGGGCGGCCAAGCCGACCCAGGGGAGGAGAAGGCAGGCGAGCGGTGCGGCGCAGAACTTCATGGGTCAGCGCAGGGTCAAGGTGATCCGGCGCAGGTCCATGACGCTTTTACCGGGAATCATGGTGGCGCGGAGATTCAATTGCTTCAACCCGGGCTCCAGTTTGATTTCCCCCAGCGTCATCGTCTTGAATGGTTTTAACAACGACTCCCCGTGCGTGGTGCGCGGGACGATGTCTTGCTGGGTGAAGAGCGGCGGATCCCAAGCCTCGGTGACCTTGCCCGTGATTTTGGTCGCGCCGACCTTCAGCTCCAGTGTGGCGCCGACATCATCCAACGGACAGGTATAGTCCAAGGTCACGACATAGGTCCCTGCGTTCATGACTTCGACGTTCCAGACGGCGGCATCCGTCGGCTTCGTCCAGTTCGTGAAATAGGAGGAGTTGGGCGCTTTGGCGCTTCGACGGAGTTCGCCGATTGGTTCGCCGTCGCGGGCGGGCAAGATCGTGATGGGGAATTCCCGGTAACCAATCGCGATGGGCCGTGGGTCGACGGTGTTGGTCGGGGCCCTCGGGGCTTTGGCCTGGCCTTTGCTGTTAGCGCCGCCGGCCAGGCCCATCTCGGTTCGCCATGTTTGCGCGGCCTGCCGGAGTTGCCGGGCGAGTTCCGGCTGTCGCTCTTGGATCGGCGTGGTCTGGTTCGGGTCGTTGACCATGTCGAAGAGATTACCGGCGTGGTCGAGCCGGTGCGTTGCGGTGCGGGCGCTGACCTGGTTACCCCACGTCTGGAAGAGCGTGCGGGCGGGCCAGTCCTCCTGGGCGTCATTCAGTAAGAGCGGAGACAGGCTGCGCCCATCGAGTGATTGGTCACCTTGGCGGCTCACTTGAGCCAGGGCGTGCAGTGTGGGGCTGAGGTCGATGGCGCCGGCGATGACATTCACTTTAGCGCCCCGAGCGATTTTGCCGGGCCAGCGGATGAAGAGGGGCGAGCGCACGCCGCCTTCGTCGGTTGAGCCCTTCTTCCCCTTCATGTTCCCATTCCAGCGGGCGGTATTGGGGCCGTTGTCGGAGAAGTAGATGACGATGGTGTCGTTTTCCAGGTTGAGCGCTTTCAGCTTGGCGAGAATCCGGCCGACGTTGCGGTCTTGGTTCTCAAGCATGGCGTAGACGCACCGAGTGGCGTCCAGGTTTTCGTCCTTGGCCCCGGCTGTTTGCGTGAGGGGTTTGGCCTTGAACCGCTCCCAGTCCTGCGGCGGTACGGAAAAAGGCGAGTGCGGCGTCGTGAAAGGCACGAAGCATAAGAAGGGCCGGCGCTGGTTGCGTTCGATGAATTGGAGAGCCTTGTCGGTGAGCGCATCGACGATGTACCCCTCGGACGTCACCATGGCTCCGTTGTGTTCGAGTGGGGCGTTGAAATACTCCCCCCAGTGTCCGGAAGTATAGCCCCAGAAGGTATCGAATCCACGCGCCATCGGGTGGTAGGGCCACTGGCTGCCGTTATGCCATTTGCCGAAGAGCCCGGTGATGTAGCCGGCGGCCTTGAAAGAATCGGCGAAGGTTTTTTCGGCCGGATTCATGCGTTCCTGGCCGGTGGAGACGCCGGTGACACCTAGCCGGCGGTGATAGCGTCCGGTGAGGAGCTCGGCACGGGTGGGGGAGCAGACGGGTTGGACGAAGAAGCGTTCAAAGTGTGCACCGTCTTGAGCGAGCGAGTCGATATGCGGAGTCGCCAACTGCCGATTCCCGTTGAAGGAGTAGTCACCCCAGCCCGCATCATCCGCCAGGAGGATGACCACGTTGGGGCGTTCCCCGGCCATGGCTCCGCCGCAGGCCAGGAGCACGATGGCGGAGAGCAGGCGCATCTTATTTCTTCGGCAGGTAGCCCAAGGAGACGAGAAACGCGTCCGTGGCGTCGAGGGTCTCCTGGTACTTGCTCTTGTTGAAGAAGCCATGCGGTTGGCCTTCGTAGCCGATCAACTCGCAGCGGTTGCCGGCGGCCTTCATCACCTCGGTGAATTTCTCGACCGTGGCGTAGGGCACGGTGGTGTCCGCTTTACCGTGGAAGATGATGGTCGGCGGGAGCCCTTTCTTGACGTGATGGAGCGGGGAGATTTCCGTCGGCTCGCAGCCGAATTTCGACTTATCCAGCCCGGCGCCGAAGCCTTTCAGCTCCAGGCCCGGGAATGGCGCCATCACGGTCCCTGGGTTGAAGAGCACCAGGGCGTTCGGCAGGCAGGAGACCGCTTTGTCGTCGGTGGCGGAGTCAAGTCCCGGCACCGTGGCGACCGCGGCGGCGAGGTGTCCGCCGGCGGAACCCCCACCCACCGCGATGCGGGTCGGATCGATGCCCAAGCGCGCGGCATTGGCCCGTACCCAGCGGACGCACGCTTTCGCGTCGCTCACGCAATCGGCGGGTAGGGCGTTTTGACGGCTCTTGACGCGGTAGTCTGCGACGATGGCGATCATCCCGCGACTGGCGAGGTGTCGGCTTTGGGGCTCGAACTGCGCAGGGGTCCCGCTGCTCCAGCCGCCGCCGAAAAAGAGAACGATGCAGGGCAGGGGCTTGTCCGCCTTGGTCGCTGGATTGAAGATCCAGACCTTGAGTTCGGTCGCGCCGACTTTGCGGTAAGTCTCGACGTTGGAGCCGGCGATGGTGGGCGGGTGGCTGTTGCCCTTCGGGGTGGCGGGAGTCGCCGCCCACAGCGTTACGCTGGCGGCATAGGCGCAGAAAAGGAGGAGAAGGGGTCGCATCGGGGAGGTGTTCGTGGGGAATTATCTACGAGTTCGGCGCGCGAGTTCGGCGTCGAGCCATTCTAGCCGGTTGGCGGTCCAGCGCTTCATCTGGCGGACATCGTTCGCCAGGGTGAGGGCCTGCGGGTCGGCATAGTTGAGCTGCTTCCAGCGGCGTTCGTTCCGGAGGGCGGCTGGACCTAAGGTCGCCGCATTTTCATCCATCATGCGACCGAGGTTGGAGGTCGTGAATGCTTTGCCGCGGAGCTCGCGCCAGCGTTGGGCGTACTTGGCTTTGTACAATGGGTTTCCGAGCAGCCGGTCGAAGAGACGATTCGAGAGCCAAGTCTTGGCATCCACGACGGACCCGTCCCAATTTCGGCCGAAGGTGCCGTCGTAATCCCAAGGCACGAAGGCGAACTTCGGGTTCGGGCTGGCCGTGGTGCTGGCGGCCCGGATGAGATTGTAGTTCTTGGTGATGCCGTCGAGGTTGGAGGTCATCAGCACGAGCAGGTGGAAGTCGATGGCGTTATCCACGTCGATCCGTGTCGCGATGCCTTTGCCGGAATCGAAGAACTCTTGGTCGGTGGCTTGGCTGACAAACCGGTTCAACTCGTCGAGGGGTCCCCAGAAGGCTTGTTTTTCGGGGTCGGGCTCGCGTTGCTCAAAGCCACCGTGACCGGGCTGACCAAAGTTGGCCTCGTGATCGACGGCCTTATAGATGAGCGCGGGGGAGGTCGTGGAGGCGAAGGTCGCGGGGAAGCCCACCAGACGATCGTCGACCGGCTGCATCAGGAGGTAGACGCCATGGTACTTGCCGTTCATTTCCACCTCGATGAAGCGGCTGGCCGCCGCGTGCCGCGGAGCCGCGTTCGTGCCGAGCGAACGGAACAGGTCGTAGGAAAGCTTGTGCCGCATCATCGACGCATCCACGAAGGCCGCGTTCAGGACCCAGTCGCGGCGCTTGGACAGGCCGAGCCAGCCGCTTTCCTGGGCGAGCTTAAGGGAGAAGGATTTCTTCTCGTAAACCTGGGAGGAGGCGCCGCGGATCTTGATCTGCGCCGAGCTATCTGTCCGGTCGCTGGTACCCTGTCCCGCGGGCGTCAATAGACGGGCGGTGCAGGGTACGCGCGCATCCGCTTTGATGGCTTCCTTGACCTCCAGGCGGAGGAGGGGAAGGTTGGTCGGGTCGGCTCCGAAGCAGCCGACGCTGAAGAGCAGCGGCAGCAGGGTGCGGATCATTTCTTCAATAGCGCGGCCATCGCCTTGCCCATGGCTTCGCCGACATCCATGTAGGTCTCGGCGTTGCCATTGTAATGGCTGTTGCCGCTACCGCCCTTGGACAGTGGGTTCGCGTAGACCGTCGCAACGTTGCCCTTGAATTCAGGGTACTTGCCGCTGGTGCCGTCGACGGCCAGTTGGGCGTCGAGGATCTTGCCGCCGTTGCCGGCGCTGCCCTTGGTGGCTTCACCGAGCGTCGCGAGGACGAACTTGGCGTTGGGGGCGTCGAAATCCTTGCGGAGGTATTTGATGAAGCGCACGAGGTTTTCTTCGTATTTGGAGGCATGGCCGGCGTTGCCACCGTCCTTCTCGCCCTGCCAGAAGAAGAAGCCCGCGACTTCGTATTTGGTCGCGCCGGGGTAGTACTTGCCGAGTTCGGCCAGGACCTTCTTGGCGTTGGCGATATCGTCGTCGTACTGCTTGCCGGCGTACCAATCGATCGGCTTGCCTGCCTTGTCGACCCACGGTCCGGGTACGGTGGCCGTGCCCTTGGCCGGGTCGACGGCCCAGGAGTCGGGGCGGTCCTTGTAGCCGGCGTAGACCTTGCCTTCAAACACGTAGCGTTCGCTGCCGGGGGGCAGGAGGTCCCAGCCCAGGCTGCGGTTGCCGATGCAGCTCTTGAGGAGCATCACCGGCGCCTCGACGGCATCGCCGAGCGGATGACCGATGCCGTATTCGGGCCCCATCGTCTTGCCGCCGACCTTGAGGAACTCGTTGTTGAAAAGCTGCATGCCGCCGCTCCGGCCGACCATCACGCGCACGTTGCGGACGTCGGGACGCTCCGCCCAGTTGCCCGCGGCGTCGACGAGGTGCGGGTATTTCTTCTTGTTCTTCACCGCAAAGTCCAGCGAGCCATCGGGGCCGGTCACTTTGCCGAGACCCACCATGTTGGATTGGCCGAGCAGGATGAAGACCTGCACGGGCTTCGTGAGGTCAGCCGCGGGGGCTTTCGGCGCATCGGCGGCGAAGAGTTGCGCGCCAGGCAGGCAGGCGAAGGCCAAGGCGCCGAGCGTGAGGAGGAGTCGGTGGTGTTTCATGGAAAGTTTTATTGGATGGCTTCAAGTTTGAGGAGCGCGGCGTCAGCTTCGGCGGCATGGTCAGCAGGGGTGGCGGCGATACCCGACACCGTGACCGTGAGCAGACGGTTATCCTTGAGCAGCACGAAGTAGGCGGCGTTCTTGGACGTGACGCCATTGGGGAGGAAGCGGCATTGGTAGCGGACGCGAATCATCGTCACGCCGGATGCGGTTTTCAGTTCTTGGCGGTCGCTCGCTTCGAAGCCGGGCATGTTCTTTTCCATCAAGCCCAGGCTGCTGTCCACGAGCTGCCCCAACTTGAGATTGGCCGGCGCCGTTTCCTCGATGAAGACCATGTTGGCCGCAAACCCTTGCACCGGCTTGGGGTGCATGAAGACATTATCCCGCAGGCCATGGTTTTCTCCTGGAATGTTTTTCCAGCCGGTCGGCACTGGTAAGCTAAACCGTTTCGACGACGCGGTGTAGCGTTCGTTGGCGCCGGCTTTGACCGCGGCGTCGGGCTTAGGCGCCGACGTTTGGGCGAAGGTGGGCTGCAGGCAGCAGAGGCTCAGCAGCAGGATGCAGGCTCGGGGGAACATGGGGTACCTTTATGACAGCAGTATCTAGCCAGAGTGCCAGAAACAAAAAAGGCCGGCTCCATCGCTGGGGCCGGCCTTCTAAGGGGGGTAGGAGGGTCGCTTAGGCGATCGCCTTCAGGTAGAGCTCGTTGGCCTTCTTCCAGTCGATGACCTTCCAGAAGGCATCGACGTAGTCAGGGCGGCGGTTCTGGTACTTCAGGTAGTAAGCGTGTTCCCAGACATCGAGGCCGAGGATCGGGGCGCCGTTCACGTCGGCGATGCCCTTCATGAGCGGGCTGTCCTGGTTGGGCGTGGAGGTGACGGCGATGGACTTGTCGGCCTTGACCACGAGCCATGCCCAGCCGGAGCCGAAGCGGGAGGTCGCAGCCAACTTGAACTTGGCCTTGAGGCCGTTCTCGCCTTCGAGACCGCCGAAAGCCTTGGTGATGGCTTCGCCGAGGGCGCCGACCGGTTCGCCGCCGCCGTTAGGCGAGAGGCTGTTCCAGAAGAAGGTGTGGTTGGCGTGGCCACCGGCGTTGTTGCGAACGGCGGTGCGGATGGACTCAGGGACCTTGGAGAGGTCGGCGATGAGGGCATCGACATCGGTGCCGCCGTTGAAGCTCGGCTCCTTGGCGAGCGCCGCGTTCAGGTTCGTCACGTAAGCGTTGTGGTGCTTCCCGTGGTGGATTTCCATCGTGGCCTGGTCGATGTGCGGCTCGAGGGCGTTGTGGGCGTAGGGCAGGGGGGCGAGGGTGTAGGACATGGTGGGAGTGGAAAGGGGTTGGCGGTTCGCGGCGGAGCTTTGGGCGGAGAGTGGCGTGACGGCTAAGGCCGCGGCGGCGAGGGAAGTCTGTTTCAGGAAGTCGCGGCGGTCCATGGGAGATTAACGATGACGAAACTCGGACGGGGTCAAGCCGGGTCGTGGGTTTCTCGGCCGCGCTTCATGTTGAAGTAGGCCTGCAGGATTTCTTTGCAGGGGGCTTCGAGGACACCGCCGACGGCGTTCACCCGATGATTGAGCTTGGGCAGCGCGTGCAGGGCCGTCGCTCCGCCCATGCACCCCATCTTGGGGTCGCCCCAGGCGTAGACCACGCGGCCCAGTCGGCTCATGATGGTCGCTCCCGAGCACATCGGGCAGGGCTCTTTGGTCACGTAAAGCGTACAATCGTTGAGCCGCCAGTCGCCGATCTTATGGGCCGCCTGCGTGATGGCCAACATCTCCGCGTGCGCGGTCGGGTCGTTGGAGCGTTCGACCTCATTATGGGCGGCGGCGATGATTTCGCCCCCGCGTTCGATGATGGCGCCGATCGGGACCTCATCGATGCGCCAGGCGTCCACGGCCAGATTGAAGGCCAAAGCCATGTAAAAGGCGTCATCCCGGACCAATTGCGACGGGCGGAGCTTCTCGAAGGGGCAGGTGAGCCCTGGGCGGGGTGTATGGCTTTCGCCTTCCATGTCTGCAGAATCACCGGCTTAGCCCCGGAGGCAAGCGGGGAGGCAGCCTTACTACAGTGATTGACTCGGCGCCATCCTGCGCATGGATAGGGGGATACAAGGCATGGCTGAAGAACCCGTTATCGAACTCGAAGGCAAAATCCTGCAGGTGCTTCCTGGCACCATGTTCCGGATTGAGCTCCCCAACAAGCACGTGGTGCTGGGACGTATCTCCGGCCGCCTCCGCAAGAACTTCATCCGCATCAATCCAGGTGATCGCGTGAAGGTCGAGATGAGCCCCGCTGACCTGACCCAGGCCCGCATCATCTTCCGCCTGCGAGACACCGCTCCGCGTCCCATGGGCCCTCCGCCCAAGCGCCGCTACTAAGTTTTCCCAGCCTAAGCCCGGTAACCCCGGGTTTTTTCTTGCAGGGAATACGGACTTAATCCATTAATCATTACTCAACTACTAATCATTAACCCCATGGCTATCTACAACAGCGTCATCGACACCATCGGTCGTACTCCTCTCGTACGTCTGAACAAGGTCACCGCCGGTCTCAACGCCGAGATCCTGGTGAAGCTTGAATACTTCAACCCGCTCTCGAGCGTGAAGGACCGCATTGGTCGTGCGATGGTCGATGCCGCCGAGCGCGATGGCCGTCTCAAGCCGGGTGGCACGATCGTCGAGCCGACTTCCGGCAACACGGGTATCGCCCTCGCTTTCGTTGCCGCCGCCCGCGGTTACCGCTGCATCCTCACGATGCCGGAAACGATGTCGGTCGAACGTCGCGTCCTTCTGCGCATGCTCGGCGCGGAAATCGTTTTGACCCCTGGTGCCAAGGGGATGCGCGGTGCCATCGAGCGCGCCACGCAGCTCCGCGAGGAAATCGGCAGCACGGCCTTCATGCCGATGCAGTTCGATAATCCCGCCAACCCGGAAGTGCATCGTCGCACCACCGCCGAAGAAATCTGGGCCGACACCGAAGGTAAGGTCGATGCCATCGTCGCCGGCGTCGGCACGGGCGGCACCATCACCGGCGTCTCCTCCGTCCTCAAGGGCCGTAACCCGAAGTTCCTCGCCATCGCGGTCGAGCCTTCCGCCAGCCCCGTGATCACCCAGACCCGCAGCGGCCAGCCGGTGCAGCCTTCGCCGCATAAGATCCAGGGCATCGGCGCTGGTTTCGTGCCGAAGAATTGCGACCTCTCGTTGCTCGACGAAGTCATCCAGGTTTCCAACGAAGATGCTTTTGCCACCGCCCTCGACGTCTCCGCACGCGAAGGCTTGGCGGTCGGTATCTCTTCCGGCGCCAACATCTGGGCCGCCCTCCAGCTGGCCAAGCGTCCGGAGTTCGCCGGCAAGCGCATCGTCACGATCGCCTGCAGCCCGAGCGAGCGCTACCTCTCGACCGCCCTGGCCGAGAAGGTGCGTGCCGAAGTCACCGCGTTGACCGCTTCGTAAGCCGTCCGCCGAGCCGACCCAACCAAGGCCTGCGTCGTGAGACGTGGGCCTTTTTGTTGGGGATGGATTATAGGGGATAGGGTGGGGAGCGGATGGGGGGTAGCGGATAGGGGATAGGGGTGGGGCGGGTCTTGCTTCGTTCTTGCTTCCTTAGGGAGTGAAGTGAACATCCGTTCACCTTATGGTGGATATCGGCAAAGCCATTCCTTTCGACCCGCAATGGGCCCTGGCCTTGCCGTTGCTGGAGACCCATGTGGCCGCGGGGTTCCCTTCGCCCGCCGATGACCACAGCGAGCGGCGGCTCGACCTCAACGAGCACTTGGTCCGCCGGCCGCTCTCGACCTTCTTCCTGCGCGTCGAGGGCGAATCGATGTCCGGCGCCGGCATCATGTCCGGCGATATGATCGCGGTCGATAAGGCTGCCTCGCCCAGGGACGGTGCCGTGGTCGTGGCCGAGGTCGACGGCGAGTTCACCGTGAAGCGTTTGACCCGGGCCACCGATGGCACGTGGCGCCTGCGCGCCGAGAGCCGTGATTGGCCGACGGCAGCCTTGCCGTGCGGCGAGCGTTTCCGTATCTGGGGAGTCGTCGTCGCGGTGGTGCGACGTTGCTGACATGCTGCGCGCCCTCGCCGACTGCAATAACTTCTACGCCTCCTGCGAGCGCGTCCTGGACCCGTCGTTGATCGGGGTGCCCATCGTGGTGTTGTCGAACAACGATGGGTGCGTCGTGGCGCGTTCCAGCGAGGCCAAACGGCTCGGGATCCCGATGGGCGCGCCGTACTTCGAGGTGAAGCGCGTCTGCGAAGCGCATGGCGTCAAGGTGTTCTCGTCCAACTTCGGCGTCTATGGCGAGTTCTCCGAACGCGTGATGGCGGTCCTCTCCGAACATGCGCGCGATTTCGAATCCTATTCGATCGACGAAGCTTTCCTGGGCTTCCCCGACATGCCCGAAGCCGACGCGCGGGCGCTGGGCCTGCGCATTCGCACCGATGTGCTGAAGCGCACGGGCATCGCCGTCTCCATGGGGATGGCGGCGACGAAGGTGCTCTGCAAACTCGCCAACGAGCGGGCGAAGTCCGATCCCGATGCGGGTGGTTGCTTGGTGGTGCCGTTCGATATCGATGGTCGGCGGGCCTTCTTGCGCGGCGTCGAGGCCGAGGATATCTGGGGCGTGGGCCCTGGTCTCGCCGCCCGCCTCCGCGCCCATGGCATCTTGACCGCGGCCGACCTTGCCGAGGGCGATCCCGCCTTCATTCGGCGCATCGCCGGCATCGTGGGTGAGCGCCTATCTTTGGAACTGCGCGGGATCCCTTGCCATGAGATCATCGAAGACCCCGCCGCCCGCCAGACCATCATGGTCTCGCGTTCCTTCGGCCGTCCGGTGTCAGACGAAGCGGATCTCGCCGAGGCGATTTCCGCCCATGCTTCCCGCGGTGCCGAAAAGCTGCGCGAAGACCGCTTGGTGGCTTCGTCCGTGGTGGTCTTCTTCGGCACCAACAAGCATCGGCTCGATCAGGAACAGTATAAGGCCGACGCGTCGGAGCCGCTCGATCCGCCGACGGACGATGCGCGCCTGATCTGCGCCGCCGCCGGCCGCGCGCTGCGCCGCATCCGTCGCGATGGCTACCTGTACAAGAAAGCCGGCATTCTTTTGCAGGGGCTGATGCCGTCGAACCAGATTCAGCCGACGCTGCCGGGCATGGGGGCGCCGGTCGATCCCGCCCGCGCGCGGCTCATGCAGGCCGTGGATGCCTTGAACGCGAAGCTGGGACGGGAAGTCGTCCGTCCCGGCAGCTCCGGCCTCGATCGCAAGTGGCAAGGGAAGTCCGAACTGCAGTCGGGCGCTTCGTTGACCGACCCCGAACGCTTGCCGAAGGTCAAGGATGGCGCGAAGCCGAAGGATGGTCTGAAGCCGAGGATTCGCTTCCACGAGTGAGTCCGCGGTTGCGCGGCGGGGCGTTTTGCTTCCCGCTGGTGACCTCGTGACGCTTGATCCGACCACCGCCACTTTGCTCCCGCTCCTGTCTGGCTTCGGCTATGCCGTCGCGGCCATCATCTTGAAGCGTGCAACGGAGGCGGGCGCCGGTCCGTGGCGCATCGGTTTCGTCGTGAACATGACCATGGGGGCGCTCTTCCAGTCGTTCTGGTTCTTCGACGACGGGCAGGGCGGGGCGTTCACGGTCATCGCCGTCCTGCAGGCGCTCACCGTGGGGGCGATCTTCTTTGCGGGCCAATACTTCACCTTCCTCGCCCTCAGCCGCGGCGATGTCTCGGTGGCCACCCCGGTGCTCGGGGCGAAGGTCCTGTTTGTGGCGTTCTTGGCGGCGCTGACGATGGGCCAGGCCCTCACCCCGGCGATCTGGGTGGCGACGGTGATGACGTGCGTGGCGATGGTCTTGCTCGGTGGTGAATGGCGCGCCGACCGCGAGCGGGCTTTGCGGAGCTTGCTCTACGGCGGACTGGCGGCGTTCCTCTTCGCGTCCTCCGACATCCTCACCCAGAAGTGGGTCGGGCAACTCGGCATGACCCATTTCGCGCCGTTGGCCTTCGGTTCGATGCTGCTGTATTCTTGGCTCTTGGTGCCGAAGTTCTCCGCCCCCTTGCTGGCCTTGCCTCGTCGGACGTTGCTGTGGACCTTGGCCGGTGGGTCGTTGCTTTGGCTGCAGTGCCTGGGGATGGTCCTTGCCATCTCGCTGGCCCATGAGGTGACCCGTACCAACATCCTCTATAATACCCGTGGCCTGTGGAGCGTCGTGCTGGTCTGGGTCGTCGGTCATTGGTTCGGTAACGTCGAACGCTCGGTCGGCCGGGCCGTCATGACCCGTCGCCTCATCGGAGCAGCCATCCTGCTCGGGGCGGTCTTCCTGGTGCGTCGGTAAGGATGCCCATCCGGCTTGCAGGGGTCGGCTGATCGGGTAGAAATCTCCCATCCCCTAACCGCTACCCCCTAACCGCTAACCCCTATCCCCCTGGGTCTCCCTCCCGTATCCATGCACTCCTCCCGTCGTCAGTTCCTCGGCACCTTTGCCACCGCCACGGCGGCGCTCGCCTTCGCCCCCCGCCTGCTCTCGGCGGACGAGCCTAAGCCGCGTAAGCTGGGTTTGGCGCTTTGCGGTTTGGGCAACTATTCCAACGGTGAACTCGCCCCGGCACTGCTGGAGACGGCCAACGTGAAATTGGTCGCCGCGATCACGGGCACCCGCGCCAAGGGCGAGAAGTTGGCGGCCTCCCATGGCTTCCCGACGGCGAACATCTACGGCTATGGTGATTGGGACAAGGTCGCCGCCAATAAGGACATCGACGTGGTCTACGTCGTGACGCCGCCCGGGATCCACGCCCAGAACGTCATCGCCGCTTTCGGCGCAGGTAAGCACGTCATCTGCGAGAAGCCGATGGCGAACACCGTCGCCGAGTGCGACGCGATGATCGCCGCCGGCAAGAAGGCGGGCAAGCGCCTCGCGATCGGCTACCGCCTGCACTTCGACCCTTATCACCAGGAACTCGTCCGCCTCGCCAAAAGCCAGGAGTTCGGCCCGTTCCTGAAGATCACCTCAGCCAACGGCTTCACGTTGCGTAAGCACGCTTGGCGCATCGAAAAGAAGCTCGCCGGCGGCGGTGCGCTCATGGACATGGGCGTCTATTCCATTCAGGCCGCATGCATGGCGGCAGATGCGAATCCTGTCGCCGTCACGGCGAAGGAACTCCCGAAGACGCAGCCCGATTTCTTCAAGGAGGTCGAGCAGGCCATGGAGTTCCGCCTGGAGTACGCCAATGGCGCGACGGCCGACATCTGGACCGGCTACGATGCCAACCGCGCGGAATTGTCCGCCGAAGCCGCCAAGGGTTGGTTCAAGGGCTCGCGTCAGGTCTTCAGCTACCGTGGGCTCAACATTTCCACCTCCACCAAGGGGAAGCTCGATTTCGGCGTCTTCCGTCAGCAACAGCGGCACATGGACGCCGTGTGCGCCGCCATCCGTGATGGTGGCGAGTACTCCTGCACGGGCGAGGTCGGTCGCCGCGACCTGGTCATCGTCGAAGGCATCTACGAATCGATCAAGACCGGCAAGAAGGTCGAGTTGAAGTACGCCTGATTGGTTGGATCGTTGAATGGTTGGATTGATCGGTGCTGTGCGAGCGGCGATGCCTCCCTGCCAGCCAACGATTCAACCATTCAACGGTTCAACGGCGTGTCTCTACCAGCCCTTCGCCAACTCGATCAGCTTCGCGGCGGCCGTGGTCATGGCCGTTTCGCGGGCTTGCTCGCCTTCGTTGACGCCCTCGGCATGCACGAAGGTCACGTCGGTGATGCCGATGAAGCCAAGAATGGTGCGGAGGTAGGGTTCCTGAAAGTCGTAGGCCGTACCCGCGACGAAGCCGCCGCGCGAGGTCACGATGATGGCTTTCTTGCCCTTCAGGAGAGGTTCGACGCCTGCTTCGGTGATCTTGAAGGTCATGTCCGTGCGGACGACTTGGTCGATCCAAGCCTTCAGCGAGGCGCTGACCGTGAAGTTGTGCATCGGCGAACCAATCACGAGCAAGTCGGTCGCCATCAGTTCGGTCGTCAATTCGTCGGAGTGATGCAGCACGCCCTTCATGGCGGGGTCATTATGGTCGGCCGGAGCGAAGGCTGCGCCGACCCAGGAGTCGGAAATGAACGCGGGTGGGTGGTGGCCGATGTCGTGATGCGTGACCTTGAGCCCCGGGTGCTTGACCCGCAGGGCGTTGATGAACGCCGAGGTCAGTTTCCGCGTCACCGACCGGACCGTGCGAGGGGAGGCGTCGATGTGCAGGACTTTCATGTCTCCTAAGGTGCACGCTACGCAGAGGGAGTCAATGGACGGGAATCCCTAGGCAATGAGCAGGCACAAGGATAAGGGGCGCCAGCGGCGTTTCCCCTTGTCCCTGAGCGAACTTTTCCCGCCCAGACTTTACACTTCCCAGTCGTCGGCCTTGGTGCGCAAGACCTTGTCGAGGGCGTCCAGCACGAGGTCCACGGCCTGGTCGGTCGTGAGCTTGTCGGTGCGGATATGGACCTCGGGCGACTCAGGCGCTTCGTAAGGAGAGGAGATGCCGGTGAACTCGGCGATCTCGCCGCGGCGAGCCTTGGCGTAGAGGCCCTTGACGTCGCGCTGTTCGCAGACATCGAGCGGAGCGTCGACGAAGACTTCGATGAAGGCGTGGTTGCTGAGCGCGGCGCGGGCCTTGGCGCGGTCGGCGGCCAAGGGCGCGATGAGCGTCACGAGCGAGATGTGACCGGCGTTGGCGAAGAGTCCCGCGACGGCGGAGGCGCGGCGCACGCTTTCGGCGCGGTCCGCGGCGGAGAAGCCGAGGTCGCGGTTGAGCGCGGTGCGGAGGTCATCGCCATCGACGCGGAAGACCTGGCGGCCGGCATCGAAGAGCCGACGCTCGACGAGTTCGGCGATGGTCGACTTGCCCGAGCCCGAGAGGCCGGTGAACCAGAGGACGGCGGGGGCATGGCCCGAGCGCGCCGAGCGCTCGGCGGCGGTGACCTTGCCTTCGCGGACGTTCTGCTCCTTGCGGGCGTCGAGGATGATGCCGCCGCCGTGGATGCGGCCGGCTTCCTCCAGCGCGAAACGGCCGGTGATGGCGCACTCGTGGTGCAGGTCGAAGGCGACCGCGCGGGCCGTCCGGACGATGACTTCGCAGATGGAGTCGCGGGGGACGCTGTCGGCCTGGATGGACTCGAGCGTGGAGGCGTCGGTGATCTTCTCGATCTTGGCGATGACGGCTTCGACGTTCTGGGTCAGGAGGCGGAGCTTGTAGGTCTTGTTCGGGACCAGCGGTTCCTTGCCCAGCCAGAAGATGCGGGCACGGAATTCGCGGCCCACGCGGGGTTGGTTGGACGGGTGGGCGGCGACTTGGCCACGTTCCACGAAGATCTGCTCCGAGAGCGTCACGCTGGCCGAACCGCCCGTGCCGACGACGTCGCGGGATTCCGGCCCCGGCCAATCTTCGAACGTGCGGACGGTGCTGCGGCGGCCACCAGGCTGGAAGATGAGTTCATCCCCCGGGCGGATGGCGCCGGCTTCCACGCGACCGGCCACGATGCGGCGATGGTCGAAGCGGTAGATGTCGGAGACCGGCAAGCGGAGCGGCAGGCCCGTCAGGTCATCCTCATGCTTGAACGCATCGAGGGCTTCGGTGACGGTTGGGCCCTTCCACCAAGCCATCTTGGCGGAGCGGTTGACGATGTTCTCGCCGTGCTTGGCGGCGATGGGGATGAAGTGGACGGCGTTGAGGCCGAGGCTCTTCAGGAAGGCGGTGTATTCCGTGCGGATCTTCTCGTAGGTCTCCTGGGAGTGCTGGACGAGGTCCATCTTGTTCACGAGCACGACGAGCTGCTTCACGCCGAGGAGTGAGAGCAGGAAGGCGTGGCGACGGGACTGGTCCATGACGCCTTCCTTGGCGTCGATGAGCAGGAGGGCGGCGGAGGCCGAAGCGGCGCCGGTCACCATGTTCTTCAGGAACTCCTTGTGGCCGGGGGCGTCGATGATCGCGTAGGCACGCTGCGTGGTGCGGAAGAAGATGCGCGTGGTATCGATCGTGATGTTCTGTTCCTGCTCTTCGATCAGGGCGTCGAGGAGGAAGGCGTACTCGAACTCCATGCCTTCGGCGGCGCAGTTCTTGCGGACCTGCTCGATTTTGCCGTTGGGCAGGGAGTCGGTGTCATTCAGGAGACGACCGACGAAGGTGGATTTGCCGTGATCGACGTGACCGACGACGACGACGTGCATCTTGCGTTGGTCTTCGGCGGCGGCTTGGGCGGCAGCCTGGGCGGCGGCGGGGCTGGGAAGGGAGGAATGGCTCATGTGGCGTGGTGTTGGTGTGGCGGTGCGGGTGGCTGGCTTACATGAAGCCCTTGGCGCGGAGTTCCTGCATGGAATTACGGCCGACGTGGTCCTGGGCGCGGCCGGCGCGTTCGCTGACCTTGGTGCGCTTCAATTCTTCGATGACTTCGTCGATGTTGCTGGCCGGGCTGTCGACCGGGTGCGTGATCGGGTGGCAACCGAGCGAGCGGAAGCGCTTGCCGTTGCGGGCGAAGTAAAGCGTCGGGTTCGGGATGTTCTCGCGGCGGATGTATTCCCAGATGTCGAGCTCGGTCCATTCGAGCAGCGGCTGGACGCGGACGTGGCCGCCTTCGGGCGCGCTGCTGGCGAACTGGCCCCAGAATTCCGGCGGCTGGTCCTTGTAGTCCCAGTTGCCTTCGGCGGAGCGCGGCGAGAACCAGCGTTCCTTGGCGCGGGTCGGGTCTTCGTCGCGGCGGATACCGGTGACGAGGGCGTCCCACTTGAATTCGTCGATGGCGGCCTTGAACGGCACGGTCTTGAGTTCGTGCGTGACGGTGACGGGGTCATGCGTGGCGTAGCCGATGCCGCGACGGATCGCATCTTCGTTCACGCGCACGATGAGGTCGATGCCATGGATGACTTTGGCCTTCTCGCGGAACTCGTACATCTCCGGGAACTCGTACGTCGTGTCGATGTGCAGGAGCGGGAAGGGGATCTTGCCGCAGAAGGCCTTACGGGCGAGCCAGATGAGGACGTTGGAGTCCTTGCCCATGGACCAGGGCATGCAGACGGAGCGGAAGTTGGCGAAGGCCTCACGGAAGACGTGGATCGACGTCTGCTCGAGGCGGGTGAGGTGGTCGTTTTGGGCGTTGCGGGACATTGGCTGAAGAAGGGGGTGGCGGTTAGCGGAAAGGGGTTGGGAGCGCAGGGAGGCTGAAGAAGGGGGTGGCGGTTAGCGGAAAGGGGTTGGGAGCGCAGGGAGGCTGAAGAAAAGGTGGAAGGTATTGGCGGTCGGCGGTCGGGGGAAAAGGGTGCGAAGGGAAGCAGGTTGGTTTGGGATTGAGGAGGTTTCCTCTCCGCCAACCGCTAACCCCTAGCCGCTAACCCCTTTCTTCGTGCGGGTATGCAGGCCGCATTCTTTCTTGTCGAAGCCGGGCCAACGGCCGCCGCGTTCGTCGCCGCCGGAGGTCGGCTGCGTGCACGGCCAGCAACCGATCGAGCGGTAACCGCGGTCGTGCAGGACGTTGTGCGGGAGGTCGTGCTCCTTGAGGTAGGCCCAGACCTGGTCGCGGCTCCAGTCGACGAGCGGGTTGAGTTTCCACACGTCGGAATTGTCGGGACGGGCGGCTAGGCTGAGCAAGGGCGTCGAAGAGCGCTCGTTGCTTTGGTCGCGGCGCATACCCGCAATCCAAAGGTCGAGTTCGAAGAGCTTCTTGCCGAGCGAATCGACCTTGCGGATTTCGCAGCACTTTTCGGGGTCACGCTTCCAGAGTTCGGCGCCATGCGCGGCGGCCTGCTGTTCCACGGTCAAGGCCGGCAGCACGGCTTCCACTTGGATGCCCAATTTGGCCTCGAGCTGCGCTTTGAAGGCGAGCGTTTCGGGGAAGAGCAGGCCGGTGTCCAAGGTGAAGGCGCGGATCGGCAGGCCCGCTGACTTCGCGAGGTGGAGGATCACCACGCCGGCGGGTTGGAAGCTGGTGCCGATGCCGGCACGGTCGCCGAAGGTCTCGTAGGCCCAGTGCAGACGGTCGACCGGAGCGAGCTTGGTGAGCTGCTCGTCGAGCGCAGGAATGCGGGTCGGGTCGAGGTTCGACATCGGCGACGTCCAGAAACGGGCTTAGGCCTGCGGAGCGGCGACCGGCCAGACGGCGGCGCCGTCGACCCAATCACCGAAGGCTTGGCCCGCGGTGCGTTCCTTGGCGTACTGGTTGAAGAGCGCGCCGATGACGACGGGGATTTCGTCCGCCGGGACGGATTCCTTGAAGAGCCGGGCGAGGCGCGTGCCTTCGCGGTTGCCGCCGAGCATGAGGTTGTACTTGCCGGGGGCTTTGCCGACGAAGCCGATTTCGGCGTTATACGGGCGGGCGCAACCGTTGGGGCAACCGGTCATGCGGACGACGAGTTCTTCGCCGCCGAAGCCGGCCGCGTCCTGGGCGTCCTCGATCTTGCCGAGGATGGCCGGGAAGACGCGTTCGGATTCCGCCAGGGAAAGGCCGCAGGTCGGGAGGGCAGGGCAAGCCATGCCGCGGCCCTTGACGAGGCCGGGGTTGAAGACGATGCCGCAACCATGGTCGTGCAGGAGCTTCTCGATGGCGGCCTTATCGGCTTCCTTGATGTCCGAGAGGATGAGGTTCTGCGTCGCGGTGAGGCGGTAGACCGGGCCGAACTGTTCGGCGATCTTGCGGAGCGCGGTCTTCAGTTGGTAGGTGCCGGCATCCTTGACGCGACCGGTCTCGATGAAGAGGCCGAGGAACCAGTTGCCGTCGGTCTGCTTGGTCCAACCGAAGGCGTCGCCCTGGCCCTTGAAGAGGAACGGCTTGGCGGCCGGGAGCGGCGCACCGAGTTCCTTCGCGAGTTCCGCACGGAACCATTCCACGCCCTTTTCCTGGAGGACGTACTTGATGCGGGCGTGCTTGCGGTCGGTGCGGTCACCCCAATCGCGGTGGATGCGGATGACGGCTTCGCCGACGGTCACGACCTGTTCGCGGGTGATGAAGCCGATGACGTCGGCGAGGCGCGGGTAGGTCGCCTTGTTGCCGTGCGAGGTCCCAAGGCCGCCACCGACGAGGAGGTTGTAGCCGACGAGCTTGCCGCCTTCGATCACGGCGACGTAGCCCATGTCGTTGGTGAAGATGTCCACGTCGTTGTTCGGCGGGATGGCGAAGCCGGTCTTGAACTTGCGGGGCCGGTAAGTCTTGCCGTAAAGCTTGTCCACCGGCGCGCCGCTGTCGTCATGGTCGGCGGGCGGCGGGAGGTACGGGTTGGTCTGGTCGACGGAAGCGCGGGCCTTCGCGATCTTCTCGCCGAGGCCGAGGTCGACCTGCACGCCGTCCACCCAGATGGAGTGGTAGGCGGTGGTCTTGGGCAGCAAGGCGCGGGTCAGCGTGAACGCGTCGTCTTCGACCGCCTGCGTGATGGCGTCGATCGGAGGATTGGACGGAGCCGTGACGTTGCGGTTCACGTCGCCGCATGTGGCCAGGGTCGAGGAGAGGGCGTCGTTGATCGACTTGATCAGGCTGCCGATGCCGCGCTGGGCCACGCCGTGGAATTGGAACGTCTGGCGCGAGGTGATGCGCAGGGTGCCGTTGGCGAAGCGGCCGGAGAGCTCGTCGTACACGAGGTACTGGGCGGCCGGGACGATGCCACCGGTTTGGCGCGTGCGCACCATGACGGAGTATTCCTTGCCCGTCTTGCGCTTATCGCGGTCGTCCTGCTGGTAGATGCCGTGGAACTTGATGAACTGCTCATCGTCGCCACTGAAGCGGTCGGCTTCCGGGTTGGCCAAGGTCTCGCGGATCGTGCCGGAGAGGTCGGGCTTCTCGGCCTTCATCGTTTCATTCTTCGTCAGGGGCTTCTCGGTTGGCTTTTCCATAGGTAAAGGTTCGGTTAAATTAATACTTGATAAGATTACCCAAGATTACATAAAAGCGGTCAAGTTTAAATAAATGGTAAATTGCGACATAGGCCGGGTGGTCTTCGTCGGTGCCGGACCGGGGGCTCCCGATCTGATCACCGTCCGGGGGCTCCGTTTGCTCCAGCGCGCGGATGTCGTCATCCATGACGCCCTGCCGGGCGATGCCTTGTTGGCGGAGATTCCCGCGACCACCAAGATCGTGCCTGTCGGCAAGCGTTGTGGGGTTCACTCCATGACGCAGGACGAGATCAATGCCGTCCTCGTGCGTGAAGTGCGTCAGGGCGGTCTCATTGTCCGCCTCAAGGGTGGCGATCCCGGCGTCTTCGGTCGTCTGGGCGAAGAAATGGACCACCTCGCGGCGCATGGCATTAATTTTGAAGTCGTGCCTGGCGTTACCGCCGCGACGGCGGCCGGCGCCGATGCGGCTTTTCCGCTCACGCATCGTGGCAAGGCCGCTTCGGTGACATTCCTCACCGGTCATTGCGCGGACGGTACGGACCAGAATTGGAAGGCCCACGTCGAGACCGGCGCGACGCTCTGTCTTTACATGGGCGCGAAGGCGCTGCCATCCGTCGCCACCAAGCTCATCGCCGCTGGGGCCAAGGCGGACTTGCCGATTCGCCTGCTTTCCAAGGTCTCGCAGGATGGGGCATCCGATGTACTCACGACTTTGACCGACCTCGCTTCAGGTAAGGTCGATGTGTCGGTTCTGCCCACCCCGCTCATCGCGGTCGTCGGTGCGGTGGTCGCTCCGCCACGTCATGCCGGCCTGATGGGCCGCATCGCGGCTTTCGCCTAAGTGCCGCTCAGCGGCGGCGTGACGCGAAAA
>CALQIY020000013.1 GCA_943330755.2 Opitutus sp. GAS368
GCGCCGAGCGCGAACGTCGCCATCAACACGAACCTCGTCGTCACCGGCACCACCGCCGCGCTCGACACCGTCGACGCGACCCGCGGCTTCGTCTTCAACCAACAAGTCACGGGCGGCGGTACCGTGACCACCTCCGGCGGCGGCACGGTCTTCGTCACCACCGCGGGCACCCAGACCTTCGACCTCGTCCTCGCCGGCACCAGCGGCTTGACGAAGCAGGGCACCGGCACGACCACCTTGGTCGGCGCCCAGACCTACTCCGGCCCGACCCTCGTCAGCACCGGTACGCTCAGCTTGGCGGGCAACATCCCGAACTCCGACCTCACCGTCGCCGCGGGCGCCAACCTGCAGGGCCTCGGTACGGCCAAGTCGATCACCTTCGGCAACTTCACGTCGTTCTCCGCCGACCCGTCGGCCAGCTCGATCCTCACCGCCACGAACGCCTTCAGCGTCGCTCCGGGCGGCCTCGTCACCGTCAACCTCCTCGGTGGCCCGGCCACCAGCGCGCCGTTCGCGATCCTGAACTACGGCTCGACCACCGCCACGGGCGCCAACTTCGCCCTCTCCGGCGCGGGCAGCTACCGTAACGCCCCGACCTTCAACGTCGGCGCCACCAGCACGACCTTGGCCCTCGGCTTCGGTGAACTCATCTGGACCAATGGTGCGGCCAACGCCACCTGGGACGCGGCCTCCAACAACTTCTGGAACACCGGCACCTCGGCGGCCGACAAGTTCATCTTCGGCGACATCGTCACCTTCGATGATTCCCTGGGCGCCTCGCAAGGGGTGAACTTCCTCGGTAACATCCGTCCGACGACCACCATCGTCAACAACTCGACCTACGACTACACCCTGACTTCCTCCGCGGGCAACACCCTCGGTGGCTACGGTCAACTGATCAAGCGCGGCACGGGCGTCCTGAACATGGCCGGCGTCGCCAACACCTTCACCGGTGGCACGCTCCTCAGCGCAGGCCGCATCAACGTCGGCGCCGCCGGTTCCCTCGGCACCGGTCGCATCACCCTCGGCGCCACGGACACCGCCGCCAACAACGTCGCGCTCTACATCTCCGGGTCGCGCGTCGTGGGCAACCTCACCAACGCCATCCTCGTCAGCAGCAACGGCACGGGCACGGTCACGATCGGTTCCGACGCGACGGTCACCGGCAGCGGTTCGATGGGCTTCAGCGGCATCACGCTCCAGCGCGACCTCCGCATCGACTCGAACGCCGCCGACCGCACGGATTACGCGGGCATCTCCGGCACCGGCAACGTGACCTTCGTCGGTACGGGCCGCTCGATCTTGGGCATCGGCTTGGCGAACACCTTCACCGGCACCATGACCCTCGCCGGCACGGGCCGCGTCCAGATCGGCGCCGCGACCGGTGGCACCTTGAACGGTATCCCGGACAACGCCACCCTCGCCATCAACCTGGGCAGCGAACTGGCCATGTCGGCGGGCGCCGAAATCATCGGCGGCCTGACCGGCGCCGGTAACATCACGACCAACTCCCTCGCCGGCACCCTCACGGTCGGTACGGGCAACGCGACCAGCACCTTCACGGGTAACATCGGTGAAATGTCCGGTTACGCCCTCGGCCTGACCAAGGTCGGCAACGGCACGCTGACCCTCTCCGGCGTCAATACCTTCACCGGTGCGGTGCAGGTCGGCACCTTGGTCGCCTCTGGCGGCACCTTGGAACTCAACGGTGCGAACGCCTTCGGCGCCCTCACCGTCTACGGTGGCACGGTCAAGGTCGGCGCGGCGCTCGCCAACACGGGCAGCATCACCTTGAACAATGGCGCCACCCTCGACGTGCTCGCCGCAGGCAAGCTCTTCGACGGCGGCTACAACAACGCCGCCACGGTGACCGTCAATGCGGGCGCCACCTGGTCGATGGTCAACCTCGCCTACGGTCCGTCCGGCCAGCTCGCCGACTACGCGGCCCGCCGCGTGCTCAACGGCGGCACGATGATCGTCACGGGTGATACCCAGGACGTCGGCAATAACTTCACCGTCAACGCCACCACGGGCGGCACCTTCCGCTACGCCCCGACCAACGCCGGCCAGAAGCTGACGTTCACGGGCAACGCCAACAGCGACATCGCGCTCAACGGCCCGCTCGCCCTGCAGGCCGTCGGCGGCGAACTCGCGATCAACGAAAACATCGCCGGCGCAGGCTCCCTCACGAAGACCGGCAACGGCAAGTTCACCCTCGGTGGCGTGAACACCTTCACGGGCAACCTCGTGATCGCGGAAGGCGACTTCAACCTCAACGGCGCCTACGCGCTCGGTAAGGGCACGGTCAGCCTCCCGGCCGGCATCACCCTCGACAACACCAGCGGCGCCAACGTCAACGTCGCCACGGCCACCACCATCAACCTGGCCGGCAACCTCAACTTCACGGGTACGAACTCGCTCGGCCTCGGCTACGGCACCATCGCCCTCCCGGCCAACACGACGGTCAACGTCGCCGCCAAGACCCTGTCGTTCGACGGCCCGGTCACCGGTGCCTTCGGCATCACCAAGACTGGCGCAGGCACCCTCGCGCTCCACGCTCCAAGCAACACCTTCACCGGTGGCGTCCAGGTCAACGAAGGCCTCCTCTCCATCGGCAAGTATGTGACCGGCTCGGCCGGCACCGGCGCCGTGGTCTTCAACGGTGGTGGCATCGCCTTCGACGACTACCAGGCCCTCCGCACCTTCGACCTCGCCGGCGATGCTCGTGGCTCCGCCGTCCCGGCCACGACCGTCATCTCGGCTAACTTCAGCTCCCTCAACAATGCCACGGGCGACGTCGTCCCGAACAACACCACCCGCGGCTTCGTCGGTAAGCTCTTCCTCCCGGCCGGCACCTGGAACTTCCAGGAATCCTTCGACGACGGCGTCGCGCTCACCGTCGGCGGCCAAGTCCTCCTCAACAACACCGCCTACAACGTCAACACCACCGGCAGCTTCGTCGCGACGACCGCGGGCTGGTATGATGTCGACCTCCGCGTCTACCAAGGCACGGGCGGCGTCGGTCCAGTCAGCCTCCCGTACGGCGTCGGTATCGCCAACGGCGCTGGCTCGTACGTGCCGTTCACGACGGAAGGCCTCGCCAGCTTGGGCGTCATCGCCACCGTCGGCACGACCCCGGGCTTCAGCTACGCGGGCGACATCACCCTGAACCAGAACGGTTCGATCAGCTCGACCAACCTGGGTAACTACGACTTCACGCTCTCGGGCGTCATCTCGGGTCCGGCCAACCTCACCAAGCTCGGCGCCGGCACCATCGTCCTCACGGGCGCCAACACCTACACCGGCAAGACCATCATCCAGGAAGGCACGCTCGCCCTCACCGGCAGCGCCAACGCCACGACCGGCATCGAGGTCAACGGTGGCTTCCTGCGCCTCGACTCGGCCACGGCCATCCCGGCGGGCGGCGTCATCCTCAACGGTGGCGGCCTGAAGTTCAACCTCGGCGCCACCACGGCGATCACGGTGAACAACCTCACCATCAACGCCGCTTCGACCATCGACACCACCGGTCTCGACGTGACCTTCGGCGGTGCGCTCACCGGTACGGGCTCCCTCGTCAAGGCGGGCACGGGCACGACCCCGGGCACGCTGACCCTGGCGAACGGCTCCACCTTCGCGGGTAGCACCACGATCACCGGCGGCAAGCTGGTCATCTCCGACGACTCCGCCCTCGGCGCCGTCCCGGCCACCGCCACCGCCGGTCAGCTCACCTTCGCCGGTGGCTCGCTCCAGACCACGGCCGACGTGACCCTCGCCGCCAACCGCGGCATCGCCCTCGACGTGAACTCCACGGGCGTCCTCCTCCCGGATGCGGCCACGACCCTCACGGTCAACGCCATCATCGCCAGCGGCACGGGCACGGGCACGACGAGCGGCAAGCTCGCCCTCGGCTCGGCCACCTCGGGCGCCATCGTCCTCAACGGCGTGAACACCTACCTCGGCGACACCGAACTCCGCGGCAGCACCGTGACCCTCGGTAGCGACGCGGCCCTCGGTGCCGGCGCCAACCTCGTCCTCCCGACCGGCGTCAACGCCGTCACCGTCCAGTTCGGCGCGGCCGCCACGGGCGCCATCGCCCAGCGCGTCAATGTCGAGTCCCTCCAGTCCACGCTCACCTTCGCGGGCGCGGCCAAGGACGTGACCCTCGCGGGTGGCGTGACCGGCGCGGGCATCGTGGCCCAGACGGGCACCGGTAAGCTCATCCTCGGTGGCTCCAGCCTCTTCGCTGGCGTGGCCGTGGCCGAGAACACGATCGTCCTCAACAGCGCCAACGCGGTGGCGACCGGAAGCTTCGGCGCTTCGCTCCGCTTCGGCACGGCGGCGAACAACTACTCCAACGCCGGCACGCTGGTCTACGGCACGGGGGTGACCTCCGATGTCTCCGCGCTGCTCTCGACCACGAGCCCGGCCCTCACGGTCGACACGGGCGCCAACAACGTCGCCTGGGCGAGCGCGGTCTACGGCTCCTTCACCTTCACGAAGAAGGGCGCGGGCGAACTGACCATCGAAGGCCTCGACCCGATCTCGGGCGGCTCGGTGAACCTCGTCGCTGGTACTTTGACCATGGCCAAGAGCAACTCGCTCTCGGGCGTGGGTGCTTTCGGCAGCGGTACGCTCGTGACCTTCACGGGTGACGCTACCCTCAAGTACGGTACCGGCGTCACCGCCGACCTCTCGGCGGTCCTCGTCTCCGACGCGGGCAAGACCGGCACCATCGATATCGGCGCGAACGACGTCACCTACGCCTCCGCCCTCACCGGCGACGGCAGCTTCGCCAAGACCGGCTCCGGCAAGCTCACGCTCACCGCGACCAACGCCTTCACGGGTGGCTTCAAGCTCGCCCAGGGCACGCTCGAAATCGCCGGTACCGATGTCCTCCTGTCCTCCTCCGGCCTGACCTTCACCGGTAATGCGACGCTCCTCTACGGTGCCTCCACCGTCGACGACGTTTCCAACAACCTCACGGTCCTCGCAGGTAAGACTGCCACGATCGACGTCGGTGCGAACGACGTGACCTTCGCGAGCGCCTTCGCTGGTGCGGGCTCCCTCGTCAAGACGGGCGCCGGTTCGCTGACCTTCGACGCGTCGCCGACCCTCACGGGCGCCTTCGCCATCAACGGTGGCACCGTCGCGCTGACGTCCTTCGCCGCGCTCTCCAGCCCTTCGTCGATCACCATCGGCACGGGCGCCGCGCTCGATACGACCGCGCGCAATGGCTTCACGCTCGCCACTGGACAGACCTTGTCGGGTGCGGGTGTGGTCGACGTCGGTGCCGCTCAGGCGCTCACGGTTGCCGCCAACACCACGCTCAACGCCACGGGCCTCTCGGTCACCGGTAACCTCGCGCTCGCCGGCACCTACGCCGCCACCCTCGGGGCTCCTGGCACCGCGCTTGCCCCGAATACTGCCGCCCAGACCAACGTCAGCGGCGACGTCACCCTCGGTGGCACGCTCCGCCTGACCTCTAACGGTGCTGGCGCCGGTGCTTACCAGATCATCAACGGCGCGGGCGCCACGACGGGCAGCTTCGCCGCCGTCAACCTCGTCGGCATCGACAACGCCCTCCTGCACCAGGAAATCGTCACCTCCGCCGGTGTCACCGGCGTCAACCTCGTCCGCGTCGCCACCACGACCGGCACCCTCCCGACGACCGTCAACTACGGCAAGGTTCGTCCGACCGCCGCGGCCTTCAGCACCAGCCTCGACTTCGCCAATACGGCGACCGCCGACGGCTTCAGCGAAGCCCTCGTCGCCACCGTCTCCGCGAACGGCACGGGCTTCACGTCCGCCGCCGCCGGTACGACCGGTACGGTGACCCTCGGCCTCGACTCCCTCACGGCCGGCGCCAAGTCGGGCAGCTCGATCGTCACGGTCTCCTCCGTCGGCGTCGGTGGCTTCGCCAACACGTCCCTCGTCACCGGTACGGTCGCCCTCTCCGGCACCGTCTATGATTACGCGACGGCCACGATCGCCGATGCCGTCCTCGACTTCGGCAACGTCCACGCCGGCGCCGCCGGTACGGTCCGCAACCTCAGCGTGACCAACACCAAGGTCACCGACGCGGCCTTCCAGGATAACCTCACGGTCAACGCCACGGCCACCGCCGCCGGCATCAGCGTGACCGCGCTCAGCAACCTCGCGGCCGACACGTCCGGCAACCTGGTCTTCACCGCCGCTCCATCCACCCTCGGCTCGCTCGCCGGTACGGTCACCCTCAACGCGGTTTCGACGAACACGGTCTCGGGCCTCGACGCCAAGGATCTGACGACCACCGCGGTCATCACGACGACCGGCTCGGTCTACTCCGGCCTCTCGACCTGGAATGCTTCGAACGGTTCGTGGGGTACCCTCGCCACCGGCTTCGGCGCCAACTGGGGTGCTGGCCAAGGTTCGCCGGGTCTCGATGCGGCTTACGCCAACGTCGACACCGCGACCTTCGACAACACCGTCCTCGCCACGGGTTCGAACGCCACGGTCAGCCTCGACGGCGCGGCTCCGAGCTTGAAGGCGATCGCCTTCAACACCACCGGCGGCGGTTACACCCTGAACACCGGTTCCGGTGGCGCGCTCACCCTCGCTTCCGGCGCGGGCAACGCGACCATCACGGCCACCGCGGGTACGCACACCATCGCGACGGACCTCACGCTCTCCTCGGCCTCCGCGACGATCGTCGAAGCGGGCGCGGCCTTGACGCTCTCGGGCGCCGTCACCGGTTCCGTGGGCCTCACGAAGTCCGGCGCGGGTGCGCTGACGGTCGCGGGCAACAACACCGGCTACACCGGTGCCATCACCCTCGCCGCCGGTACGCTGGAGCTCAACTCCTTCAACGCGATCATCAACGCCTCCGCCCTGAACGTCACCGGTAACGCGACGCTCCTCTACGGCACGAACAACACGACGGACGTCTCCGGCAAGCTCGGTGCGATCGCCGCCGGGTCGACCTTCACGGTCAACACCAACGGCAACATCGTGACCTACGCCTCGGCGTTCACCTCCGCGGGCACCTTGGTCAAGGCCGACTCCGGCACGCTCATCCTGGGCGCCGCCAACAACCTCACCGGCGCGCTCAACGTGACCGGCGGTTCCGTCCGTCTGACCAATGCCGGTGCGCTCGGCACGGCCGCCGTCACGGTCGGCACGGGTTCCTTCCTCGACCTGAACAGCCTCAACGCCACGGGTGCTTCCATCGTCCTCGACGGCGGTACGCTCTCCCGCACGACCGGCTACACCGGCACGGTGACCTTCACGGCCGCCTCGCTGGATGGCCCCGCCCTCAGCCTCGCCGGCAACGCCAAGGTCGGCGTCCTCGCCGGTCAGACGGCCGCCATCAACGGCGAAACCCGCGACATCGAACTCAACGGTGGTACGGTCACCGGCCTGTCCAGCTTCACCGGTAACCTCATCGTGAAGTCGACGCTCGACGCCGCCGCCGGCTCGATCTCCGGTGGCGCGGTCACCCTCGCCGGTGGCACGATCGACCTCCAGGGCCTCACCTCCACCAAGAACCTCGGTTACCTCGCCGGTCAGCTCGCCAACGCCGCCAACTACTCGGGTAACGTCGAAGTCCTCGGCACGGTTTCGCTCGCTGCCGGCTCGCTCGGCAACGGCGTCATCCAGGTCGGTGCCGGCGACACGGTCACCTTGGCCGACAATGGCCTGAACAACGCCATCGCCCTCTCGGGTGGTACGGTTGACTTCAACGGCAAGACCGCGACCTCCAACGTGACGTACACGAACGGCACGCTGGCGAACGCCGCGGGCCTCAGCGGTGATGTGACCCTCGCCTACACCGGCACCAATACCATGCAGGCGGGCTCGCTCGGTACCGGTCGCGTGACCGTCCCGACGGGTGCGACCCTCGACTTCGGTACGGGCTTCAGCAACGCCGTCCGCAACACGGGTGGCGCGGTCACCAGCGGTGCCAACTACACCGGCACGATGACCTACGCCGGTGGCCAGTCCGTCGCCGTCACCGCCGACCAGGTGGCCAAGTTGGCCTTCGAGTCCGGCACGACCGCGAAGGGTTCGGGCACGCTCACCAGCCTCAGCTTCGCCGCCGGCTCGGCTTACACCATGACGATCAAGGATTCGGCCGGCGCCGCGGGCGTGGGTTACGACTCCGTGACCGTCACCGGTGCGCTCAACCTCGCGACGCTGTCCTCGGCCAACCGCATGACCCTGAACCTGGTCTCGCTCGACGCCGCGAACACCGCCGGCGGCACGCTCGCCAACCAGAACTTCTCCTGGAGCAGCCCGCAGAACTTCACGCTCTTCACGTACGGCACCCTCAGCTTGGGCAACGGCGTGACGAACGTGGCGGACCTCTTCACGGTCAACTACGCGAACTTCAAGGATGCGTACGGCGCCTCGGCCCAGGCTGAGTGGTTCTCGATCTCCAACGACAGCGTCAACGGCGCCATCGTCCTGACCGCGATCCCTGAGCCGTCCACCTACGGCATGAGCCTCGCCGGCCTCGCCCTGGCCCTCGCCGCCATCCGCCGCCGCAAGCGTAAGACCGACGCCGAAGCCAAGTAAGCGGCACGCTCAGTGAATGACGAAGCCCCGGGACCTCCCGGGGCTTTTTTGTGGGGTCAGCCCCATCTGCCTTGGGTAGGGTCAGCACTGCGTGCTGAGATGCAGGAGTGCGGAGTATGGATTACAGAGTACGGAGGTGAAAGGGACTGGTGGGCTAGGGGTGAGCCGAAGAGGATTACGGAGTACAGAGTACAGATTACGGATTTGAAAGGCCGAGGGTAGGGGCGTGGCTTCGCCGCGCCCTCCATGAAGGGAGGGCACGATGAATCGTGCCCCTACCCATGGCAGGATGAAAGGGGGGCGAAAAGGGGTACCGGGAAGTTAGCGCGGCAGAGCCGCACAACCCCTTGTCCCCGTGTCCCCAATTAAAAAGATGCAGCTAGGTTGGCACGCAGTGCCAACCCTACCCGATGCATAGAGGCATCGAATCGGCAGAGAGGCAGGCTAGGTTGGCACGCAGTGCCAACCCTACCTCAATACAGGCCAACGTTACCTCAATACAGGGCCAACCCTATCGCACCACCAAGGCTGGGCGCTTCGGATCGAACTTCCAGCCGGGCAGGAGGAACTGCATGGCGACCGCGTCGTCGCGTGAGCCCGAGGGAAGCTTAAGGTAGAGTTGGTGGGCGGCTTCGAGTTGGGCGGGATCGATTTCGATGCCGAGGCCCGGCTGTGAGGGGACCTGGATCTTGCCGCCTTTGATCTGCAGCGGCGCTTTCGTGAGGCGCTGGCCTTCTTGCCAGATCCAGTGGGTATCCATCGCGGTGACGTCGCCCGGGGCGGCGGCACCGACATGCGTGAACATCGCCAGCGAGATATCGAAATGGTTGTTGGAATGGGAACCCCAGGTGAGCCCGCGGTCCGCGCATACCTGCGCGACCTGCACCGACCCTTGCATCGTCCAGAAGTGGGGATCCGCGAGCGGGATGTCCACGGCTTCGAGCTTCAAGGCGTGCTCCAGTTGCCGCCAGTCGGTGGCGACCATGTTGGTCGCGGTGCGGAGGCCGGTGGCCTTCTTGAACTCCGCCATGATCTCGCGTCCGGAGAAGCCGCCTTCCGCCCCGCACGGGTCTTCCGCGTAGGCGAGGACGCCTTGGAGGTTCTGGCAGGCCGCGATGGCTTCCTTGAGCAGCCAGGCCCCGTTGGGGTCGAGCGTGATGCGCGCTTGGGGGAAGCGGGCGGCGAGGGCCCGGACGGCTTCGACCTCGCGGGCGGCGCTGAGCACGCCCCCCTTGAGCTTGAAATCCTGAAACCCAAAACGTTCTTGGGCGGCTTCGGCCTGCCGGACGATGCTCTCCGGGGTCAGGGCTTCCTCGTTACGCAGCCGATGCCAAGCGTGCGGGGACGCGGATTCATCGCGATAGCCGAGGGTCGTCTGGCGGCGGTCGCCGATGAAGAAGAGGTAACCCAGCATCTCGACCTCGGCGCGCTGCTGGCCCTTGCCCAATAGCGCGGCCACGGGCTGCTGTTGGAACTGGCCCAAAAGGTCGAGGAGGGCGGACTCGAGCGCCGTCACGGCATGGATCGTCACGCGCAGGTCAAAGGTCTGCAGGCCGCGGCCCCCGGCATCGCGGTCGGAGAACGCGGCGCTGACTTGACCGAGCAGGCGAGCGTGGTCGGCGATGGGCTGCCCAAGCAGGAGCGGCGTCGCATCTTCCACCGTCTGGCGGATCTTTTCGCCCCCCGGGACTTCGCCGAGCCCGGTGTGCCCGGCGTTATCCGTGATGAGCACGATATTGCGGGTGAAGAAGGGCCCATGCGCGCCGCTGAGGTTGAGCAGCATGCTGTCGTGGCCGGCGACCGGAACAACGCGGACGGATTGGATCAGGGGAGAGGACATCGAGGAAGGGCGATGGGCCGGCGGTTATGCCTTGGGCTTGGTGCGGACGAGGAAGATGAGGCCGGCGGCGACGATCGACGCGAGGGCGAGGCCGTAGAGGCCATATTGCACCGAGCCGGTGAATTTCTCGAGTCGCCCGAAGACCGTCGGGGCCACGAACCCGCCGAGGTTGCCCAGGGAATTGATGAGCGCGATGACGGCCGCGGCGATGCGGGCGTCGAGGTAGCCTTGCGGGATGGGCCAGAAGAGGGAAGAGGCGGACTTGAAGCCGAGCGCCGCGAAGCAGATGGCGACGAAGGCGAAGACCGGGCCGCCGGTGGTCGACAGGAACATGCCCGTCGCGGCGATCACGAGCGCGCCGGCCACCCAGAGTTGGGGCCACTTCCAGCGCGCCGCGCCCGCGGCGGCGAGGTACATGCCGAGGATCGAAATCGTCCACGGGATGGAGTTGAGGAAGCCGACCTGGAGGTCGGAGAGGTCGCCCATCTTGCGGATGATGCTCGGGAGCCAGAACGTCGCCGCGTAGATGGTCAGCTGGATGGCGAAGTAGACGACGCAGAAGAGGATGATCTGCGGGTCGCGGAGCAGGCGGAAAAGGCCTGGCCGTTCGGTTTGGTTGGCTTCGCGCTCGCGCTGTTCGGCTTCGATGGTCGCTTCCAGGGCCTGCTTTTCCTCCGCCGTAAGCCAGCGGGCATCGCGCGGGAGGGAGTCGAGCCAGAACCACGCGCCGACCCCGATGACGACGGAGAACAGTCCTTCGACGAACAGCATGCTTTGCCAGCCCTTCAGGCCGAGCAGCGACGTCTGCATGAGCGCGCCGGATAACGGGCCCGAGAGGATCGAGGCGATGGCCGAGCCGGAGAGGAAGAGGGCGATGGCCTTGCCGCGTTCCGCCGCGGGCAGCCAGCGCGTGAAGTAGTAGATGACTCCCGGGAAGAAGCCGGCTTCGGCGGCACCCAGCGCGAAGCGGAGGGCGTAGAACTCGGTCTCATTGCGAGCAAACGCCATGAGCGCGGCGACGAGGCCCCAGGTGATGGTGATGCGCGTCAGCCACAGACGGGCGCCGAACTTCTGCAGCAGCAGGTTGGACGGCACCTCGAAGACGGCGTAGCCGATGAAGAACAGGCCCGCGCCGAGGCCGTAGGCGGCGCTATCGAGGCCGAGGTCGGTCCGCAGGTGCTGTTGGATGAAGCCGATGTTCACGCGGTCCAGGTAGTTCACGATGAACATCAGGATGAACACCGGCAGGATGCGCTGCTTCACTTTGGCGACGGCGGTGCCAAGGTGGAAGTCGTTGCCGGCGGTGAACGCGCTCATCGGGGCTTACTTGACGCCGGCTTTCGCGATCAAGGCGGCGAGCTGTTCGACTTCGGCGGGTTTGAGGTCGGTCAAAGGGGCGCGGACCGGACCGGCGCCATGGCCCACGATCGTCGCACCTGCCTTGATGATGCTCACCGCATAGCCCGCGCTCTTGTTGCGGATCTCCAAGTAGGGCAGGAAGAAGGTGTCGAGGAGGCGGTTTTGCGTGGCGACGTCGTCCGCCGCGATGGCGTGGTAGAAATCCATCGCCGTTTGGGGGATGAAATTGAAGACCGCCGAAGAGTAGACGGGCACGCCCATCGCCTTGTAGGCGGCGGCGTAGACCTCCGCGGTGGGCAGGCCACCGAGGTAGCTGAAGCGGTCGCCCATCCGGCGGCGGATGGAGACCATGAGCTCGATATCGCCGAAGCCATCCTTGTAGCCGATGAGGTTGGGGTTGGCGGCGGCGAGCTTCTCGAGGTGGTGCGGCTGCAGGCGGCAGACATTGCGGTTATAGACGACGACGCCGATCTTGACCGCTTTGCAGACCTGGTCGACGTGCGCGGCAACCCCGTCTTGATTGGTCTCGGTGAGGTAGTGGGGAAGCAGGAGGATGCCTTTGGCGCCGAGGCGTTCCGCTTCCTGGGCGTATTGGATCGCCACGCGGGTCGGACCACCGGCACCGGCCAGGATCGGGACGAGCCCATCGCAGGTATCGACGGCGGTCTTGATCACGGAGGCGTATTCCTTGGGCTCGAGGGAGAAGAACTCGCCCGTGCCGCCGGCCGCGAAGAGGGCCGTCGCACCGTAAGGCGCCAGCCATTGCAGGCGCTTGGCGTAGCCGGCGGGGTCGAAGTCGCCGTTGGCCGCGAAGTCGGTGATCGGGAACGACAGCAGGCCGGAGGAGAGGACTTTCTTGAGCTCTTGGGGGGACATGACGGAAAGGGGCAGCGTGGGTGGAGGAGTAGTCGGGCGGGGGAGGGGAGGCAATAGGAAGAGTAGGGAGGAAGGAGTGCGGGGGTGGAAAAGTGAAAAGGTGCAAATTGGCCTACGGCCTGTGCAAAGGTAAATGCCCAAACAGGTAGGGGCGTGGCTGCGCCGCGCCCTCCTGAGGTAGGGTCAGCACTGCGTGCTGACCTAGCAGGCAACTAGGTTGGCACGCAGTGCCAACCCTACCCGATACATAGAGGCATCGAATCAAACAGATGCAGCTAGGTTGGCACGCAGTGCCAACCCTACCTCGAGGCAGGCCGACGTTACTCGAGGCAGGCCGACCCCACCTCGATATTGTGCCAAACTCTTGCGGTCTGCGGGGTAGGTGGTTGGCTTCGCTGCATGCGCTTCCCCACGCTGCTTGCCCTTTTTGCGACCCTGGCCCTCACGGCCGCCGAGCGGCCCAACATCATCGTCATTCTGGCCGATGATCAGGGCCTCGGCGATGTCTCCGCTTATAACCCGAAGGGGAAGATCCCGACCCCGCACCTCGACCGCTTGGCCGCGGAAGGGATGCGCTTCACCGATGGGCATACGACCTCGGGCGTCTGCACGCCTTCGCGTTACAGCCTGTTGACCGGGCGTTACCACTGGCGGACACGCCTGCAGAGCGGCGTGCTCGGCGGCTATTCCGCCCCGCTGATCGCCAAGGACCGCCTGACCGTGGCGGGCTTCCTGCAGCAGCAAGGGTATCGCACGGCGTGTTTCGGGAAGTGGCATCTGGGGATGTCCTTCGCGCTCAAGGCCGGCGGGGTGGCCGACGACAAGGGCGTCTTCGATGGTCCCGGCGCCAAGGCGGTTCAGGACATCGACTACGCCGCCGACATCAAGGATGGCCCGCTCGACCACGGCTTCGACCACTTCTATGGCATTAGCGCGTCGCTCGACATGCCGCCGTTTGTCTGGATCAAGGATCGCCGCACGACGGAGATTCCTTCCGCCACCAAGACGTGGCTCCGCACCGGTGCCGCGGGCCCGAAGTTCGAGGCCGTGGACGTCCTGCCGGGCGTGATCGACCAAGCGATCGCCTTCATCGATACGGCGAAGCAGGCCGCGTCGCCGAAACCCTTCTTCGTTTACCTGCCCCTGAACGCCCCGCATACGCCCATCGTTCCGACTAATGAATTCAAGGGTTCCAGCGGCCTTAACCCTTACGCTGACTTTGTGCGGCAGGTCGACGCGGATGTTGGTCGGCTCGTGGCTAAGCTCGAGCAATTGGGTTTACGCGAGAACACGCTGATCGTCTTCACGGCAGATAACGGTTGTTCCCCCGCGGCCAAGATTGATGAGCTCCAAGCGAAGGGCCACGAACCCAGCCATCTCTACCGCGGACATAAAGCCGATATCTTCGAGGGCGGTCACCGCGTACCGTTCATCGTCCGTTGGCCGGCCAAGGTGAAGCCGGGTAGCGTGAACCCGCAACTCATCGGACAGATCGATTTTCTCGCCACGTTCGCCGAGGCGCTCGGCGTGCCGGTGCCAGCCGGTGCGGGCGAAGACAGCGTGTCCTTCTTGCCGGCGCTCTTGGGCCGCGAGGGTTCCCTCCGGCAGTCCATCGTGAGCCAATCCATCAATGGCAGTTTCGCGATCCGCGATGGTCAGTGGAAGTTGGCGCTCTGCGCCGGCTCCGGTGGCTGGAGCGTCCCTAAGCCCGGTTCCAAGGAGGAGAAAGGCCTGCCGGAATTCCAGCTCTACGACTTGGCGACCGATCCCGGCGAGCAGACTAACTTGGTGGCCCGCCACCCTGAGCGGGTCGTGGCCATGAAGGCCGCCCTGCAGGCCCTGGTCGATCGTGGGCGAAGCACCCCTGGCCCCGACCTCGCCAACGACGTCCCGGTGGTTTTGGTCAAGAAACCGGGGAATAAGAAGTCCCAGGACAAGTAAGCTGCGGGAACATTTGCCCCCGCGTGGGGACAGGTTCTAGTAGACCCCGTATCCCCATGAAGGCCCCTGTTTCCCTTTGGTTCACCGCCGGTTGCCTGCTCATCGCGCCCGCGGCCTTTGCCCTGAACAAGGGGAACGCCGGCCCGGAGGAGGTCACGTTGAAGTTCAAGCTGCCGCCCGCTCCGGTACTCTCTCCGGAGGAGGCCTTGAAGACCTTCAAGCTGGAGAAAGGGTTCCGCATCGAACTCGTCGCTTCCGAACCGATGATCCAATCGCCGGTCGCGATCAGCTTCGACGACCAAGGTCGGATGTTCGTCGTCGAGATGCGTGGTTACATGAACGACGTCGATGGCGCCGGCGAGCAGGCCCCCTCGGGACGCGTTTCCTTGCTCGAGGATACCCGCGGCACCGGCCGCATGGACAAGGCCACGGCGTTCGCCGATGGGCTTGTCATGCCGCGTTCCGTCCTCGCGGTGAACGGCGGCGCCCTCATCGGGGAATCCCCTAACCTCTTCTTCTGCAAGGATACGAAGGGCACGGGCGTCGCCGACGTGCGTACGGTCGTCGCGAACGATTACGGTACGCGCGGGGGTCAGCCTGAGCACATGGCGAACACGCCGACGTGGGCGATGGATAACCGCATCTGGAGCGCGGGCTACGGCACGAGCTTCCGCCTCACCGCCGGCACCTGGCAAAAAGGCGCCGGGCTGGGGCGCGGGCAGTATGGCCTCTGTCAGGACGATGTGGGGCGCCTCTACTACAACTACAATTCCGACCTCCTGCGCACGGACCTCTTGCCGGCCGCCGCGTTCGCGCGCAATCCGCTCCTCCGCAACGTGACGAGCATCAACAGCCGCGTCGTCACCGATCAAGCCGTCTTCCCCATCCACCCGACGCCCGGGGTGAACCGCGGTTACGACGCGAGCACCTTGCGCGCCGACGGCACGCTGGCGAAGGCCACCGCGACGTGCGGTGCGGTGGTGTACCGCGGGGACCTCTTCGGCCCCGCCTACCGCGGCAACGCCTTCATCCCCGAACCCGCGGCCAACGTCGTGAAGCGCATCGTGCTCACGGAGAAGGACGGTGTCGTGACGGGTGCCGCGGCCGTGGCGGGTCAGGAATTCCTGGCCTCGACCGATGAACGTTTCCGCCCGGTCCAAGTCGTCAACGGCCCCGATGGCGCCATCTACATCGTCGATATGTACCGCGGGATCATCCAGCACCAGGGCTTCCTGACGCACTACCTCGTGGCCAACATCAAGGACCGCAAGCTGGAGCAGCCCGTGAACCTGGGCCGTATCTGGCGCATCGTCCCGGAGCAGGCGACCAAGGTGGCCGCCGTCAAGGTGCCCGCGGCTACCGCCGCGCGCGTGGAGCTCTTGCGCCATCCTTCCGGTTGGGTGCGCGACACGGCGCAACGTCTGCTCGTCGAGTCGGGTGATGCCGCCGCCATCCCGGCTGTGCGCCAAGTGCTGCAGACGCCCGGCGCCGCGCAGGCTTTGGCGCGACTGCATGCCCTCTGGACGTTGGAAGGCCTGAACGCCCTCGACGCCGACACGCTCCGCACCGCCCTCAAGGACGCCGACCCGCAGGTGCGTGCGGCCGGGGTGCGGCTCGCGACGCCGGATCTCCTGCCCGACCTGATCGGCATGACGGCTGAGCCGGAAGTGGTCGTGCAGGCGCATCTCGCCATCCGTTTGGGCGCCGCCAGTTCTCCCGAAGCGGACGTCGCTTTGGCCAAACTCCTCGTGGCCCATGGTCAGAACACGCTGGTGCGCGAAGGCGCCCTCACGGGCATGCGCGGCAAGGAGACCGCCATCGCCAAACTCGTCGCTGCACAAGCCACCGCGAAGAACAGCGCCGCCGCCGGGTATGTGGTCGAAGCCCTCGCCACGCTGGTTTCACAGGCCGGCAAGGTCGGCCCCATCGAGGACATGCTGAACCTCGCTGCTTCGCTCGATGATAAGGCCATGTGCCTGGCGGTGGTCCGCGGCCTCGATCGCGGCGGGCGCGAGGTTAAGGCCAAGCCAACGAAAGGCACGGCGGCCGGGAAGGTCGCCAAATTGCTGTGGTTGCCGGCGGCACCGCCCGCGCTGGCGAAACTCACGGCCACCCTCACCGATAAGGAGGGCCTCGCCGCCCTTGCCGGCGTCAACGAGCGCGTGATGTGGGTCGGTAAGCCTGGGGCGCCCAAGCCTCCGGTGGTGGCCCCGCTGACGACGGCGCAAGCGGCTGCCTTCGAGCGCGGTCGGACGATTTACAACGGCCTCTGCGCGGGCTGCCATCAGCCGCACGGCTACGGCCTCGATGGGCTCGCCCCTCCGCTGGTCGACAGCGAGTGGGTGCTCGGTAAGCCCGACGTCGTGGCGCGGATCGTCATGCATGGACTCGGGGGCCCGGTGAAGGTCGGCGGACGCACGTGGGATCTCAGCATGCCCCCGATGGCGCAGCTCAACGATGAAGACCTCGCCGCCGTCGTGACCTACGTCCGCCGCGAATGGGAGCATACCGCGTCGCCGGTGGACGCCAAGTTCGTGAAGGCCTTGCGCGATCAATACGGCGCCCACGCCTCCTGGTCCGCCGACGAACTCCGCCCATCCGCCCCCAAGAAGTGAGCGCGGCCGTCTTGCCTCGAGGTAGGGTCAGCCCCATCTGCCTCGAGGTAGGGTCAGCACTGCGTGCTGACCTAGGGAGTACGGAGTACGGATTACAGATTACGGAGGTAAAGGGGACTGGTTGGCTCGAGGGAAGGTAGGGTTGGCACTGCGTGCCAACCTAGCCTGTGTTCCGTTCGCCGCAGGGCGAACTAGGTAGGGGCACGATTTGTCGTGCACTCCCTTTCAGGAGGGCGCGGCGAAGCCACGCCCCTACCCGCGGCAGCAGATCCTTACCCATTACCCTCCGGTCCCCGGCCCCCTTTCACCTCTGTAATCTGTAATCCGTACTCTGTGATCCTGCATGTCAGTACGCAGCCACGCCCCTACCTGTTTTAGAATTTACCTTTGCACAGGCCGTAGGCCGATTTGCACTTTTGCACCTTTGCACCGCTCGTCCCCTCGCTCGCCGCTCATTCAAAACTAAACTCACTATCCAGCGACTCGGGCGGCGGGTCGTCGCCGGCGAGGATGCCGCGCACGAAGAGTTCGCGGTGCTCGGGGCAAGGGCCCAGGCGACGGAGGGCTTCGATATGATCCGGTGTCCCATAACCTTTATGCCGTGCGAAGCCGTATTCCGGGTAGCGTTGATCCAGTTCGATCAAGAGGCGGTCGCGTTCGACCTTCGCCACGATCGAAGCCAGCGCGATCGCCAGGCTTTTGCCATCGCCGCCCTTGACCGATTCGTGCGCCCAGGCGAACGGCCGCAACGGCAGCCCGTCGACGAGCACGAGGATGTTGCGTTCCTCCGAGCGGCCGAAGAGTTCGCCTTCCGTGCCGGCGGCCGGGAAGAGCGCCGCCAGCGGCCCTTGGGCCAATTGCGCGATGCAACGGGCCATCGCCATCCGCGTCGCCCCGAGGATGTTGTGGGCCGAGATCTCCAGCACCGAGGCCTCCGCCCAGACCGCCCGCAATTTCCCCTCGCGGTGCATTTCCGCGATCCGCGCGCGGAGTTCGGCCCGCTTCTCGGGCGAGAGCTTCTTGGAGTCATTGGCTCCGGAGAGTTTCCGGACCCAGGCCGCTTCCCCGTAGAAGCCCGCGTCGAGCAAGACCGCCCCCGCCACGACGGGCCCGCAGAGCGGTCCGCGGCCGGCTTCATCGACGCCCGCGATGCCTGGACGTCCGGCGCCGCGCTTACGGTCGAAGGATGCCAGCGAAGCCATCGGATTACTCCGCCTTCTTGCGGCGGATGAACGGTTTGGCTTCCGGCGGCTCGAGGCCCCGGACCTCATAGGCCGTGCGGAAGTGCAACTTCGCGAAATTCACGAGGATCGCGGGCCCGAGGCGGCCGACGAGTTCGATGCCGGCTTCCTTGGCTTCGCGCCCCGAGCCCTTCGGCAGCGTCACGCCGCAGTCCTGCGATAGGCGGTCGAGCTCACGGACAAAGCAGGCACGGGCGACGATGGAGGCCGCGGCCACGACGGGGTCGGATTCCGCCTTGGTGCGCATGCGCAGGTCGAAGTCGATGCCCTTGCGCGCGATCTCCTTCTGCACCAGCGGCTCTTCCGAAAATTGGTCGAGCAGGCCCCACTTGGGCCGACGCTGGTGCTGCAGTTCGAAGTCCTTGAGGGCTTCCTCGCAGGACGTCGCGTGCATCCAGCCCAGCAGGCGATTGAGGTTCTTGCCGAAGCGGGAATGCAGTTCGTTGTACTTCGCCATCCGCGCGAAGGTCGTCTTCACGGATACCCCGGGCGTCGCGCGGATGACGCGGTCGAGCTCGGCGATCTTCGGGTCGGTCAACTTCTTGGAATCCTTGATCCCGAGGCTGATCCATTCGCGGGTCATCTCGCCGGTCGCGATGACGCAGGCCGACACCACGGGTCCGAAAAGGTCGCCCTTGCCCGATTCATCGAGCCCCGCGTGTTCCTCGAACCAATCGGGGTTCAGTTCTTCCTCGTACCCCAAGGTCGCCTGGCCGGTGACGTCGGGCTCCACGCTGAACTTCACGAACTCCTCCGTCCCGCGGCCGGAGATGACGCACTTGCCCGACTTGTAATGGACCACGTTCACATCGGGCCCCTTGAAGGCGAAGGCCGAATGGTCGACGGGGAAGGAGACCCAGCCCTTGGCGACGACGATTTGGCGCAGCTTCTCCGCCTGGCTCGCGTCGAGCTTGAGGGTATGCATGGCCACCTTCTTGGGCGCATCGTCGGAGTCCTGCTTTGCCTTTCGTGCCATGGGCACCAAGGTTTAGCCGAGTTGGCCCTCAAATCCAGCCCCATCCCATGACGTCCCACGAACAAAAGCTGATTCCGGCCGCCGCGGCATTCCGGAAGGCTTTGTTGGCGTGGTTTGCCCGCCAGCAGCGCCCTTTGCCGTGGCGGACCGAGGTCTCGGCCTACCGGACCGTCGTTTCGGAGCTCATGTGCCAGCAGACGCAGGTCGCGACGGCGCTCCCGTATTTCGATCGCTGGGTCGCCCGTTGGCCGGACTTCCCGACCTTGGCGCGGGCGCAGGAGGCCGATGTCCTCGCCGCTTGGGCGGGCCTCGGTTATTATACGCGAGCCCGGAACCTCCTCGCCCTCGCCCAGCAGGTCGCTGGCCGTCCGGAGCCCCGCACCGCCGCCGAGTGGTTGGCCTTCAAAGGCGTCGGCCCCTACACCGCCGCGGCCATCGCCAGCATCGCGTACCGCGAACCCGTGGCCGTCGTCGATGGCAACGTCGTCCGCGTGCTGGCGCGGGTCGCGGGCGTGAAGGAGAAATTCAAGGACACCACCACGGCGGCCAAGTCATTCACCGCATTGGCCAACGCGCTCGTCGACCCGCAGCGCCCGGGCGACCACAACCAAGCCATGATGGAGCTCGGGGCGACGGTTTGCCGGAAGGCGGCGCCGGACTGCGCGTCATGCCCGGTCGCGCGCTGGTGCGCGGTGGGTGGACGCAAGGAAGCCGCGATGTTGCCCCGCTTCGAGGCGAAGGTGCGCAAGACCGCGGAGGTCGCGCGCGCGTTGGTGCGCCACCGCGGTGCGTTGCTGTTGCGGCGAAACCCGGGCACGGCCCGACGTTTGGCGGGCATGGCGGAGCTCCCGGAACTGGCGACGCTGGGCGATGGGTTGACCGGGCGGCCGGCGCTGGTCCGCCGTCGGACCATCGGCAACGTCACCTATGCGGAGACCCTGCTCGAGGTCGGCGCCACGCCCGCGTTGCTCCGCGCCTGGTCGCGGGACGTCGGCCTCGAGTGGGTCGACGTATCGGCGTTGGCCTCCGCGGCCTTGACTGGTCCGCACCTGCGTTGGGTCCGGGAGTGGCTTAGTCCAAGCGATCGGCCAGCGCGCGGCAAACCGCTTTGAGGACCGCCACGCGGGCGTGGCGTTTGTCGTCGCCGAGGATCACGTGCCACGGTGCGTGGGGCGTATCCGTGCGGGCGATCATGTCCTCCGCGGCGCGCAGGTTGTCGTCCCACTTCTTGCGGTTGCGGTAGTCCTCGGACGTCATCTTATGGCGCTTGTGCGGCGAGTCTTCGCGGGCGCGGAAGCGCCGCATCTGCTCTTCCTTGGAGATGTTGATCCAGACCTTGAGCACGATCATGCCGGTCTCCGCCAGGCGGGCCTCGTAGTCGTTGATTTCGGAGTAAGCCCGGGCCCATTCCGCGTCGGTGGCGAAGCCCTCCACGCGCTCGACCATGACGCGGCCGTACCAGGAGCGGTCGAAGATGGCGAGGTGCCCCGGCGCGGGGGTCTTGTTCCAGAAACGCCAGAGGTAGTGGCGGGCTTTCTCTTCGGGCGTCGGCGCGGGCGTCGGGTGGACTTGATAGTGGGCGGCGTCGATCATCCCGCAGAGCCGGCGGATGGCGCCGCCCTTGCCGGCGGCGTCGGGGCCCTCGAGGGCGACCACGGTGCTGAGGCCCTTGGCGGCGGCGAGCCGGGTGAGCCGGCCGAGACGCGTCTGCAGTTTGGCGATTTGCGCCGAGTAGTCCTTCCGCTCCAGCGTGGGGTGGGCGGCGACGCTTTCGAGCAGGCCGCGTGGGCGCCCGCTGGGCTTCTTGTGTTTGACCGCCGGACGGCGCCGGGAGGCCAAGCCCAGTTGGTGGACGATTGCCAAGCCCGCATGCAGGTCGCGGGTCTTCGTTTCGCCGCCGAGGATGACTTTCCAAGGAAGGTTGCGACCGGCCGCCGTCGTGCGGAGGGTGCGGGCGAGCGTGTGGCCGCGACTTTTGGTGAGCAACCAATCGCCTTCGCCGACCACCCAGTCTTGGGCGTCGGTGTCTTCGACTTCGCGGAGGCGTTTGCGGAGGGATTTTTCGGGCGTCTCGATCCAGACCTTCACGACGGAGTTGCCGTCGGCGGCGAGCATCTCCTCGAACTGCTTGAGCGAACGCACCCGCTGCCGGAGCTTCTCGCCGGCGAGTTCATCTTGGGCGGCGGCTTGCGCCGTGCGCGTCACCCAATCCCCGACGACGACCGTGATGTTCCCTTTGGCCGGCATCATCTGCCAATAAGGCCAGAGGAAGGGGCGGCCCCGAAGTTCGGCGGAGGCGGCGTCCGGCGCGCAGATGCGGACGCGGCGCGAGTCGAACCATTCCGTCAGCTGGTTGGCGAGTTCCGAGGCCCCGAAGCGGTCGTTGCCGCCGAGCAGGATGACCGCGCCGCGGCCGTTGGCCTCGAGCTTGCGTTGGGCGGCGAGGAGGCGGAGGTGGAGCGCGGAGCGGGCGCGTTCAAGGGCGGAGCGGGAGACCATCGGGGGGAAGGCGTTACCTTACCCCCTTCGGACCGGAAGGGAAGCGAGGACTCCGTGACGGCTCGGTGACGGCTTAACCCAGAAGATCGCCGATGTCCGCCACGTAGACTTGGCGGCCACCCGCATGGGCGGAATCAAAGCAGAATTGCCGACCGCTCCGGCTGGCCGCAGGGTGCGTATCGCAGCGCCATTCACCTGCGTAGGCTGGGGGTGCCGGGAAGGCGCCGACCTCAACCTTGCGGTCGGTCGGGATGTGGTAGATGTACGGGCGTTGCAGGCGGTCCTTGCCTTGCGGATAGGTGTCGTTGAGCACCCAGGCATGATCCGTGTGCGGAAGATACGTGTTGTGGCCGTTCGCGGCCATCGCGTTTTTCCCGATGACGGTGACTTCGTCCGAGAGGTCCTTGAACAAGTAGAAGCGTTCGCCGTGCGAGGGATGCCAAGCGAAGGCGAAGACGTGCTGCGGGTCGCGCCAGACGAAATGCGAGGTCCCGCCGTTGGGGTCGAGCACGTGGACGCGGCCGCCGTCGACCCCGATCGTCAGCGCACGGGTGCGGAACGCGGCCTTGTCGCCGGGGTTGCGCCAGCGGTGCAGGAAGAAGAGGCGCGTGCCGTCCGTGTTGCAGAGGAGGTGGTTGAACCAGTGCACCGCCCCCGGCCGGAAGGCGCTGGCGGCGGGGCCGGTGAACGGCAACTGGGCCGCCTCGGCCACGGAGAAGAGCAGACGCCGTTGGCCCGTCGATAGGTCCATCCGCCAGATGCCGGTGTCGGCGGGCGTCTTCGCCAGTTTCCAGATATCGCGGTCCGCGCCCGTCGCGTACCCGTAGCCCGGGCGGGTCACATCGAGGCGGGCGAAGTCGGGCGCGAAGGCGGTCCGGCCATCGGGGCTGAACGTGTAGGACGGATGCGGCAGCGTGCGTTGCCGGCCGGATTTCACATCGAGCAGGCGCGTGATGAAGCGGCCCTCCACGCGGTCATTCCAGGCGACTTCGCTGGTCGAGCCGGGCACCCATTGCAGCATGCACCCTTGTTGCCAATTCCAGGCGTGGGAGCCACCGAGGTCGATCCAGCGGTCGCCGTCGTGGGTGTCGACCATCCCGACGCGGATCGCGTCGCCGACCGTCGGGGAGCGGCCTTCGAAGTCGACTTCGTTGGCGAGCACGAAGCGGTCGTCGGGCGAATAGAGCAGCTTGTCGTAGTAGCCGCGCCAGTGGAACTTGGGTCCGCGCGTGATGGCGCGGATGGATGGGGCCGCGTTCGCCGGCGTGCGACAGCCGGCGAGGAGCGAGGTGCCGAGGAGGCCGACGCCGCAGGACAAGAAGCCGCGACGATCCATGGCTCAGCGCTCTTCCGGCTGGTCGGCCTTGGGCAGGACGCCCTTGCGGAGCGCGTCGAGGGTCTTCTGCGTTTCGGCGCGCATCTCGGCATCGGCGCTCTTGGCCACGGCCTTCTGCTGCAGTTGGATCGCTTCGTCGCGCTTGCCTTGGAGCCAGCGGACGCGGGCGAGCGTATCGAGTTTGTCGGCCTCTTCACCCTTCGTGAGTTCGACCGCCCGGGCGGCGCAGCGCTCCGCGAGCTTCAGGTTGAGGTGCTTCTCGTATTGCGGATTGGTCACGAGGTCCCAGGCCAATTCGTTGAGCGATTCGGCGTCGTCGGCTTCGGCCTCGGCCACCTTCTCGAGCATCTTGTAGAGTTTGGAGGGGTCGCCCTTGGCCAGCGCGATGGTCGCGCCGACCGAGTCGATCAGGTCTTGGCGTTCTTCCGGCGGGAGGACGGATGCGGCGTCGGGCAAGGCGGCCTCCGCGGCCTTCCAATCCTTGCGGGCCATGGCTTCGCCGAGCAGCCAGAGCTTCGCCTGCGCCTTTTCGGCTTCCGGGTCGACGGGCGGACCGGCGGTGACCTTCTTGCCGCTCTTCTTCGGGTCGAACGTCCCCGTCAGGATATCGCCCAGCATCTCCTCGTTCATCTCCATCGGGTGGCCCGCCCAGACCAACTTCCCCTCGCTGACGACGAAGGCGTGGGGGATGCCGTTGACGCGCGCGGCTTCGAGCCAGTCCTTGATGAAGGCGTCGCCACCGATCGCGACGGCATAAGCCATCTTCTCCCCTTGTTGTTTGACGAAAGCCTTCACCTTGTCGGCGGACGTGGCGTCCTTCTCGCCGTCCCACACGTTCACGCCCGTGAAGACGACGCCCTTCGGGCCCAGCTTCTTGTGGAGTTCGTTGAGGTGCGGAATCGCGCCGATGCAGGGACCGCACCAGGTGGCCCAGCACTCGAAGACGTAGACCTTGCCTTTCTCGAAATCCTTCACGGCCGCGCCTTGGAGCTGCGTTGCCGGGCGGGTCGCCGGGACTTCGTCGCCCACCTTGAGGCCGGCGGCGGAAAGGGTGGCGGTCAGCAGGAGCAGCAGGAAGGCGCGCATGATGGGATCATCCTTGCCGATCCGCCCGACCGCTCAACCCGGAAAAGCCCGGTCCGGATGATTCCGGCAACAAAAAGCCCCCTGCTCGCGGGGAGAGGGGGCGTGGGGTCGATGGCCGGGACGCGCGGCTTAGGCGGACCTGGCGTTGAACTTGTTGCGGATGGCCTCGACCACCGCCGGGTCGGCCAGCGTGGCGATGTTGCCCAGCTCGCGGCCTTCGGAGACATCGCGCAGGAGGCGACGCATGATCTTGCCGGAGCGGGTCTTGGGGAGGTCGGGCACGAAGACGATGCGTTCCGGGCGGGCGAACTTGCCGATCTTGGCGTCGACCATGCCGTTCAGCGTCTTGGCCAGTTCGGCTTCGTTGACGTTCTTGGCGGCGGCCGTCTTGAGGATGACGAACGCCATGAGCCCTTGGCCCTTGAGGTCGTGCTTCACGCCGATGACGGCGGATTCCGCGACCGCGGCGTGTTCGATGAAGACCGCCTCGAGCTCGGCGGTGCCGATGCGGTGACCGGAAACGTTGACGACGTCATCGACGCGGCCGGTGATCCACAGGTAACCATCCTTGTCGCGGATCGCGCCGTCGCCCGGGAAGTAGTAGGCGCCGTTCCAGCGGCTCCAATAGGCCTCGAGGTAGCGCTTCTCGTCGCCGAAGATGCCCTGCGTGATGCCGGGCCACGGCTTGCGGATCGCGAGGATCCCGGTGTCCGTTTCGTTGCCGTTCTCGTCGAGCACCGCGGCGTCGACGCCAAAGAAGGGCAGCGTGGCCGAGCCTGGCTTGGTCGGCGTGCAGCCCGGCATCGGGGTGATCATGTGGCCGCCGGTTTCGGTCTGCCACCACGTGTCGACGATCGGGCAGCGCGCGGCGCCGATGTTGCGGTGGTACCAGAGCCAAGCCTCGGGATTGATGGGCTCCCCGACGGAGCCGAGGAGGCGGAGCGTGGAGAGGTCGTATTTCTGCACCCACTCATCGCCCCACTTCATGAAGGCGCGGATGGCGGTCGGAGCCGTGTAGAAGACCGTCACCTTGTGGTCCTGCACGATCTTCCAGAAACGGCCGAAGTCCGGCGCGTCGGGGGCGCCTTCATACATGAGGACGGAGGCGCCATTGAGCAGCGGGCCGTAGACGACATACGTGTGGCCGGTCACCCAGCCCACATCGGCCGTGCACCAGAAGAGGTCGTCGTTGCGCAGGTCGAAGACGTACTTGTTGGTCGTGTAGGCCTGCAGCATGTAGCCGCCCGTGCCGTGGATGATGCCCTTGGGCTTGCCGGTGGAGCCGGAAGTGTAGAGCAGGAAGAGCATGTCGTTGGACTCCTGCCAGACGGCGGGGCAGTCGGTCGTCACCTGGGCGGCGGCTTCGTGGTACCAGACGTCGCGGCCGGCCTTCATGCCGCAGCCGGCGTCGGGCTGGCCGAGGTGGCGCTGCACCACGAGCACCTTCTCGATGGAAGCGCAATCCTGCACGCCTTCGTCGACGGTCTGCTTGAGCGGCAGGAACTTCCCGCGGCGGTAGCCGCCGTCCATGGTGATGACGGCCTTGGACTTCGCGTCGTTGACGCGGTCGCGGATGGATTCCGCCGAGAAGCCGCCGAAGATCACGGAGTGGACGATGCCGAGGCGGGCGCAGGCGAGGACGGCGATGGCGAGCTCGGGCACCATCGGCATGTAGACGGCGACGGTGTCGCCCTTGACCAGGCCAAGGCCTTTGAGGACGTTGGCGAAGCGGCAGACTTCGGCGTGGAGTTCGCGGTAGGTGAGGCGGCGGATCTCCGTCGCTTGGCCACCCTTGGTCGGCTCGCCTTCGAAGATGATGGCGACCTTCTCGCCGAGGCCTTTGGCGATCTGCGCATCGAGGCAGTTGTAGGCGATGTTGGTCTTGCCGCCCACGAACCACTTGAAGAACGGCTTCTTCGACTCGTCGAGGACCTTGGTCCACGGTTCGAACCAGGTGAGTTCCTTGGCTTCGTCGGCCCAGAAACCTTCGGGATCGTCGATGGAGCGGCGGTAGAGCTTGTTGTAGCCGTCCATGCCTTTGACGCGGGCCTTGGCGACGAAATCGGCGGACGGCGGGAAGACCTGCTCGGAGGCGCTGAAGCCTTCGGAGGCGGCCTGCTGGACATCGGCGATTTCTTCGTTCACCTCGGCCTGGGCCTTCCGGCCTTTACGCAGGATGAGGTAAACGGCGAAAGCCACCAAGAGCGCGAGGATGAGCACCAGTGGGTAGCTTTCGGTGAAGTTAGGGTCGAAGCCGGCAGCGAGTAAGGCCATGGTCGGAGAAGGGGGGTGGTCCATTTGAGTTAGGCCGTTTCAAAAGGACAACCAAAACGCATGCGTTCGGGCGGAAAAGCCCGCTTTCGCCCGAAATATTGCAAATCCGCTCAGGCGAGTTCGGCCAGCAGCTCTTGGAAACTGTCCACGACCCGCACGCCAAGGCCTTGGAGGCGATCGCGGTGCTGATGGCCGTGCGCGACGAGCACGCAATCCACGCCCATGGCGTGGGCCGCTTCGGCGTCATGGGCGGTATCACCGATGTACACGACGTGTGCGGGGTCGAGGCCGAGGTCATGCAGATGGACGCGGGCGCGTGCTTCTTTGCTGCCGGCATGGATATCGCTGCCGCCGCAGGTCTTGATGAAGTGGTGCGCCAGGGCGTACTCGCGGAGGGTCGTGAGCAATAAGCCGAGCTCGTAGGCCGAGAGCACCGAATGCGTCAGTCCGGCCCCGGAAAGTCCGGCGAGGAGCTCGCGGGCTTGCGGGTGCAGTCGGCATTCGGCCTTCCGCGCTTCGTAGGCGGCCATGAAGCGGACGGACATCGCCCGGAACGAGGTTTCGTCGGGCGTGAAGCCGATGGCTTGGTAGACTTTGATGACCGGGAATTGGAAGATCTGGCGGTAGCGGACGGGGTCGACCAGCGGATGCCCGTCTTCCTGCAGCAGCAGGTTCAGGGATTCGCAGCAGAGCCACGTGTCGTCGAGGAGCGTGCCGTTCCAGTCCCAGACGACATGCCGATAGTCGGTGAGCCGCTTACGCATGGGCGGGGACGAGCCCGAAGGCTTCGATGGAGACTCCCGGGCTGGCGTGGGCCAGGTCGGGCGGGCGTTGCGTGATCGGGAAATCATCCCAAGCCACCGGGGCTTCGCTCCACGCCAAGACTTCGGCCTTTTGCAACGTGTAGGGCGCGTGGTGGACTTGGCCCCGCAGGAGTCGCCCGTTCTTTTCCGTGAAGAAGTTGTAGCGCTCGGCGAGGAAGAAACCGAGCGTGCCGGGTTCGGCGACCGCGGGCGGGCCAGCCGGCTGCCAAGCATAGTGGGCGTTGGCGGTGGCGCCGGCACGTTGGCAGTCGAGGGTGAAGCCTTGGCCGGCGGCCTGGTGACGCATCCGCGCGTGCCGGTAGTTGAGCGCGAACTGGGCGCGCGCGATCTTCACCGCGGGCCAGCGGTCGCAATCGAGGGAGAAGAAGAACACCCCGGGCTCGCCGTCCGCAGCGCGCACGTAGACGCGCACGTTGAGCTCGTTGAAAAAGGAGAGCCACGGCAGCGGGGGCAAGCCGGCCGGGCGGACCGCGTTCATCTTGAACCCCACCACGCCGAGGTAGGTCGCGCCCTCGAAGCAGTCGACCGTCAGCCCGCGCGGGAGGCGCCGTTGGACCTCCGCCGGGTCCACGCGCCAGTGGAAGAAAAAGAGGTCAGCCCAGCGTTGGTGCATCACCGCCCGACGGCCCGGGTGCTGCCGGGCGGCGAGGAGTCGTTGGGTGGCCTGATCCACGCCGCACTGTCGCCCGCTTTGGCGAGGCGGTCAAGCGAGCCGCTTATTTCGCCGCCCGGAACGCCGGCTGGGACAGGTCCACTTGATACAGCACTTGATTGTAATCCCAGCGCGGGGTCGGCTGCTGGTTGTTCGTGAAGGTCGTCACATAGGTGCCTTCAAAGTGAATCACCGGAGAGTCTGCGCGGAAGGCCTCGGGGTGCAGGACCGGATTGTAGAATGTGTAGTTGTCGTGCGTCGCCACCTTGCGCGCGCCCGTCCAAGGCCCGGTCGGGCTCGGGGCCGTCGCCAGCCAGATTTCGCCGAGGAAGGACGTGTCCCCGCCTTTTTGCGTGAACAGCAGGAGCCAGCGCTGGCTCCAGGGGTGCCAGGCGAGGTCGCCGCC
>CALQIY020000014.1 GCA_943330755.2 Opitutus sp. GAS368
AGTCAACCGCTCCATCCACGAGCGCGGTGACCAAATCGCCGAGTACGAGCCGATCCTCCTGGGTATCACCAAGGCATCCTTGGAAACCGAGTCCTTCATCTCGGCCGCTTCCTTCCAAGAAACGACCCGCGTCCTCACCGACGCTGCGACGATGGCCAAGCGCGACTTGCTGACGGGCTTCAAGGAGAACGTCATCATGGGTCACTTGGTGCCTGCCGGTACTGGTTTGCCCCTGTACCGTCGCATCAAGGTAAGCCCCACGGTGGAGTCTGCGGGTGCCTGATTACTCCTAAGTCCTTATATATAAGTAACTTAAATGACCTCACCGCCCAATAGGGTGGTGGGGTCATTTTTTACCTATTAGGGCCGACTGGGGTGGTTTGGGGGTTGAAGCAATGCGAACCTTGGGCTTATTTTTGAGCCTACTCCCCGCCAACCCTATGCCTAAGGTCCGCTTCCTTGTTGCCGCTGCGCTTCTCTCCACGTCCGTTTGCGCGCATGCCGCCAATCTCTTCCCGACGTCTCCGCTGATCCAAATCGGGGATGACTTGGATATCCTTTTCGATTCCGCGGTCGCCCTCGAAGTCACCGATAACCTTTACTCCGCCGCCTCCAAGACCGCCTCGACCTCTTGGACCGTCACTCCGGGCCTGACGCTCGAGTATGGTAAGGACTCGCCGCTTGCGCTGACTCTCTCCGCCAAGCGTGGTTACGTTTACTTCAACAAGTCCAGCTTGGCCTCGCTGGAGGATTCGCGCGACAACCTCAGCGGCAATCTCCGCTATGCTCCCGGCGGCCCTTTGACCGTTACGCTGGATTCATCCTACCGCGTGACGGCTCGTAACGACGAGCTCGCCGCCCAGGGCATCAACAGCGTCCTCCTCGGCGCGACCTTGGTTCGCCAGTCCAACTACACCCACGCCCTCGACGTCGGCTACCAGCTGACCGAACGCACGAAGGTAAACGTCGGCTTCAACAACACCTTTAACCACTACCTGAACCCGACGAAGCTGCGCTTCCCGTTCAGCGACGTGAACGATGTGGCTTATGCGACCAAGAAGGTCAACCCGCTCTGGGATACCATCAATTACAACACGAACACGCTGACGGAGCTGAATACCAAGAGCATCCCGGTCAGCGTGGATTACCAAGCGCCGGGTGAAAAAATCACCTACGGCTTCAAGTATCAGCACGACATCACGGATTACTCCGCGGCCCCTTACTTCTCGCAGGCTGGCAATGGTACGGCCAACCCTCCCGTGGGCAGCACGGTTCGACCAACCTTGCCCGCCCAGCAGCTCGTCAAGGACTTCTACGGCCTCACCGCCAAGGGCCAGGCGACCGAGTCCGGTAAGCTCAATGTCACGGCCAAGGTTGGTTATGCGGTCTCCAAGACCGACGCTCTGCCCAGCTCGGGCGACCCTTCCTATTCCGTGACCCTTTCCCATACGTTGACCGAGATGATCACGCAGACGCTGACCTTCTCGCGCGATACGACCGCTTCCTCGGCCGGCGGCGTCACGGCTTCGAAGACCTACACGTACGGAGCTAACTTCAACGCCGCCACGGACCTGACGCTCAATCTCTCCGTCACCAAGAGCGACGTGCTGTCGGGCACGACGGGCGTCGATACCATGGTCTACACCTTGGGTGCTGACTATAAGTACAATTCGCACCTCAGCCTCCAGGCCGGCTATAATCTGACGGATTCCAAGATTCCGGCAGCTCCGTCGGCTAATTTCCAAGCCAATACCTTCACGCTTTCGGCTGCTTTCCGTTACTAAGGCGAAAGCCCCATGGCCAGAACGAGGGCGGACGGTCTGATTGACCGACCGCCCTTTTTCATGCATCTTTCATTCATGTCCTCTGGATCAAAGTTCATCAGGTTCTTGGGTCGCTCCCTCTGCCTATTGGCCCTGGCTTCGCTTCCTTTGCTCGCCGTGGACAAGGACGAGACCCTGCAGGTCGGCAAGCCGCGCGCCGAAGAGCCCACCAAGCCCGCCGAGCCCACCAAGCCCGCCGAAGTGACGACGAAGTCCAGCTATTGCCTGCGGGCCCGGGACTTCATCAAAGTCGGCGTCATCAACGAGGCGGACACGCTCATCGAGCGACGCATCAATCCCGATGGCACCATCGACATTCCTTTCCTCAAGGCTCTCGTTCCGATCGCGGGGCTGACCATCACCGAAGCGCAGGCTGAAATCACCAAGCGTTACCGCCGTTACTTCAAGGAGCCCCAGGTGGTCATCACCATCGTCACTTACGCCGAGCGCCGCGTTTATGTCTCGGGCTACGTCGGTAAGCCCGGCCCCGTGAATATCCCTCCCGAAGAGAACCTCACCCTGGGTAAGGCGCTCTCCATGGCCGGTGGCATCCTTGCCCGCGGTCGCCGTTCCGATGTCGCCATCAAGCGCATGCGCGACGGCAAGCTCGTGACGATCGTCAAAGACGTCCGGAAAATCGATTCCGGCGATGAACCCGACTTCGTCCTCGAGGACGACGATGCCATCTACGTCGACGACAGCAAATTCTGAACCCCATGGCCGAAAAAACCCAGAAGCCTGAGGATGATCAGGACGATTCCGCCCCGCGCGGCCGTGGCTACGGTAGCTACGGTAACTATGGTAACTATGGCGGCGGCTATGGCGGCGGGTATGGTGCCGGCTATGGCCAGGGTGGCTACGGACGTTACGGCGTGAAAGAGGGCGGCAATCCGCTCTACGCGTACATCGCGATGCTGCGGGAGCGCTTCTGGTGGCTCATCCTGGCGGTCCTGGTGGGCGTGACCATCGCCCTCGTCCTGACTTACCAGACGATGCCGGAATATCGCGCGGTCGGTAAGCTCCGCGTCTTTCGCATGGCCCCCGATGTCACGGCGAACACCACCGCGGCGAACAATAATTTCAACATCACGACCAACGACGACTTCTACACGGCCGTTGAATCGATGCGCAGCACGGGCATCATCGAAAGCGTTTCGCGCCAGCTCACCATCGACGAGAAGAAGCGGGTCATCGAGCCCTACCAGCAGGGGAACATCTTCAGCGGTCCACTCTCCGAGCAGGAAGTCTTTGGCCGCCAGCGCGCCATCAACCCCCTGAAGTCGACCTTCGTGGTCACCGTCGAGTTCACCCACCCGAACCGTGATTTGGCCCGGCAAGTGGCCGGGATCTTCTGCAAGGCCATCCAGAAGAACAGCGAAGACGAGCGCCTGACCATCACCAATCCGTTGGTGGAGAAACTGCGCAGCGAAATCGACCTGATCGAGGAACGCCTCCGGAAGCTGTCCGACAAGCGGAGCGACCTCATCAAGACTCAGAAGTTGCTCTCCATCGCCAAGGACACCACGACCTTGAACACCGAGCGCGGCGTGCTCGTCCGGAATCGCGAAGATGCCCGCAAGCAGATCGATGAACTGGAGATCATCTGGAAGCTGATCCTGGAGTACAAGACGGCCGGGAAGGACGCCTACGACATCGCCCAGGTCCGCACGGATGAGCGCGTCGCCGCGCTCGGCCCCAAGGTGACCGAACTCCGGGTGCTGGTCAGCACCATGGAGAAGAAGTATACGGACGAGCACCCGACGCTCATCCAGACCCGCGCGCAGCTGGACCAGACCCAGAAGGAGTTGACCCAGGCGGTCGCCAACTCGGTCAACCGTATCCAAGCCTCGGTCCAAAATGCCCGTTCGAGTTACGACGCCATCGTCGCCAACCTGGAGCGCAAGGACGAGGAGATCTATCGGCTCCAGGCCGCCAACAACGAGCTCGAGCGCGTCGATAAGGAGATCCGCGGCCAAGAGGAGTTCCTCGCCCGCCAGAAGCAGAATTACGAAGAACAGAAGCTGCGTTCGTCCACCTCGGGCACCAGCACCTCCATCAAGATCCAGGAGATGCCCTCCGTGGCCGATCGCCCGGTGAACAAGAACTACTACATGAACGCCTTGACCGGGATGGGACTCGGTCTGCTGGTGGGCTTTGGCCTCATCGTCTTGATGGGCTCCTTTGACGACCGGGTGAAGTCCGCGAAGGACGTGGAGATGGGCCTGGGCCTGCCTTTGCTTGGCACCGTACCCAAGGTCACCGAGGCGGTGGGTCCCGATCGGGCGCTCTTGGCCCGTCAGGATAAGGACAAGGTCGCGACCGAGGCGGTCCGCGCCATCTACTCCGCGATGAAGGTCAGCCCAGCCACGGCGAATAGCCGCGTCTTCCTGGTGACCTCGACCCGTCCGGGCGAAGGCAAGACCTTCGTCGTCACCAATCTGGCGCTCAGCTTCGCCCAGCACGCGGAGCGCGTGCTCGTCATCGACGCGGACTTGCGCCTGCCCAACGTCGGTCCCTCCCTCGGTTTTTCCGGTGATGGTGGCGTGAGCCGCTGGTTCAACGGGGAGATGACCTTGGACGAGGCGATCGTGCGCGACGTGGCGCCCGGCCTGGATGTCCTGCCCGTCGGCATGAGTTGCCGCAACCCGACGCAGGTCATCAACAACCCCAAATTCTTGGCCATGTTGGACGAGATGAAGACGCGTTATGACCGCATCTTCATCGATTCGCCGCCGATCGGGGCGGTCTCCGATGCCTTGCACCTCGTTCCGAAGGTCGACGGCGTCATCTACGTGGTCCGCTTCAACCTCGTCCACATGCGGAACGCCGGTTCGTGCCTGGCCCGCTTGGCGGAGACCGGTGTGCCGATCTTGGGGGCGGTCCTGAACCGCATGTCGATCCGGATGGCCTCGGTCTACACCGACTCCTACGACCCCGCCAACAAGAAGTATTATATTGATAGCGAAGGTTCGGACTCGTCCGGCTGAGCCTCGGCCGCTTCAATCGGGAGGTTGCCCGCCCCATGCGTCCCTTCCTTCTCTTGGCTTTGGCCTTTCTCTGCGTCGGCTGTGAAACCGTCCCGGGTACGGGACGGACGCAGATCAATTTCGTCAGCAACTCCGAGGTCGCCAGCATGGCGGCCGGCGAGTTCGCCAAGATGAAGAAGTTGCCGAACGACCCGCGGCTCGCCCAGATTCGCCGCATCGGACTCAGCATCGTGGCGGTGGCGCGCAAGGAGGACAAGCAGGGCGTCCTCCCGCCCGCCAGCCAATGGCAGTTCGCGGTCATCGACGACAAGTCGCCCAACGCGTTCGCCATGCCCGGCGGCAAGATCGGTTTCAACGTCGGCATGTTTCCTTACGCCAGCACCGACGACGATATCGCGGTCATCCTCGGCCATGAAGTGGCGCACGTACTCTGCCAGCATAGCAGCGAGCGTATTTCGCAAGGCCTGTTGGTCCAGTTAGGGGCGGTCGCCGTCGACGAAGCCACCAAGAAGAAGTCGGCCCAGACCCGCCAGGCGTGGATGGCTGGGTTCGGCCTCGGGAGCCAGTTCGGTCTCCTCCTGCCGTTCAGCCGTTCCCATGAGTCGGAGTCCGATCGGTTGGGCCTCATCTTCATGGCGCGGGCTGGCTATAACCCGGAAGCCGCCCCAGCATTCTGGCAGCGCTTCGCCAAGGCGGGTGGCCCGAAGCCGCCGGAGTTCTTTTCGACGCATCCGGCGGACGACACGCGCGTGCGCCAGCTCCAGGCCTGGATGCCCGAAGCGAAGGCCCAAGCCCCGAAAAAGCCCTAAGCGGGGTTACCGGCCGGCTCCGCGCACGGGGCAGGACAGGTAGACGCCGCGCGGATCATTCAGCGAGCGGATCGCCTTCAGCGTTTCGGCGTGGCTCTTGAGGAAGAGCAGGGCGGGGTCCTTCGACTGCGCCCGCGCGAAGAGCGGCATCTCATCGCCGTCTTCGGTGAGCAGCTTTTGCAGGATGTTTTCCCGGCCCGAGTGCAGGGCCGGCACCTGAATGATTTCGGCATCCTTGATCTTCGCGAGTTCTTTGGCTTCGCGGATCGCATCGCGGAGGCCGCCGAACTTATCGACCAGGCCCTTTTCGCGGGCATTGAGTCCCAGCCAGACGCGGCCTTGCGCGATTTCATGAACGCTGTCGCGTTCCATCTTGCGGCCTTCGCCGACGACCTTGAGGAAGTCCTCATAGACACCATCCACGGAGGCTTGCACGACGGCCATCTCTTCCGGTGTCGCCGCGTGGTCCATGTCGAAGAGGTTGGCGTAGCGGTTGGTCTTCACGCCGTCGGTACCGAGGTTCACCTTTTTGGCGAGTTCCTGGTAGTTGAAGTGCAGGCCGAAGACGCCGATGGAGCCCGTGATCGTCGAAGGGTCCGCCATGATGACGGAGCCGCGGGCGGCGATATAGTAGCCGCCGCTGGCCGCGAGGTCGCCCATGGAGACGACGACGGGAATGCCCTTGTTGCGGAGCAGGCCGACCTCCCGGGCGATGATGTCGCTGGCGAAAGCGGAGCCACCGGGACTGTTCACGCGGAGGACGACGGCCCGGAGGCGCGGGTCGGCGCGGAGTTCCCGCAGGTCACGAGCCAAGCGGTCGCCCCCGATGTCGCCGAGGCCGCCCCAGCCATCCACGATTTCACCTTCGGCGTAGACGATGGCGATGCGTTCCCCGCGGTGCGGGAGCTGTACCTTGTGGGCGTATTTGCCCAAGGAAATCTGGCGGAAGGACGTGCCCGACTCATCGGGGCCCGCCCCGATCTTGCGCAGCTCGGTGATGAGTTGGTCGCGTTGCAGGATCCCGTCGATCAGCTTAAGCGCCTGCGCCTTTTCGGCGTTATAGATGCCGGCTTCGTCGGCCGCCCGGCGGAGGGAGGCGATCGTCACCTTCCGGGAGAGCGCGATATCCGTCAGCAGGCGGCTCCACACGCCATTGAGCAGGAGTTCCGTCTGTTCGCGGGCCGGCGCGCTCATCTTGTCGCCGATGTACGGTTCGACGGCCGACTTGTATTTGCCGACCTTGGTGACCTGGACGCCGACGCCGAGCAGCTTCAGCGTTTCGCCGTAATACATGTGGTAGGAGGCCAAGCCCTTCAGTTCGACCTCGCTCGCCGGGTGCATGTAGATCTTGTCTGCGGCGCTGGTGAGGTAGTATTCGCGTTGGGAGGAGTTCTCCACCCAACCGATGACGGGCTTCTTGGATTCCTTGAACTTGAGGATGGCTTGCCGGAGCTCGCCGAGCTGCACGATGCCCGCTTCGATTTCCCCGGCGATCAAGAGGCCGGCGACGTTGTTGTCTTTGGCCGCGAGGTCGATGGCTTCCAACGCGCGGAGGAGGTCGACTTGCGGCATCGGGCTACCGCCGAGCAACGAGGTCAAACCCGGCGTGCCATGCTCGGGCGTATCGTTGATCGCCAGACCATTGCCGATGACGAGCATCGTTTTGGGTTTCAGGAGGACGGGTGTGGATTCAGGTTGGCTTCCGCTGGAACTGACCAGTCCGACCATGAGCACGAACAGCAGGAAGCAAAGCCCGAGGCCGGCGAGGAAGGTCCCGAGGGTGGAGGCGAGGACCGACTTGAAAAATTCTTTCATGGGATGAGGTGGCGCGGGGGCGGGTGAATTTGCCCATCACTGTGCCTGCCTGCTCATGTTTCGCCAATCCAAAGTCGCCATTTCGTCACCCCTTTCCGCTGGTTTCCGCCACACGGGCGGGCTACCATTGCGGTATGTCCGAGACTACCCATGAACAGCCCGGTGCGGTGACCGCCCGCAAGGCGCTGGCCATCAACCTCGACCGGTCCGCCTACGGGGTCTTCGCGGAGATCGGCGCGGGTCAGGAGGTGGTCCGGCATTTCTTCAAAGCCGGTGGCGCCTCTGGGACGGTCGCCAAGAGCATGTCGGCGTATGACATGCGCGTCAGCGACGCGATCTATGGTCACCCCAAGCGGTACGTCTCGCGCGAACGCCTGGAGCAGATGATGGGGCACGAGTACGGACTCTTGGTCGATCGGCTGGCTTCCGAGCGCGGCGCGCAGACGCGTTTCTTTGCCTTCGCGGATACCGTGGCCACGACGCCGCATGACGGCAAAGGGCAGGGCCACTCTTGGATGGGCATGCGTTTCCAGTCCGAGCCCGGCGCCGCGCCGAGCGACGTCATTCTCCACCTGCGGTTGTGGGATCGCGATGCCGGTCGTCAACAGGACGCCCTCGGCATGGTGGGCGTGAATCTGGTCCATGCGGCCCTGCATCGCCGCGCCTCCATCGACGAATTCGTGCAGGCGATCATCGAGGACGTCGGTGCGGGCCGCGTGGAGGTCGATTTCGCCCATTTCAGCGGGCCCGGCTTCCGCGACTTCGATAACCGTACGGCCTTGGTCCGGCTGGTCCGCCTCGGCCTCACGGATGCGGTGCTGTTCGATGAACGCGGCCTCCCGGCGGTGGCGGGGGAATTCTTTTACAAGAAGTCCGTGCTCGTCGCCCGCGGCACCTTCCGGCCGCTCTCGCTCGTCAATGAAGACATGATCAGCTGCGCCCAGCACGCGCAACCGCCGGGCGCGGATACCGTGACGCTCTACGAGATGTGCGTTGGGCAGGAGAACGCCACGGAGGCGGAGATCGTCGCCCGCATCGGTCTCGTGGCCGCGGTCGGCCGTCCGTTGCTCGTGACCCGTCATCGCGGTTGGTATCGTCTCCCGGCCTATTTCCGTCTGCACACCTCGGGGGACGTGACGTTGATCGCGGGCATGAACAACCTGGTGGACCTCTTCAATCCCGCCCACTACACCCATCTCGAAGGCGGCGTGCTCGAAGCTTGCGGCCGCCTGTTCAAGGATGGCGTGAAGGTGATGGTTTATCCGATGCGCGGCGACCAGTTGCGGCGCTTGATTTCGGATCCGGTGGCGTGCCTGGTCTGCTTTCCGGAGACCTATCAGGTCGCCTTGGACGCGGTGGTCACGGCCGCCGACGTCCAGGTTCGCCCCAAGGTCGCAGGCCTGTTTGAGCACCTGCGCAATAACGGCTTCCTCGTCCCGATCACGGGGGCCAGTCCGGCGGCCTTGGCTTGCCAGCCGCGCACCTTGGCCGAACGCATCCGCCAAGGCTACGAAGGCTGGGAAAAGGAGGTCCCCCCGGCCGTCGCTGCGGAAATCAAACGTTCCAAACTTTGGGTTTCCTGAGTTAAACATACGCCTGAGGTTGCAGGCTCGCGGTAAGCCCGCACGGTAGGCGGCCTCATGGCGCCCTTGCCATCATCCTTGCCCGCGGGGTCCGATACGGAACTCTCCTTGTCGGTGGAGCGTGCCTATCGGGAGGTCGTCGTCGTCGATCGGCTGGGGGCCCTCTGGTCGCTGATCTTGGCGAAGTGTTTCTTGGCGCAATGGGCGATCGATAAGTTCGTCATGCCGATCAGCGGCCTCCGTTACATCTGGGCGCTGACCTTGACGATGGCGGTCATCGCCACCGTGCTTTACCTCCGGGCCCACCGTGCGCGGTTCGCGCTCTTCCCGCACCAGTTCCGGGTGAGCTCAGCCATCTTGGCCGGCCTGCTGGTGGCTCAGGGGTTTCTGCTCTACGCCCACTTCTCCCTTGGCCACCTTTCCGCGGCGGTCACCGCCGGGTTGGCGGCGGCGCTGTTCGGGGCTTGGTCGCTGGCGCGTGCGAGTCTGAAGCGGGCACCGGAGCCCTTGGTGGGCGCCGTGCTCTGGTGGGGCTTGGCGGCGACGGCTTTGACCGGCGCCAACGCCGATGCGCTCCTCTGGGTCGGCCTCGGCTTCCTGCTGGCGCAAGCCCTGCCGGGCTTCGCGCTGGCGCGTCGCCTCGAGCGTTCGGCCCGCGTTTGATTTAGGCGGTTTCGGCGCTTTTGCCGTTCAGGCCGTTGAGCATGAGCGCCATGAAGCGTTTCATCGCCGGCGTCAGGACGCGGCCTTTGCGGTGCAGGATGGCCAAGGGCCGGGCGACGCGCCGGTCACGGAGGCGCAGCTTCACGAGCGTGCCCTGTTCGATTTCGGAGCGGATGGTGCCTTCGGGGACGAGCGCCACGCCGGCATCGACTTCCACCGCGCGCTTGAGCGTTTCGATGTTGTCGAACTCCATCGAGGGTTCGAGTTCGATGCGTTGTTCGCGGAAGAACTGGTCGAGCGCCTTGCGGGTCGGGATGTCTTGGTCGAAGCCGATGAATTTGCAGCCCTGCAGGTCGGCGAGCTCGATTTCCTTCTTTGCGGCGAGCTTGTGCTTGGGGGCGCAGATGGCGACGAGCTGGTCTTCCATGAAAGGGATGATCTCCACCTGGCGATACTTCTGCGGGAAGGCGACGAGGCCGAAGTCGACGGCGCTGGAGACGACGTCTTCGTAGACCAGGTTGGAGCGGCGGTATTCGACGCGCACGTTGACGTGGGGGAACTCCTGCATGAAGCGCTTCACGTAAGGCGGTAGTTCATGGAGGCCGATCGAGACGATGGTGGAGACGTGGACGGTGCCGCTGACGACCTTACGCATCTCCTGCATCTCGCTGGCGACCTGCTCGTAGCGGTTCAGGATATCCTTGGAGGCTTCATACAGGCTCCGGCCTTCGCGGGTGAGGCGGAACTGCTTCTGGCTGCGGTCGACGATCAGGACGTTGAAGTGCTTTTCCATCGAGCGGAGTTGCTGGCTGACGGCCGACTGCGTGATGGCGTTGAGCTTGGCAGCCTTCGAAAAGCTTTCGTTGTCGACCAGGTCCCGGAAGATCTTGAGGTTCTCGATGTGCATGGTGCGCGTTCTTAGATTACTAAATCTAATGGGAAGTTCCTTCAAGTGTAGAAGGGCTAATCCAAAGCCCCAAAATCGGCTCTTTTAAACGAATCGCAGGCGTTGACTCCGAAGCCATAGGTGCTTCATACTGCTCAAATGGTCACCTACGACCAGTTTACCGCCCATTGTCAGGCCGTTTTGGAGCGCCTCGCCCAGGCCTGCCAGGCTAGCGGGCGCTCGCCGTCGTCGGTCCGGCTCTTGCCGGTCACCAAAACGCATCCCTTTGAGGCGGCTGAGTTTGCCCATCGCTTTGGATTGGGGTCAGTCGGGGAGAATCGGGTGCAGGAAGCCCTCTTAAAGCGTCCTCAGTCGCCTGCTGCGCTCCGTTGGGAGCTGATTGGGCACCTCCAGTCCAACAAAGCCAAGCAGGCCCTCCAGGCCTTCGACGTGCTGCAATCCGTGGATTCGACCGAGTTGGCCGCCCGGCTCGGTCGTATTGCGACGGAGTTGGGCCTAACCCGCGAGGTCTACGTCCAGGTGAACTCCGGCGACGACCCCGCCAAATTCGGCTGCGACCTCGCCGAAGCCCCCGCTGTCCTGGAAGCCTTGCTGCCGCACCGCTCGCTTAAGGTCGTCGGGCTCATGGCCATCGCCCCTTTATCGGACGACCCCGCGGTCGCCCGGCGCACCTTCGCCGAACTACGCCGTTGTCGCGACGGATTGGAGACGCGTTTCGGGATCAAACTCCCCGAGCTTTCCATGGGTATGAGCGGGGACCTCGAACTCGCCGTGGCCGAGGGATCGACCTGCGTCCGCGTCGGGTCCGCCCTGTACGGCGCTCGTCCCGCCCTATGATTCGCCGCCTTGTCATCCGCGACCTCGCCTTGATGGATCGCGCCGAATTGGAACTCGGCGCCGGCTTCACCGTGGTGACGGGTGAGACCGGCGCCGGTAAGTCCGTCCTGTTGGGGGCGCTTTCCTTGCTCGCCGGCCATCGCGCCGCCAAGACGGTCGTGCGCAAGGGGGCCGAGGAATGCGTGGTCGAAGCGGACTTCGAAGTCGGCGAGGACCCGCGCTTCGATGCGCTTCTGCAGGAACTGGACCTCCCGGTCTGCGATGAGGGCTTATTGCTTTTCAAGCGGTCGGTGCATGCGACCAAGGCGGGTCGCATCACGATCAACGGGGGGGCGGCCACGCTGGCGCAGCTGCAGCAGCTCGGCGAGCTCTGGATCGATTTCCACGGGCCCGGTGAACCCCAGAAGCTGATGCGCACCGAGACGCAGCTCGCGATGCTCGACCTGCATGCGGGCTTGGGGAAGGCCTTGGCGACCTATCGCGCCGGCTGGCGTCAGCGTCTGGGCCTGCTGCGCGCGGCCGACGAGGCCGCCGGCGCGGAAAAACTCTCCGAGGATGAAGAGGCGTTCCTGCGCTCCCAGTTGGAGAAGCTCGGTTCGCTGGATCTGTCCGACGCCGCCGTGGCCAAGTTGGAACGCGACCATGCCCGCGCTTCGCGTGCCCAGGAGCTTGGCGCCTTGCTGGGACAGCTCGATGCCGGCTTAGGTACCGATGGCCTCGGTGAAGTCCTGCCGAAATTGCTGAAGGCCTCCGAGGATGTCTCCCGCATCGACGATGAGTCCACGGCCCTCCGCGATCGGCTCAATGCCTTGGCCGCGGAAGCCGAAGATATTCGGGCCGATTATGCCCGCCTAGCCCGCGGTCTCTCCGACGACGATGAGTCCGTCGGTGAATTGGAGACGAAGATGAACCTGTGGTTGGAGTTTCGCCGTAAGTACGGTCCGGAGGCGGTGCACGTGCGCGCGAAGCGAGACGGCATCGCCCAGCGGCTCCTTTCCCAGGGCGACGTCGAGGCCCGTGTGGCCAAGCTCCGTGCGGAGGCGGCGCAGTTGGAGAAGGACCTGCGCAAGCAAGCCGACGCCTTGCATGCGGCGCGGGCCAAGGCGGCCGATAAGCTCGCGGGTGCCGTTCGCAAGATGTTGGGGGCGCTCGGCTTCAAGAAGGCCGACCTGCGCATCGAAGTCGCGGCCGCGGAATTAGGCCCGCAGGGGTCCGATGCCGTCCGCTTCCTTTTCTGTCCGAACGCCGGCCAGGACTTGCTGCCCCTCGATCAGATCGCGTCCAGCGGCGAAGCTGCCCGTGTGATGCTGGCGCTGAAGACGGTCCTCGCGGCGGTCGACCAGACGCCCGTGTTGGTCTTCGATGAAGTCGACGCCAACGTGGGTGGAGAAATCGGCGCGCAGGTCGGCCGCGAGCTCGCCGCCCTCGGGGCCGCCCACCAAGTCTTCTGCGTCACGCACCTTCCGCAGGTCGCCGCCTTGGGCCATGCGCATCTGGTCGTCACCAAGACGCAGGATGAACGCTCCACCACGGTGGCCATCGCCCCCGTCCATGCGAAGCGGAAGGACCGCGAGTCCGAACTGGCCCGCATGCTGGGTGATCGCGCGAGCAAGGTGGCCTTGTCGCACGCCCGCGAGTTGTTGGCGGCGGCCGCCGATTGATCAGCGCTGCACGAAACGATCCAGCCGGAGGCGGCGGATCATCCGGAGGCCGATGGCTGCGGCCCAAGGCTTCGGCAGGCGGGCGCTGAACATGCCCAGCAGGCGGTTCTTCCAGCCCGGGATGACCTGCGGCCGCGACTTCGCCATGGCGTGGAGCGACTCGTCCACGCAGTCCTCGGCGGTCTGGCCGCCCAGGCCCGTGGGGCCGGAGAAGCCCGCGGCCTTGGAGAAGTTGGTCGAGACCGGTCCCGGGCAGATCGCCACGCAGCGTACGCCGTACGGCTTGGCTTCCGCGTCGAGCGCGATGCTCCAATGCAGCATGAACGCCTTCGTCGCCGCATACGTCGTCATCAAGGGCGTGGGCTGGTAGCCCGCGAGCGAGGCGACCGTCGCGACCTGACCGCCCCGCCGTTTGAGTTCGTCCCACAGCAGGCCCGTGAGCTGCACCGGTGCGCGCACGTTGACGTCGACCATCTTCAAGGTGTGGTCCAGGCCGGGGGCTGGGAACTCGCCGTAGCCACCGAAGCCGCTATTATTAACGAGCAGAATTCTACCTTCCGCCGGCATTAGTTTCCGTAATTCGCCAACAACGTCTTCCACTTGAGAGGGTTGGGAGAGGTCGCAGGTAAGGTGAGTAAACTTGCAGGTATTCGGGACCCCCTCCGGTGGGGTGCGGGAAAGGTTGAAGACGGCGGCCGCGGTCCCAGAATTGTAGATGCGCGAGAGAATCGCGCGTCCAATGCCGGAGGAAGCACCCGTTATGATCACACAGGAGAAACTTCTGAGAAAATCATCGATGGTATCGTTCTTTGACATGGCCGCAGGTTCTCACGCCAAACCCCAAAACACAACACACATGAGCAATGCTCCGGTAGTCGTGACGGGGGTCCATATGGACCTCACCGACGCCCTGAAGGATACGGTGTGCGCCAAGGTCGAAAGACTGATGCGCCACAACCCGCGGATCATCCGCGTGCACGTCGAGCTCGTTTACAACCGCAACCGCGACCACAGCCGTGAGTTCGCCGCCCAGATCCGGTTGGAGGTGCCGGGTCCGGACATCGTGGTCCGCGAGGAATCCGAGGATTTGTACAAATCCATCGATATTTTGATCGATAAGGTCGATCGCCAGCTTCGCCGCCGCCATCGCCTGGAGAAAGAGAAGCGGAATCACCCAAAGCCAACGGACCTGGGCGACTTGGGACGGGCGGCGTAAGGACGGTACCGGCTAGTGCCAGATAAGTCAGTGGTGAGGTCGGTTTAGGACGGTCCAGTCGGTCGGGTAGTCAGCAAGAACCGACGGTCAGACGGAACGGACGGTCAGAAACAGGTTAAGCCAGTGAACATCGGCCGATAGCCCAGAAGGTACAGTCAGAGATGGTCTCGGACCCCGGTTGCCGCAAGGTGACCGGGGTCCTCCTTTTGGCGAGGTCTTCAGCCGTTCTCGGCTCGCCCTCGGGGTCGGGTGGGCTTTTATGCCTCCTATGCGGATTTATTTCATGGGCATCTGCGGCACCGCGATGGGTAATGCCGCTTTGTTGATGCGCTCGCTGGGTCACGACGTGCTGGGTTCCGACACGGGCGTCTACCCGCCGATGTCCGATCACCTCCGTGGCGCCGGCATCGAAATCCTGGAAGGGTGGTCTGCAGAACGCCTGGCCCAGCTTAAGCCCGACCTCGTCGTCGTCGGCAACGTCGCCTCGCGCGGCCACCCGGAGGTCGAGTGGTTGTTGGAAGCCCGCACGCAGCCTTATGTTTCGCTGCCGGAGCTGCTCCGCACGCGTCTCTTGAACGAGCGGCGCAACATCGTCGTCGCCGGTACCCATGGCAAGACGACGACGACCTGCATGGCGGCGGTGCTGCTGGAGGCCAATGGCGCCAACCCCGGCTGGCTCGTCGGCGGGGTGCCGCGTGACCTGCCGGATAGCTCTAATCCCGGTAAGTCCGGCGGCCCCTTCGTCATCGAGGGCGACGAATACGACACCGCCTTCTTCGATAAGCGCAGCAAGTTCATCCAGTACCTGCCGCATGTCCTCGCGATCAACAACTGCGAGTTCGACCATGCCGACATCTTCCGCGACCTCGATGACGTGCTCCGCACGTTCTCGCACGTACTCCGCATCGTCCCGCGCGATGGTGCCGTGGTCGCCAATGGCGACGACGCCAACGTGCTCGGTTTGGTGAAGAACGTGACCTGGGCCCCGGTGGTCCGCGTCGGCACCGGGGCGGACAACGATGCCGTCATCGCCGATTTCCGGGAGACGGCCACGGGTTCTTCGTTCACGCTTTTATGGAAGGGCAAGGAGTGGGGGCGCGTGCAGTGGGCTTTGCCCGGACTGTTCAACGCCCGTAACGCCGCGATGGCCGCGGTCTCGGCTGGGCTCCTGCTCGATCGCCAAGACCCGACCCGGTTGGCGCTCGCGGCGTTGGCGAAGTTCCAAGGCGTCCTGCGCCGCCAGCAGGTCCTCGTCGACCGTCCGGACCGCGTGGTCATCGAGGATTTCGGTCATCACCCGACCGCGCTGAAACTCACGCTCGAATCCTTGCGCGCCCGTTATCCCCAGCATCGTCTCGTCGCCTGCTTCGAGCCGCGCAGCAACACCGCCGCCCGCAAGGTGATGCAGGACGCCTTCCGCGATGCGTTGATGCTGGCCGATGACGTCTACCTGGCGCCCGCCCATCGCGCGGACAAGCTCGGCGGCGAAAGCTTCGACAGCACCGGTGTGGCCGCGGCCATCACCGCGGCGGGTCGCCGTGGTTTCGCCCCCGCTTCGAACGATGCGTTGCTGGACGCCTTGCGTCTGCACACCGCCGAAGGGCAGGGGGCCCGTTGCATCGTCTTCTTCTCCAACGGCGCCTTCGGCGGCATCATCAAGAAGTTCGCTTCCTGAGCTGGCGCTCAGCGGCCGCCAGCGAGTCCGTGAATGACGGCGGCCGCTTGGGCGTCTTCCGCGATCTGGGCCTGGAGTGCCGGGAGATGCGCGAACTTCTGTTCGTGGCGAAGGAAGTGCAACCAGCGGATACGCACCGCTGCCCCCGTCGTTGGGATGGGACCAGAGGCCCGAAGGATGTGCGTTTCCAGGAGCGGTTCCACGGGGCCGCTTTCGACCGTGGGTCGGAGTCCCCAATTGGCGACGGCAGGTTCGGCCAGCCCGTCGGCGTTCACGAGCTCGACGGCGTAGACGCCGAAGGCCGGGCGCAACTCCGGGCTCCACGGCAGGTTCAGCGTCGGAAAGCCGATGGTGCGACCGAGGCGGCGGCCATCGATGATGGTGCCCGTGGCTTCATACGGACGCAGCAGCATCCGGTTGGCCAGCGCGAGGTCGCCGTGCCGGAGGGCGGCGCGGATACGCGAGCTGCTCACGGCTTCACCGTCGAGGGCGACGGGCTCGACGAGGTGGACCGTGAGGCCAAGTTGGCCGGAATCGCGGACGAGCGACTCGCCGTCGCCGGTGCGGCCTTGGCCATAGCGGAAGTTCGCGCCGACGTGGACCGAGCGGAGGCCCTTGAAGTGATGGAGCAGCCAAGCCGGAAAATCCGCGGCCTCCATCGCGGCATGCTGGAGTGTGAACTCCTGATGGTGGATGAATTCAGCCCCGGCCTCGGTCAGGCGCTCATCTTTCTGGGTGCGGTTGAGGATGAGCGGGACCGCTGATTCCGGCCGGAGGACCTTGCTGGGGTGCGGCTCAAAGGTCATGACCCCGACGCTGCCATGGGCTTGGCGGGCCGCGGCGCGGGCGGAATGCAGGACGGCGCGGTGGCCGAGGTGCACCCCATCAAAGGCGCCCAATGCGAGGTGGATGCTCGTGGCGTGGCTCATCCCAGGGCGATGCTCGGCACGGCTTCGTGCACGGGAATCAAGCAGGCGACGAGCTGTTCGCGGCTCATCGCGCCCAGCTCCATCAGCGTCTTGGCGCGATCGACGTGCAGCTTGCCCGACAGCGTCCGGCGCAGCATCGTGAGGTGCGCGCCCGGCCCAAGCTTGCGTCCCAAATCATAGGCGATGGTGCGCACATAAGTGCCCTTGGTGCAATGGACGCGGAAGTTGAGCCGGGGGCTCTCCCACGAGAGCAGTTCGAAGGCGTCGATGCGGATGAAGCGTGGTTCGCGTTCGACTTCGATGCCCTTGCGGGCGAGCTCGTAGAGTTTCTTGCCGCCGATCTTCTTCGCCGAGTGCATCGGCGGAAGCTGGTGCTGGTCGCCGAGCATCGTGGCCATCGTGGCGGCGATTTGGTCGGTCGTCAGCTCCGGCACCGGGTTGGTTTCGGTGGTTTCGCCATCGGCATCCTGGGAGTCCGTGACCACGCCGAGGGTGGCCTCGCCGAGGTATTCCTTCTCCTGGGACATCAGGTACTGCGAGGCCTTGGTGGCCTTACCCACCAGGATGATGAGGAGGCCCGTGGCCATCGGGTCGAGCGTGCCGGCGTGGCCGACGCGGCGCGTTTGGTAGAGCCAGCGGACCTTGTCGACGACGTCGTGCGAGGTGATGCCTTGCGGCTTATCGACCAGCAGGACGCCTTCGGGTTCGGGGAGGCTGTCGCTCATCGGGCGATATGCTCGCGGTAATGGTCGGCGACGATGCCGAGGATGCGCGCGCGATCCTTGGCGAGCGTACAACCCAGCATATTGAAGCCCGCGGCCAGGACGTGCCCGCCACCGTTCAGTTTGCCGGCCAAGAGGTCCAAGCGCAGGCGGGGGTCGCGACCACGGAGGCTGCCGCGGACGCCGTCGCGGCCTTCTTCCATGAGGACGGCGATTTCGACGCCCTCGACGGAGCGGGGGAATTCCACGAGGCCTTCCTTGTCTTCCTTGGTGGTGCCGGTCGCGGCGTAGTCGGCCTGCGTGAGTTCACCGGAGCAGATCTTACCGTCTTCGTGGAATTGGATCGTGTTGAGGAATCGCTTGGTGAGCTCGAGCTTCCCCCGGCTCTCGTGTTCGAAGACGAGGAAGTTGGTCTCCGCCGGGTTGGCGCCGCGTTCGATGAGTTCCGCGGCCAAGGCGAAGACTTCGGCCGTGGCGCTGGCGTAGCTGAAGCGACCGGTGTCGGTCACGATGCCGAGGTGCAAGGCTTTGGCCGTAGCGGCGTCGCAGCCTAAGTTCTGACGGAGCGCGCCGTAAGCGAGCACATGGCAAGTCGCCGCCGCCGTCTTGACCACGATGTTGTGCTGGGCGTAGCCTGGATTCGAAGCGTGGTGGTCGATGTTGCCCCAAAGCTTGCCGCCAAACTTGTCCAAGAGGTCCGGACCAATGCGAGACGCATCGGCACAGTCGACTGCGACAGCCACCCGGCCATCTGGGACATACTGGTCGCCCGTGAGGAAGCTGACCCCCTGGGTGTATGACACCATGTTCGGGGGGACGCGGTCGCGGTTGACGCAGAGGGCGTCAATGCCAGCGGCTAGGAGGATGCGGCAGAGGGCGACTTGGGAGCCGATGCAGTCGCCGTCGGGGCGCATGTGCCCCAATACGGCCACTTTCTGGCCTTGGAGGCCTTGGACGAGCCCTTGGAGGGCAGGTCCGGCTGCTTGCATGCTGATTCCCATGGTGTAGTCTCGAAGAAACAAGCCCGCCCGACCGCTGGCAAAGGCAAAAGGCGAGGTTATTTACAATGTGGGGTCCCCGCTTGATGCCCTGAATGGCTTGGGCATAGTATCTGCTTAACAGGCTCTCAAGCCCACCTCACCACCCATCCCATGGACAAGGACAAGAATAACAACAATTTCACACCCCGCGCCCGTAAGGTCGTGGAGCTCGCTCGAGCCGAAGCACGCCGTTTCAACCACAACTACGTCGGGACCGAGCACATCCTGCTTGGCCTGATCAAACTGGGTGAGGGCGTGGCGGTCAATGTCCTCGGCCGCATGGGCCTCGACCTGAAGAACGTCCGCGCCGCGGTCGAGAAGCAGGTCGGACAGGGTCCCGAGGAAGCGAAGGCCCCCGACACCATTCCGCTCACGCCCCGCGTGCAGAAGGTCATGGCTCATGCCGTCACCGAAGCCCGTAGCCTCGGTCATGCTTACGTCGGCACCGAACACATCCTGCTTGGCCTCCTGAAGGAAGGGGAGGGCGTCGCTGCGCGCGTCTTGCAGCAGCTCGACGTCGACCTCGAGCGATGCCGCAAGGAAATCCTCGCCGACATCGACCCCAACGCGTCCGTTGAGGGTGAAGGTAAGTCCGACGACACCCCGCCCGAGGAGAAGTCCGAGGGTGAAGATGCTCCGCCGCCCCGCCGCTCTGGGGAGGAAGGTGGCCGCCCGGGGCGTGGCGAGCGACTTTCGTTGCTCAAGACTTTTGGCCGTGACCTCACGGAGCTGGCCCGCGCCGGCGAACTCGATCCGGTCATCGGCCGTAAGGAAGAAATCCGCCGCGTGGTGCAGATCCTCTGCCGCCGCACGAAGAACAACCCGGTCCTCATCGGTGAAGCGGGCGTCGGCAAGACCGCCATCGTCGAAGGCTTGGCCCAGGAAATCGCTTCCGGCATCGTCCCGGAAATCTTGCTGGACCGTAAGGTCGTGACGCTCGACCTCGCGCTGATGGTCGCCGGCACCAAGTACCGCGGCCAGTTCGAGGAGCGCATCAAGGGCATCATGGACGAGATCAAGCGCGCCAAGAACATCATCCTCTTCATCGACGAGATGCACACCATCGTCGGGGCGGGCGCCGCCGAAGGCGCGATGGACGCCTCCAACATCCTGAAGCCGGCCTTGTCGCGCGGAGAGATCCAGTGCGTCGGTGCGACGACCTTGTCCGAGTACCGCAAGCACATCGAGAAGGACGCCGCCCTCGAGCGCCGCTTCCAATCGGTGAAGGTCGACGATCCGTCGCCCGAAGACGCGGTGCTCATCCTGCGCGGCATCCGTTCGAAGTACGAAGACCACCACAAGTGCGAGTACACCGACGCCGCCATCGAGGCCGCGGTCCGACTCTCGCACCGCTACATCACCGCTCGCCACCTGCCGGACAAGGCCATCGACGTGATGGATGAAGCCGGCGCCCGCGCCCGCATCCGTTCGTTGAACCTCCCGCCGGAGCTCGACAAGGCCCAGGCCGACATCGACGCCGTCGTGCTGCAGAAGGAAGATGCTTCCCGGCACCAGAAGTTCGAGGAAGCCGCCAACCTCCGCGACCAGGAGAAGAAACTCCGGGCCAAGCGCGAGAAGATGCTCGAAGAGTGGCGCAAGAAGCGCGACGAGAAGCGCATCGTCGTCGGCGAGGAGGAGATGCTCCACATCGTCGCCGATTGGACGGGCGTCCCGCTCAACCGCATGGAGAAGAAGGAGACCCAGAAGCTCCTCGACCTCGAGAAGGATTTGCAGGGCAGCGTCATCGGTCAGGACCGGGCCTGCGAAGTCATCTCCCGCGCGTTGCGCCGCTCCCGCGCCGACCTCAAGGACCCGCGTCGCCCGATCGGTTCCTTCCTCTTCCTCGGTCCGACCGGCGTCGGCAAGACGCTCCTGGCCCGCACCCTCGCGGAACGCATGTTCGGCGAGAAGGAAGCGATCATCCAGATCGACATGTCGGAATACATGGAGAAGTTCACGGTCTCCCGCATGATCGGGTCGCCGCCCGGCTACGTCGGCCACGACGAGGGCGGCCAGCTGACCGAACAGGTCCGCCGCAAGCCCTACTCCGTGGTGCTCTTCGACGAGATCGAGAAGGCCCACCCGGATGTCATCCAGCTGCTGCTGCAGGCCCTCGAGGATGGTCGCCTGACCGACTCGCTCGGCCGCGTGGTCGATTTCCGCAACACGATCATCATCATGACGTCCAACGTCGGTGCCGACGTGCTCCAACGTAACAATTCGGTGGGCTTCGACGTCGGCGTGGATTCGACCCGCGACTACGAAAAGCTCAAGGAGCGCATCATGGATGAGACCAAGCGCGCCTTTAAGCCCGAGTTCCTCAACCGCCTCACGGACATCGTCATCTTCCAGCAGCTCGCGAAGACGCACATGACCAAGATCGTCGACATCGAAGTCGCCAAGGTGGCCAAGCGCCTCCTCGACCTCGGCGTGAAGCTCGTCGTCAACGAAGCCGCCCGCGGCTACCTCGTCGATAACGGTTGGGATGAGAAGTACGGCGCTCGTCCGCTCCGCCGCGCGGTGGAACGTCTCCTCGAAGACCCGTTGGCCGAAGCCATCTTGCGCGATGACTACAACAAGGAAGAGCCGGTCATCGTCTCGGTCGGCGAGAAGGGCCTGGTCTTCACGCAGAAGAAGTCGGGCGCCGATACCGAGCCCAAGGCCTGATGTCCGGTCGTCTGGTCACTGCAGGGCTCCTGGGCGCGACCGCCGTCGCGCTCGGGGCCTTCGGTGCCCATGGTTTGAAGGACCGCCTCGCCCTCATCCCTGAGGCCGCGGGTTGGTGGCAGACCGCGACCTTCTATTTACTGACGCATGCGTTGGCCGTCGGGGCGGTTGCTTCGCCCTCGGCTTGGCCCGCTCGTCTCTGGTCGGCGGGAGCGTTAATCTTCGCCGCAACCTTATACGCGATGGCCTTAGGCGCTCCCCGTTGGTTGGGTGCGATCACGCCGCTGGGCGGCACGCTGCTCATCGCCGGCTGGTTGACGCTGGCGTGGACGTCCCGGACACGCTCCGCATCGGCAGCGAGTCTTTGACTTCCCGCCACGGCTGTCTTGGGATGGCGCATGGCTCCGTACCACGTCTCTCGCGCCCGTGAGCAGCTCGGGGTGTTTTCGCAGGAAGAAGTCCTCGCTAAGCTGAACCGCGGCGAACTCCTCCCCGGTGACCTTGCTTGGACCGTGGGCATGGCCGACTGGCAATCCTTGGCCACACTCTTCCCGCCCTCGCACGGTGCGCCGCCGCCGGGGCCGACTCCAGTTGATCCGGCTCTATCGATGGTGATCCCCATCAACCGTTCAGGATGGGCGATTGCGGCGGGCTACTTAGCGCTGGTTTCCGTCCTCTGCTTGCCCGCGCCCCTCGCGCTGTTCTGTGGCATCATGGCTTTGCGCGACCTAAAGCGACAGCCGCACCTCCAAGGTGCAGGCCGGGCATGGTTCGGCGTCATCATGGGTTCTCTGGGGACGGTGCTGCTCCTGTTGGCCTGCGCTGGCTTCGCTATCGAGGAGATCAGGAGATGACGCCTGCCGAACTGAAGCATTCCGCCCTGAAGGATGCGCGCCCGCCGGCAGGCTTGAGTGATGCCGCCGTGTCTCTGTGGCATCTCAAGAAAGGCGATTGGGAGAAATCGCATGCCATCGCTCAGGACATCCACGATGCCCAGGGCGCCTGGATTCATGGTCTGCTGCATCTCGTCGAGGGCGACCTCGGTAATGCCCGCTACTGGTTCGCGGAGGCCGGCCGGCCATCGGTTAAGCCCGCCCAAGCGGACGCCGTCTGGGATGAGATCGCGGCCGAGGTCCTGGTGGGGCGCTAGTCGTCCGTCCGCTTGCATCCTGTCCGTGAATGCATACGTTACGGATATGCGCTTCCTCGCCTTCTTGGCCACGCTCCTGACCCTTTCTATGCACGCCGCCGAACCGACCAACTTGCTCACCATTCCCCTCAAGGATATCGACGGCAAAGAGACGACCCTCGCCGCCTTCAAGGCCAAGGCCGTCTTGGTCGTCAACGTCGCCAGCGCATGCGGTTATACTGCCCAATACGAAGGCCTCGAAGCCCTTTACCGTAAGTACAAGGACCAGGGCCTCGTCATCGTGGGCGTGCCTTGCAATGACTTCGGCGGCCAGGAGCCCGGCACCGAGGCGGAGATCAAGAAGTTCTGCTCCAGCCGCTTTCAGGTCACGTTTCCCCTGACCAGCAAAGTCAGCTCTAAGGGCAAGGCCGCCCATCCCTTATTCGTCGCGTTCACCGGCAAGGAAGCTGGCCATCCCGGCCCCGTCACCTGGAACTTCAACAAGTTCCTCGTCGGCAAGGATGGCAAACTGCTCGCCCGTTTCGATTCATCCGTTGAGCCTGACTCCGCCGAACTTCAGTCCGCGATTGAGAAGGCGCTGAAGTAAGCCCGTCGGTTAAACTGGCCAGAGCAGCTTCGCGATCAGCGCCAAGACGACGGCCAGGAAAGCCCCGCGGATGAGCCCGGCGCCGTGCTTCAGCACGAGTCCGGAGCCGAGCCTTGCCCCGATGAGCTGGCCACCGACCATCGCCAAGGCGACCCAAGGCGCGACGTGTCCAAGCCAAGCGAAGACCACCAGTGAACCCAGGTTGCTCGCGAGGTTAACCACCTTGGTGTAAGCGTTGGCCCGGGTGAGTTCGAGTCCGAGCAGGGTGACCAAGGACAGAATCCAAAACGCTCCTGTGCCTGGCCCGAAGAACCCGTCGTAGAACCCGAGCGTCAGGCCGAAGAGCCCTGAGAAAAGGACGGCGTTCATCCGCGCGCGTGTCGTCGTCGTGCCGAGCCGCGGGCTGGCGATGACATAGACGACCACCGCGAGGAGCATCCATGGAATCGCCCTCTTCAGGGCCTCGTTGCCGATGAGCGTGAGGACGAAGGCCCCGCCCATGGAACCGAGGAAAGAAAGGAGCGCGGCCAGCCGGACCTCCGACCATTGGACCAGCCCGGCTTGCGCGTAGCGGCTCACGGCGATCGCCGTTCCAAACGAGCTTTGAGCCTTGTTCGTCCCGAGCGCCAACTGGGGAGGAAGCCCCGCCCAAAGTAAGGCGGGTACGGTGATGAGCCCGCCGCCGCCGGCGATGGAGTCGATGAAGCCACCCAACAGCCCCGCTCCGAAGAGCAGCACGTAGACGTATGGGGCGAGGTCCATGGCGAGGGCATAGGCCGCCGGCGGGTTTGGGTCAACGTCCAGACTTGCCTGCGTTGACTCCCTTCATCCGCATTCTATTTTCCGGCCGATGAGCCACCCCTCGCGCCGTCTTTTTCTCCGCTGGGTAGGTATCGTCGGCTTAAGCCTCGGCGCCCTTGGTTCGGCCGCGGCACCCGTCGACGGCTACGACGTTTGTGTCTACGGTGGCAACGCGAGCGGCGTGATGGCGGCCTGTGCCGCGGCCAAAGAAGGTGCGAAGGTCATCGTGGTCGAGCCCAGCCGATGGTTGGGCGGCATGACGGGTGGCGGCCTGATGCATATCGACTGGGGCAGGGAAGAAGCCGTCAGCGGTTCGACCCGTCCGATCCTGAAGAAGGATTATAAGGATGCCCAGTATCGCACCGTCTTTACTGAGATGCTGAAGTCCGCGGGCGTCACTGTGCTCTTTGAGCATCGCGTCAGCGCCGTACAGAAGGTCGATGGCGTGATCCGCGCGATCGATTTGGACCTCGCCCCTTTTGACGCATACGGTTGCCCTCCGGCGCAGCCGACGAAGGCCCAGGCGCGAGTCATCAAGGCCAAGGTCTTCATCGATTGCTCCTACGAAGGCGACCTCATGGCGCGAGCCGGGGTTGCGTACACCTTTGGCCGGGAGGCCAAGTCGACCTACGGCGAAAGCCTGGCGGGCGCCCAACCGCCGATGTCGGTCTACGCCCTGGACCCTTATGTGAAGGCGGGCGACCCGCAAAGCGGGCTACTGCCGGGCCTGCAGGCGACGCCGGTCGCACCGGTCGGCGCGGCGGATAAGCTGACGATGGGCTATGGCTTCCGCTGGCGCTTCGTCTTCAAGGGCGAGAGCCTGCCGATCGAGCCGCCGGCGAACTACGACCCGAAGCAGTTCGAGCTCTATCGCCGGGCCTTCCAGCAGGGCGTGGATATCCTTTCCGGGCGGGTGTTGCGCGGCACCTTGGATGGCTGGGAAAAGAGCGGTGGGCGCGTGTATTCCGGTGGCGCCGGCAATCTCGCCCGCGCCTTGTTCGCGCCGACGAACTACGGCCACAACGCCAGCTATCCGGATGGCGATTATGCCACCCGCGCGCAGATCTGGAAGGAGCAGCAGGATTTCGTGCGCGGCATGACCCATTTCCTGCGTACCGACCCCAGCGTCCCCGCCAAGCAGAAGGAAATCGCGCTCAGTGCCGGCCTCGAGAAAGGCGCGTTCGACGACACCCATGGCTACCCCCATCAGCTCTATGTCCGCGAGGCGCGGCGCATGGTCTCGGACTACGTCGTCACGCAGAAGGACATGGAAGGCAAGGCGACCCCCGCGGACTCCGTCGGCCTCGCCTCCTATGGCGTCGACGAGTGGCCTTACGCGACCGTCGCGCTCGACGGCCAGGTCGCGCTCATGGGCGGCTATTATTCGATGCTTTACCTCGAGGAGAAGAACCGCGGCATCTACCAGATTCCGTACCGAGCCATCCGGCCCAAGAAGGACCAGTGCACGAACCTCCTCGTCCCCGTTTGCGTTTCGGCGAGCCACATCGCCATGACCTCGATACGCATGGAGCCCGTATGGATGATCCTCGGAGAGTCAGCCGGCGTCGCCGCGGCGATGGCCGTGAAGTCCGGGCTGGCGGTGCAGGACGTGCCTTATGCCGACCTGCAGCCGAAGCTGCGGGCGTTGCATCAGAAGCTGGATATCCCGAAGAAGAAGGAACCTACGCAGAAGTAGGCCCGGCGAACCGTAGCTCCGCCACGATGCGCCCGCCCACCAAGTGCTCTTGGATGATGCGGTCCAGGTTCTCGGGCGTACAATCGCGGTACCAGACACCTTCCGGGTAGACCACGGCGATGGGGCCTTGCACGCAGACCCGGAGGCAGTCGGCCTTGGTTCGCTGGATGCCGCCACGGCCGTCAAGGCCGAGCTGTTTCAGCCGGGTCTTCAGGTGTTCCCAGGAGCGCAGGGCGAGTTCGCCGCCGCAGCACGCCTGCTCCGTTGACTTGACGCACAGGAAGAGGTGTCGCTTCGTTCGGTCGAGTCCGAGTGCGAGGGCCTGCTCTGCGGACGTCGGGCTCACGCGGCTTTATTCGAAGCGCGGGATGATCCCGTCCTTCTCGAGCTTCAGGAACAGCTCGCGGCTGAACCAAGCATCGTTGGCGGCGTAGACGATCTGCTTGCGGGCAAATTCGGCGTCCTTCTTGTTCTTGCTGTTCACCGCGAACGGCAGTTCCCAATGGGAGCACTGCACGCTCTTGGATTTCTTCATCTGTAGCCCGAGGTAGATCGCGGCCAGCGCGCGGAGGCCCGTGTTGATCACGCCGGCGCGCTTGGTGAAGTCGGAGACGTCGATGAAGCCCGGGGCGTCGAACGGCGCGCGTTCCTGGAGGTGACGCACATCGTCGCGGACGGCGACGCCGACCTTGGCCTTGCGCGGGTCGCAGAGGAGCGGAAACATCACGGGGACCCCGCCGCATTCATCGAGGCGGAAGATGAAGATCTTTTCGGCGCCGGCCAGCTGTAGGATGGAGGGCAGGTAGGTGACCCCGCGGGTATGGGAAGGGCGGGTCTCGGTGTCGAAGCCCAGGACGCGTTCCTTGGAGAGGTGCTTCACCGCCCGTTCGGCGTCCTGTTCGCTCTCGATGACCTCCGTGTAGCCGTCCCACTGGCCGACGGGGAGGGTGGCGATCAAATCGTCGGTAAAACGCAGCCCGCGGGCGGGCTGTTGGCCTGTTTTGCCCTCTTCTGGGCTGTCTGCTGACTCATCCACAGGGGGAAAGCAAAGGCATGCCCGCCCATTGGCAACCAGAGACTAGGACTGTTGGGAAAAAAGCGTTGACCGTGCCCGTTGACCCACCTTTGTTAACCATCCCTTTTCAAGGGGCCTTAGCTCAGTTGGTAGAGCGCTTGCATGGCATGCAAGAGGTCGTCGGTTCAAGCCCGATAGGCTCCACCATTAAAAAACCGGCCGTCTTCTCACGAAGGCGGCCGGTTCCTTTTGAGGGGCTTTCGGTCGGGCCTTACTTGGGCAGGCGGCTCAGGAGGGCTTGGCAGTCATTGCTCAGGCGCAACTCCATGACCAAGGTCTCCCGGTTGACCTTCTCGATGGATTCGGCCGCGTTCTGCAACTGCTTCTTCAAGGCAAGGTTCTCGTTGCGGGAGGCCTTGGCGTCGGGCTTTTCGGCCAGCTCACCTGCCATGGTCTCATATTTCCGCAGCATGGTGATCATGGCCTTGCGGTCGTCAGGGGCGCGCCGGAGCATCGCCCAAGTGGCCTTGGCTTTCACGCCGCCTTCGGCGAGCAGGCGGAAGTAACCCAAGGCGGAGAAGCTCTTCTTTTCGGCCTCGTAGTCCTTTTTGGCGTTTTCCTCGAGGGTCTTGAACTGGTCCGGACGCTGGGTCGTTTTGGCCGTATTGTTGTTATTGTTGTTG